>JAFRMI010000020.1 GCA_017430765.1 Lachnospiraceae bacterium | reverse complement strand
TAGACCGCTTTCTTGGCGAGCGCGACATAGATATTGCCGGGCCCCGTAATCTTATCCACCTTCGGCACGCTCTCCGTCCCGTACGCCATCGCACCGATCGCTTGTGCGCCGCCCGCCTTCAAAATCACATCCGCTCCGGCTTCTCTTGCGGCGACGAGCGTCACCGGGTCAACCGTTCCGCTCTCGCGTCCCGGAGGCGTACACATAATAATCTCATCCACGCCGGCAACTTTGGCGGGAACGATATTCATGAGAACGGAAGACGGATAGGCCGCCTTGCCGCCGGGCACGTAGACGCCGACTCTCCGAAGCGGCGTGACGCGCTGTCCGAGAACCATGCCGTTCTCTTCCGTCATAAACCAGCTGTCCTGCTTCTGATGTTCATGGAACGCGCGGATCCGTTCAATGGCGCGGCGGATTATTCCGATGAGCGCCGGGTCGACTGCCTCGTACGCCGCCGCCTCCTCATCCGCGGAGACGCGGATCGTATCCCTCGTCAGGTCCGCATTGTCAAACTGTTTCTCGTACGCAAAGAGAGCGGCATCCCCCTCTTCTTTCACCCTCTGAAGGATCTCCGCGACGGCGGCTTCCTCCCTCGGGTAGCTGTCAGGGCTTCTCCGCAGCATCTTTTTCTGCATATCTTCCATCGTATTCTTTGTGAGCCGTTCGATTCTCATGGATTCAGTGCCTCCTTAAGGGATGTGATGAGGTTTGTGATACGTTCGTTTTCCATCTTCATACTGACCTGGTTGACGACAACCCTTGCGGAGAGATCACAGACCTCTTCGAGAACCTGCAGTCCGTTCTCACGGAGTGTGGTCCCTGTCTCCACGATATCGCAAATCACCTCAGAGAGTCCGACAATCGGCGCGAGTTCGATCGAACCGTTCATCTTGATAATCTCCACCGTCTGATGTTTTTTACCCATGAAGTAATCCTTCGCGATGTTCGGGTACTTTGTCGCGACGCGGATCTGGTCCCCGGATGCTAAAGCCGCCTTCGCCGACTCCGGCCCGCAGATGCACATTCTGCATTTTCCGTATCCCAGATCCAGAACTTCGTAGATCTTCCGTCCCTCCTCGAGGATCGTGTCGCGCCCGACGATCCCGATATCCGCCGCGCCGTACGCGACATAGGTCGGCACATCGAGTCCCTTCGCGAGGAAGAAGCGGATCTTCATCTCTTCATTTGTAAAGATCAATTTGCGTGTTCCGTCATCATCCGCACCGGCGGATGTAATTCCCACTTTCTCAAACAGGGAAAGTGTCTTTTTTGCAAGCCGTCCCTTCGTGAGGGCGATTGTCAGATATCGCATAAATCCCGTTCCTTCCTCGTGCCAAGCCTTGCGAGGGCATTCATCATATGATCCACGGAGAACCCGACGCCGACAGCGGGCGCGTCCACGCCGAAATGTCCGACCAGACGGTCGTACCGGCCGCCCTTCGCCACCGGCTCCCCGACACCGTACGTGTATGCCGAGAAAATAATGCCGGTGTAGTAATGGAACTTACTCAAAAGACCGAAGTCATACGAGATATACCGCTCGTTCCCGGTGCCGCGCGTGAGCTGCTCGATCGCGCGCAGCCGCTCGATGGCAAGGGCCGCTCCTTCGTTAGCGGCGTAGGATTCGGCTTCCGCAAGGATCTCGGACCCGCCGAAAAGCTGCGGAAGGTGCACGAAGGCCTCCCGGATGCGCGGTGAGGTCTCCTCCGCCTCGAGAAGTTCATCGACACCGAAGAAATTCTTGTTGGAAATGAGCCTTCTCACTTCCTCGATCCGCTCCTCGCCAAGACCTGAGTCCTGTGCCAGGGATTTAAAGTAATTATTCTCCCCGACGCTCAGAAGGAAGTCGGTGAGACCCGCCCTGCGGAGCGCGTCACAGGTGAGCATCAGAATCTCGGCATCCGCTTCAACGCTCCCGTCCCCTATGAGTTCCACGCCCATCTGCGTCTGCTCTTTGAGAAGCAGCTGGTACTCCTGGGAGTTGACGAACGTGCTGCCCTCGTAGCTCACGCGATACGGCATGTCCTCCTCCGAGAAATGCATGGAGACCGCCCTCGCGACAGACGGGGTAAAGTCCGGGCGCAGAACCAGCGTATTGCCGTCCCTGTCAAAAAACTTATAGAGTTCGGAGGACGGCGTGGTTCCCACATCGCTTCCGAACACATCAAAATACTCCACCATGGGCGTCTCGATCCCGCAGTAACGGTAGGAGGAAAATACATCACGGATGTGCCCCATAAGAGCCCTCTTCCTTACCAGTTCCCCTCCGTAGAGATCCCGGAACCCTTCAGGTGTGTGAATCAGCAGCTTTTTCATAATCATCTCCTCTGGCATTGAGATCTTTCTGCAGCCCCTCTAAAATCGGCAGGCAGCTGTCGCGCGTAACCGTCAGAAAATACGCCGGGTCGAGCTCCGAGATCAGGAAGCTTTTTCTTCCGCCCATTTTCATCCGGTTCCAAAATTCCATCATTTCCGCGTACGGCATGTAATAAAACTCCTGCCGTTTCGAGAAAAAAAGAAGCAGGAACGAAATCCCCTCCTGCTTCTCAAAGTCCGTCATGAAAGCCACCTGATGCTCATGGATATTGGCGAGAGGAAATGTATCCTCCGCACACTCCTTGGCATCAAAGCAGACCGGGATCCCCTGGACGACGCCCACATAGTCCACCGTGCTTTTCGCTTCGAAATACGCGAGGGTAATGTGCCTCGTCACCTTATCAATCGTAATCGGCGTAATGGGCGTCGGAATCTTCTGGATCAGCGCGAGATTGTCCTCGCGCAGCTGCAGGATGGTCTGGTTGACAAGGTCCTCCAGTGTGGAACCGCGCAGGCCCCTTGAACTCCACGTGGCCATATCAGTGCACCATCCCGAATCTGGTCAGCGGCCAGTATCTGAGGGCCGCCTGCCCGAGAATCTCATCCCGCGACACATAGGTATTGATCCAGTATCTGGAATCCGCGCTGTTATTGCGGTTGTCTCCGAGCATGAAGAAATGGCCCTCAGGTATGACGTACGGACCGAAGCTGCCCTCCGGCGGTTCCGGACAGAAGCTGTCGTCGAGAGGTTCCGTGCTGTCGTTAATATAAACCTTGCCGTCCACGATATTCACCGTCTCGCCGGGAAGCCCGATCACGCGCTTGATGTAGAGCATTTTCTCGTTGTCCGGATACCGGAAGATCACGATGTCAAACCGTTCCGGATCCTTGCTCTTATACGCGAGCCGGTTTCCGAACACGCGGTCATAGGTCATGATCGTGTTCTCCATTGATGCGGACGGAATCCGGGCGTTAATCAGAAGAAATTCATTGATCAGCAGCACCGCGCCGACCACAACTACGATCATGATGATATAATCCAGGATCTCTTTCATGATAGAGCTCTTCCCGTTTTTTATTTCCTTCGTATTCTTATCTGCCGCCTTCATTCAGTTTGTTACACTCCTTATACAGTAAGCGACATCAGTTGCTTTCTTTCGCGCTGGTCTCAAACCGGGGAGCCGCGAAAGCCGTTCTCCAATCCCATGCAGCAGACCGTATACAGCATAGGATGTATCTTACTCCATATCCATACGTTCGAAACCGTATGATGCCATCACGCGCCGCATATCCTCCGGCGGCGGAGCTGTGATGGTGCGCCCGTAAAGACCGGTGTCCGCAAGGACGGCATTCTTCGGAAACGTCACGCGGAACGCGTGCAGCATCTGCCGTTTTGCTCCGTGCGCAGGTCCGTTTCCGTACTTTCTGTCACCGATCACAGGATGCCCCAGATACTTAAGATGCGCACGGATCTGGTGTGAGCGGCCGGTGATCAGCTCTGCTTTAAGAAGGGACGCTTCTTTTGTCCGCCCGATCACAGCAAAAGACGTCACGATCATGGACTCGGGAGGGTCGTCCGGCGCAGCGGCGCGGATTGAGACCAGATTGTTCTTCCGGTCTTTTTGATAGTGCGCTTTTTTCACGCCCTGAAGATCCGCTTCTCCCTCGACAAGGACCAGGTATTCTTTTTTCACTTCCCTCTCCCTGATCAGGGCGGACAGGATCTGCGACCCGCGCAGCGATACTCCCGCAAGGACAATGCCGCTCGTGTTCCTGTCCAGACGGTTCACCGGGGAAGGACGGAACGCGCGCAGATCCTCCGCCTTTACAAGGCCTTTTTTTAACAGCAGGTCCGGCAGACCGTCCGATATGGCGGGGACCTCCCCTCCGTCGGGCTGTGTGAGATACCCGGCAGGCTTGCTCAGCGCCAGGAAATCCGCATCCGCATAGAGGACAGATGCGTCCGGGAGCATGGGAGCGGCTGCATTTTCCGCCGTGGCAGTGCCCCGGAGTTTCAAAAAGGTTTCATCCGAAAAATAAAACCGGATGCAGTCCCCTTCCGACACCATGTCGGAGCCTTCCGCTTTCCGCCCGTTGCGCGTGATATTCTTTTTGCGGAGCATCCTGTAGATAAAGGAGGAGGATGCTTCACGCAGGTATTTCCGCAGAAACTTGTCGAGCCTCTGCCCGGCCTCCGTGCCGGCAATCACGATCTCCTGCATAATTTACAGCGCATACTGCAGCGCGAGGTGCCGGATCATATCCTCCCGGCCGTACTCCTCATATCCGGGGGACGGTTTGTAGGAAAGCCCTGCCCGCAGAGAATCCGCGTGGGCATTCAGGGAATCCATCCGTTCCAGAAACTTTTTTTCATCCGTCAGCATGTGTACGTGCATACGGTAGCCGTCCGCACGCAGCATCTTCGTCAGGTGATCCGCAGCAAAGCGGGCGTCTGTCTTCGGATCCGTCACAAGGCCCACGAGTTCTGTTCCGCAGATCGCGATGCAGTCAACGAGCGCGTTCTGCTTCTCCGATGTAAAATACAGCTCGTATGCGACGGTCAGATTCCCTTCGTGTTCTGCGATAGAACGGTATTCCTCCTCAGGGATCGACTGCCTGAGGAAAAACATGATTGTGCTGACAATGCTCATCGCAAACGGCACCATTCCCACCATCGCGACGACAGTCATGAGGTTCTGCCTCGTACCGAAATAGAGATAGCTGCTGACGAGAATGAGGACGGGAATGGCAAGGAGAGCGACCGTCATCAGGATTCTCCTCTTTCTCTCAGAGCGGAAATATCCCCACTCGCCCTTTCTCGCTTTCGACATTCTTATCTCCTTCTGTCATGATGCCCGTATGTACGGTGCGGTTTATTATACAGGATCAGCTTTTAAGTATAACAAAGATCTTCCGAAAATGAAAGCCTCACAATAAAGTCCGCAGGCGGGCTTCAACCCCCTTTCACTCATTCATGAAAGAGTAGTTTCGCAATTGCAAAAAAGACAGGGGACGTTTTCCGCATCTCCTGTCTTTGTATCCGTCTTATGATGAAACATGCGTATCCACAGACTGGGCGCGCGAGCCCTCTGCCAGAATATCGAGCTGCTTGCTGAACCGCTCGAGCTCGTCCAGGTCGTGCATCGAAAAGATCCGGTAAAACTCGTTCTGAATCTTGACGACTTCCCGCTTGTTGTCAAGCCGGTATAGGTTCTCAATGCTCCGGAGGATATCCTTCACCAGATTGACCTCGATCTGGCTGTCAATCTGTGCGTTCATGATTTCATTCCGCACCTGTGACATCTCCTTGTCGAGCCTGCCGATCGCATCCGATGCGCGGCTCAAAGTCATCGCGACATGTTCGGGAATGCTGCCCTTGTATTTGTACTGCAGGGAATGCTCCGTCGTCGCCCAGAAATTCATCGCCATCGTACGGATCTGAATCTCCACCTGCAGTCTCTTCGGCCCGTCGATCGTCTGCACCGTGTACCAGGTGTGGAGATGCAGGCTTCGGTAGCCGCTTTTTTTCTGGTTCTGCGCCAGATAGCTCTGCCGGCTGCGCACTTCCAGATCCGTCCTCTGGTCAATCAGGGCCTCCACCTTGCTGATGTCCTCAACGAACTGGCATATGATCCGGATCCCCGCGATGTCGTCGACTTCTTCCTCCATCTGCTCGAAGGAAATGCCTTTCCGCTGCATTTTCTCCAAAATACTGGCGACAGTCTTTACCCTTCCGCTGACACTCTCAATGGGGGAATACACATTCCGCCTTCTGTGTGCTTCTTTCAGATTGTGAAATTTGGTCAAAAGTTCCAGAACGGCCTGCTCATAGGGATCAAGCAGTTCTTTCCAGAGCTGAATTTCCATATCGTAATACCTGCAAAAAATCGGGATCGTCTCAGCAGCTGATCTGTAACCTCCTCCGTCATCGCGGTTTATTCTCCGCTGCGGATGCCGGAGGATGTGTATATTATAATTTTGAGAGAAGCTCTACAAGATACTCATAGACACGCCCGGCCGACTCGATGGAAAGCCGCTCGGAAGCTGTGTGCACATCCGCCATGGCCGGTCCGATAGAAACAGCGTCAAGGCCCGGGATCTTCATGGCAAAAAGTCCGCACTCAAGTCCCGCGTGAATCACGTCGACCACCGGCTCTTCCTCGTACATCTCCCTGTACGTCTCCACCATCGTATCCCGAAGCGGGGATTCCTGCTGGAATGCCCAGCCGGGATATGTGCCGTATACGTGTGCGCTTCCCCCGAGGTACTCACATGTCCGGACGATTTCATTCATGAGCGCTTTCCTCGCGGAATCCACCGAGCTGCGGACGCTCGTTGTCATCGTAAGCGTGCTGTCCGTCAGCTGCACGATGGCCGCGTTGCAGGAGGTCTCGACGAGCCCCGGCAGCGCTCCGCTCATCTTTCGGACTCCATGAGGCGTCACAGTCAAAAGATGCATCAGCAGATCCTGTGACGCAAGATCCAGTGCCTGATGGCTTCCGGTCGCTCCCGGATCCACCGTGATAACGGCGCCTTCATCCGTTCCCGCATATTCCTCGCGCAGGTCTTCCTCCATCTTCTTCAAATATGCAGTCAGTCCGCCCAGATCCTCCTCGTCGATCACAAGCCCGATCACTGTCTCGTTCGGAATCGCATTATCCTTCACGCCGCCGCGGATGTCCGTGAGGGACCAGGCCGCAACTTCATCGAGTCCCAGAAGAAGGCGTCCCGCAATCTTGTTCGAGTTGGCGCGCCCGGCATCGATCTGTATGCCGGAATGGCCTCCCAGAAGACCGCTGATTGTCACATTGACCTTCCGCCCTGACACGCGGATCCGTTTCATGGGAAATACGCAGTCAATTACGCCGCCTCCCGCACATCCGCAGGTGAAGATCCCCTCGTCCTCTGAATCGAGGTTCACCATACGGCGGCCCTTTAGATGAGAGGCGTCCAGAGCAGAAGCACCTAAAAGGCCGATCTCCTCATCGTTCGTGAAGAGGCACTCCAAAGGAGGGTGCGTCAGAGACGGATCATCCAGAATCGCCAGCATATAAGCGACCGCGATGCCGTCATCGCCGCCAAGGGACGTGCCGTTCGCGTAAAGAAGGTCTCCCTCGACGACAAGGTCCAGCGGATCTTTCAGAAAATCATGGAGAGACCCGGGTTCTTTCACACAGACCATATCCATATGACCCTGCAGAATAACAGGCTCCGCGTCTTCCCTTCCGTTCGTTCCGTCCGCGTAAGCGATGAAATTTCCACCCTCATCCGCCGCATAGCGCAGTCCGCGCTCGGTGCAGAATGCTGTCAGATACTCCACCACTGCTTTTGTATTGCCGGATCCGCGCGGGATCTCCTCCAGCTCCCCGAAAAACCGGAAAACCTGTTCCGGTTTGAGTCCTTCCAAAACTCCCATATATGCCTCCTTTTTTAATACAGACCTTCTCTTCCCGGTTTTTTTGCTTTTTCATGCATCTCCGCCTGAGATCTGCTCTCGTTGAAAAAGGGGATGTTCACAGGAACATCCCCCTCGTATCAATCCGTCTTAGTCCTCGTCGTCGAAATCGTCAAGATCATCCAGATCGTCCAGATCGCTGAGATCATCTATGTCATCCATCCGGCCCATATCCTGATAACCGCCGTCATCCGGCAGAGCGGAAGGAACCGGAGCGGACGCGCCGCCGGCCGCTGTCTGCGGTGCGAGCTCGGCGCGGTTCTGCTTGACGATGTTGTAAGCGCCCTGCAGGGACTGGAGAAGGCCGTTGCATCTGGAACTGGCATCCTCGATCGTGTTGCCGAGAATATTCCCTAAGTTGGCCAGCATGTCATCCGTGTAGGTAATGGCGGAATAGCGGATGTTGTTCGCGTCCTGTGTGGCGGAATCCACGATGCTCTGCGCCTGCTGGTTCGCTTTGTTGATCGTGTCGTTCGCCTGCGCGTACGCCTGCTGCATGACCTCGTGCTGACTGATCATCTCCTTGGCCCGCGCCTCGGCGCTCGCAATAATACCGTCCGCTTTCGCCTGCGCATCTGCGAGAATCGCGTCTTTATTGGAGATGATCTTCTGATATCTCTTGATCTCGTCGGGCGTCTTTAAACGAAGTTCCCGAAGCAGCTCTTCCAGTTCCTCCTTGTTGACGACGATCTTCGTTGTTGAAAGGGGCTGGAACTTACAGCTGTCCACATACTCTTCGATCTCTTCAATAATCTGTTCGATTCTGCTGCTCATTGCGGATGGATCTCCTTTATTTTCTAATCTTCGCCATTATCTGTTCCGCCGCGTACGGGGGAACAAACCGCCCCACATCCTCGCCGTAGGAAGCGATCTCCTTGACGATCGTGGAACTCAGATATGCATATTCCAGTGACGTGGTCAGAAACATCGTATCGATATCCGGCGCGAGGACGCGGTTCGTCTGTGCCATCTGCAGTTCGTACTCAAAATCGGTAATCGCCCGCAGACCGCGGATGATCACCTGTGCTTCGCACGACCGCACAAAATCGACCGACAGTCCCTCAAATGAAAGAATTCTCACCCCGGGAATCTCAGCCGTCACTTCTTTAAGTATATTAACACGTTCAGTAACAGAAAACAACGGAGTTTTTGTGGAATTGCGTAAAACTCCGACGATTACTTCATCAAACAAAACGGATGCCCGGCGGATGATATCCAGGTGTCCGTTCGTGCACGGGTCGAAAGTCCCGGGGTATACTGCTCGTCTCATAGTATGTAGTCCTCTTATAGATGTCCAGTTAGCCAAATCCCCGCTAAATGCCGAAAGAGCTTTCGGGGATCATAAAAGATCCTGTCAGACGGGCTGTAAAAACAGATGGGAACTTCTGGAGTAGACGCGTTGATTGACAGCTGCGAAACCGAGCTCATCGAGGTATGAAAAATCTGTCTTGGGATCTGCTTCCACAATAATGATGCCTCCGGGGGCAAGAAGAGATCTGTCGCGGGACAGGGCGGTCAGTGTTTCTTTCTCCAATCCGTGCAGAAAAGGCGGATCCATGAAGATGATATCGAACGGCTCCCGGCCTGAAAGGTGTGCGAGAGCGGAGGAAACATCCCCGCGGATCAGTTCTGCCCGGTCGATCAGCTTCGTAAATTCCAGATTCTCCAGAATCAATTTCTGGGTCTTCCGGTCACGTTCGACAAAGCATGCGTAAGAGGCGCCGCGGCTCAGCGCCTCAATGCCGATGGATCCGGAACCGGCATAGAGATCAAGAAACCGGCACCCCGGTATCCGGAACTGGATTATATTAAACAGTGTTTCTTTTGTGCGGTCGGTCGTGGGACGTACATCCATCCCCTTTACCGTCCGAAGCGGCATGGAGCGGGCGCTGCCCGCGATCACCCTCATAGAATATCACTGCTCTTCATACCGATTCTCCAGTCGAGGTCCCCGCGGCCAAGTCCCAGGATCAGCATCTCAGCAGTGGCAATATTTGTCGCAATAGGAATTGTATTCTGGTCACACGCAGACAGGACATTCTTGATGTCCGGATCTTTGGGATCCAGCATGGATGGATTGTAGAAAAAGATGACCATATCCATGGCGCCGCGCTCGATCATCTCGGTGAACTGCTTGTCCCCGCCCAAAGAGGCCGGAAGAAATTTATGGACATGGAGGTTCGTTACCTCTTCAATGCGGCGGCCGGTCGTACCGGTCGCATAGATGTCGTGCCGCGAAAGGATCCCTTTATATGCAATGCAGAAATCTTCAATCAGCATGCGTTTACTGTTATGCGCTATAATTCCGATATTCATGTATTTCCTCTTCTGTTCATATCTTCACGTCGGGTTTCGGAATGTCTTTTCTTTCCTGTATATCAGAATCAGTATACCACATTTTCATCATATTGTACAAAAAAATGTCGATCACAGGACGATTTTTCGCTCATTTGCACTCATATACTGCTCAAGAGCGCTCCCCAGCCGGCGGTATTCCTCTGAGATCAGGGCGGGATCGTCTTTAAAGACGGAGGCCGCCGTCTCCCCTGCAAGCTTAAGAATTTCTCCGTCCTTCGAGATATCGGCGATCCGGAACATCGCATCACCGCTCTGCCGGATTCCCAGCAGATCCCCCGGACCGCGCATGGCGAAATCCTTCTCGGCAATCTCGAAACCGTCCGTCGATCTGCCAAGAATCATCAGCCTCTCGGTGACCGCATCGGATTTCTGCCCCGCCATAAAGATGCAGTAAGACTGCTCCTTCCCGCGGCCCACTCTCCCGCGCAGCTGGTGAAGCTGGGCGAGACCGAACCGTTCCGCATTGAAAACCACCATAACAGTCGCATTGGGAACATCTACGCCGACTTCAATGACTGTCGTGGAAACGAGCATATCCGTCTCCCCGGCCAGAAACCGCTCCATCACGGCGTTCTTTTCTTCGGGCCGCATCCGTCCGTGCAGCATCTCGATCCGATGAGAGGGAAAAACCTTCTTCATCTCACCGCTCACGGTGACGACATCGGCCGCGTCAAAAGCATCGTTCTCCTCGATCATCGGACAGATCACATAGACCTGCCTTCCCTCCGCCATCTTACGCCCCATAAATGCCAGCGCTTTCTCACGCCAGGTGAGATCGACGACCGCCGTCTTGATCGGAAGCCGGTTCCCGGGCATCTCATCGATCACGGACAGGTCCAGATCCCCGTAATAGATGACGCCGAGCGTGCGCGGGATCGGCGTAGCGCTCATCACCATCGTATTCGGGGGCATTCCTTTCATCATAAGGGCCTCTCTTTGGCGCACGCCGAAACGGTGCTGTTCGTCCGTGATCACAAGAGAGAGGGCACGGTATGTCACTTTATCCTGGAAGACCGCGTGCGTGCCAATGACTGCGTTGACTGTCCCCTCTTCGATCATCGCATAGGCATTCCGCTTCTCTGCCGCTGTCATGGATCCTGTCAGAAGAACCGGCTTTACGAATGCGAGGGATTCGTCCGCGGTTAGTCCTGTGAATTTTTCAAAATGCTGCCGCGCCAGGACCTCCGTCGGCGCCATGAGGACGCTCTGGTACCCATTCGATGCGGCCATAATCATCGCCAGAAAAGAGAGAATGGTCTTTCCGGATCCGACATCTCCCTGGATCAGACGGGACATCGGCTTTTTTCCCGCCAGGTCCTGCTCAATCTCACGCCAGACCCTTCTTTGCGCGCGCGTGAGCGGGAACGGCAGATGCTCGATCACCTCCTCCGTCTCCCATACCTTCGTCATCGGAAAACAGTTGACCGCTTCCTCATCCTTCGCACGGAGGGACCGTACGGCCAGAACAAAGAGAAAGAATTCATCAAACACAAGGCGCTTTCTGGCCAGCAGAAATTCTTCCCTCGTCTCCGGAAAATGAATCACGCGGATGGCATCCGTCTCATCCATCAGTCCGTGCATGCGCATAAGAGGCTCCGGCAGAAATTCATTCATCGCGGGAAGGCACATCCGCATCGCTTCCTTCACGGATTTTGCGATCAGCTTTCCCGTCAGTCCTTTCGTGAGGGAGTAGACAGGAACGAGCGTTTTTTGAATCTCTTCGTATTTTTCGGGTGTGTGGATTTCCGGATGGTCCATCATAAGCCGCCCGTTCTTCTCCTTCACTGTACCCCGGAAAATATAGCGGGATCCCTTCTTCAGCAGTTTCTGCAAAAACGGGGCATTAAACCAGGTGAGACGGATCCTGCCTGTCGGATCCTGAATCTCTGTCGTCAGGATCTGCACGCGGTTGAAGCGCCGCATCGTGACAGAGCCCGCGATATAGCCCTCGACGGCGCATTTTGCCCCAATTGTCACAGCGCCGATGGCGACGGGCGCCTCGTAAGCGTCATATCCCACAGGATAATAATGGATCAGGTCCTCCGCCGTCTCCACCCCGATTTTATGGAACAGTTCTTCCGTTTTCGGTCCGATGCCTTTTATATCTGTCAGTTTCATGTATCATCCCGCAGGTCAAAAACAAGGGGGACTGTCTGTACAGTCCCCGCAGATATCATTCTTATTCAACAGAGAGAATCAGGTAATAGATCGGCTGTCCGCCGTACGCGGCTTCCAGATCCAGATCCGGGTAGTTCTCGCCGATCGCATCCGTAAGGGATTCGAGATCCGCCTCTCCAAACTCCGCCCCGTTGTACACGCTGATGAGTTCTGACTCATCGGTGACAACTTTCGACAGTGCCTCGATCGCGACGTCCTGTATGGAGGATCCGACTGCCAGGATTCCGCGGTCGCCGATCGCCATGATATCGTCCTTGTGAATCTCTACGCCGTCCAGCTTCGTATCCCGGACAGCATATGTGATTTCGATCGTGCTGACAAGTTCCGTCGACTCCTTCATGGCCTCCAGATTCTCCTCCGGCGAACGGTTCTCATCAAAATTGATCATGGCTGTGATGCCCTGCGGGATCGTCTTGGTCGGAACAACGACAACGAGGCAGTCGGAGGACAGCACCTGTGCCTGGTTGGCTGCAAGAATCACGTTCTTGTTGTTCGGCAGAATATACACCGTCTCCGCGTGTACTTCCTCGATCGCCTTCAGCATATCTTCGGTACTGGGATTCATCGTCTGTCCGCCTTCAATCAGGTAATCGACGCCGAGACCCTTGAAGATCTCTGTCATGCCTTCCCCGATCGACACGGAGATAAACCCGTTCTTCTTTCTTTCCCCGCGGTCGGCTTTCTTTGCTTCCGCTTCTCTTGCGGCCTGTACCTCCGCCTCTTTAAAGAGCTTCTCCTCGTGCTCAATCCGCATATTGTCAATCTTCATGCGGCTTAAGGAGCCGTACTCAAGACCTTTCTCAAATGCCAGTCCCGGATGATTCGTGTGAACGTGGATCTTCACAATCTCATCGTCAGAGACGAGAACAAGGCTGTCGCCGATGGAGGTAAAGAACTCCTTCATCTTCTCTTCGTCTTCCTCGGTATAGGGCTTTTCTAGATGGATAATAAACTCAGTGCAGTAGCCGAATTTAATATCGTCCGTGCTGATCTCGCCGCGCCTCTCCTGTACGGGGGCATGCACCTCCACGGACTCAAAATTCAGATCCAGCTCCTTGCCGTTGAAGGCGTCCACCGCTCCTTCCAGGATGACCATCAATCCCTGTCCGCCGGAGTCTACGACGCCGGCTTCCTTAAGAACCGGAAGAAGTTCGGGCGTATGCTCGAGTGCCTCCTGTCCGGCGGAGAGGACCTCCCGGAAAAATGCGCCCAGATCCTCCGATTCATCTCGGATCTCAACCGCCTTGCGCGCCATCGCCTTGGCAACGGTCAGGATCGTGCCCTCCTTGGGCTTCATGACCGCCTTATAGGCTGTATCGACAGCGCGCTCCATCGCGGATGCAATGAGCTTTATATCAAGCTCCTTCTCATCCCGGACCACCCTTGTAAATCCACGGAACAGCTGCGAAAGGATGACGCCGGAGTTGCCGCGTGCACCCCGGAGGGATCCGCCGGAGATCGCCTTGCTCAGCTTGTCAATTCCCGCGTCCTCGGGGAGCGCGTTGATCTCCCCTGCGGCTGCCATGATCGTAAGCGTCATATTGGTTCCCGTGTCGCCGTCCGGCACCGGAAAAACGTTGAGCTGGTTAATCCACTCTTTGTGAATTTCAAGGTTTTTTGCTCCGCTGAGGAACATCATGCGGAGCATTCTAGCATTTAATGTATCCATCGTTAGTTATTATATCCTCCCTCGAAGATGCGATGGCAGCGATTCAGGTTTCCCTGATTCGTTACGGCCGCAGGCAATGCACATTACGTCTTCCGTATTGCCGGCGGCAGTCCCGCAGCACTTGCGGATACGCCGGAAGCATGGTGACGCTTCAGGCGTTCTGAACAGTTAACGGGGATATCAGTCAATTACACGGACGCCTTCGACGAGAACGTCAACCTTCTCGACCGGAAGCCCCGTGAACTGCTCCACTTTATATTTCACCGCTTCGACCAGATTCTCCGTCACCGTGAGAATACTGACGCCATAGGCGATGATGCAGTGTATGGTCAGATAGATCCGGTTCTCATCAATCTTCACATTGATGCCGTATTTCAAGCTGTCCTTCTTCAGGATATGAAACAGACCGTCCCTCATATTATAGGCAGACATTCCCACAACGCCGAAGCAGCTGACAGCTACACTCCCCGCGTATGTCGCGATGACATCCGCATCCACAAAGATATTGCCGAATTCAGAGTTCAGATGACCCTTCATACTTTTACCTCCATGCATATACAGAAAGCGTCCCCCTGTTCCGGGGGAGGCTGAACATGGTACCGATTCCGGAACAGGAACCCGTACAGCCGCAGGCAAGCAGATTCGCTCTTTCCAAAGGAACTGCGGCAGCTCCGCATCCGGTCCCACAGACCCGGAAGCTGTATGCTTCCGGCCGTCGGAAGTACGGAGTAGTTATTATTATATACGCGCAGCCTGTAAAAGAAAAGAAAAAAGATGCTGCAGGCGATGCAGCATCTTAATTTCATACTGAAAATGAACGGAAAATACCCGTCAGAACAGGTAACAGACCGCTGCGAATTATGCCCGCTCGACCTTACCGGACTTGAGGCACTGTGCGCATACATACGCATGCTGCGGAGTTCCGTTGACCTTCACCTTGACCCTTCTGATATTGGATTTCCACATTCTGTTGGATCTTCTATGTGAATGGCTCACATTATTTCCAAAATGAGCGCCTTTTCCGCAAACTGAACAAACTGCCATCGGTTAACACCTCCTTGCACAAAAGCTAAACCCTGCGCGGGCTCGAACGCTCCTATTCTAGCAGAATAGGAGATGCAATGCAAGCACTTTTTTTACGAACAGGAAATTCCCCCGGAATTCCCTGTTCGTTAAAAAGCCTCCGTCAGGATGCCTGTCCCTGACTGCTTTATTCGGTCTCGCTCTCCAGATCCTTCAGTGTCTCTTCCAGATCGGAACTATTCTTTCCTGTAAACTTATTGACCATATCGGGAACCATATCCAGTATTTTTCCGATGCTGTCCTGGTTCTTGACACTGACAAGCTTAGTGGTTCCATTAGAAATCACGAGCATGGCCGTCGGGCTCATCTTTCCGCCCATGCCGCCGCCCGAATTGGGGTTGCGCTTATCTCCCTGGTTGGCTCCGGCCCCCACGCCGAACGTGACGTCCACGAGAGGAAGCACCACCGTATCGCCAATGTGGATCGCCTCTCCCACGACGGTCTTTGACTGAAGGAATCCCTCCATTCCCTCAAACAATGTCTGTACTGTGTTTTTAAATTCATTATCCGCCATGTTACGAAGCCTCCTTCATTTTTTTATTTTTCTTATAATACCGGTAGACATACAGGACATTCCTGTTAAAAAACGCTGTCAGCAAAATACAGACGATCGTGATGAGCCGGACTCTTCCCTTCAGGGTGACGGCCCCATCAAATCGCTTCTCCTCAAAATCAGGTGAGATGCGGACGGACCCTCCGTAAAGCGGCCACGCTGCGGACGCAGCGGCAAGGGCCATGCCCGTTGTTGAAGGATCCCCGAGGCCGAACGTGATCTCCCCGTCCAGCTTTCCCGGCCAGATATGCCGGAGGATCTCTCCGATCTTCCTCTTTACGTGAGACAGGGCATTCCCCGTGCGGCTGTCCGTCAGAAACCAGCTGATTTGACTTAGGGAATCAAAAAATGCAGCTGTCTCCGAAGCGATCCTGCCGATCCACACAGACAGAGCCGCAGGCAGGCGGGACAGCTCTATGATTCCGAAGATCACAGCGGCGAACGCGAACCGAAGAGACTGGGAGAAAGCCCTGATCCATCGCCGCATATAGCCCATGCGCTGCTTCGCATAGATCTTCAGCCTCTCGAGCCGCTTTTCTTCCCTTGCGCGCTCGGCGGCCTCCGCTTCTTTGCGGGCTTTTGCCTCCTCCGCTTTTTGTATCTTCTCCTGCTCTTTTTCCTCTTTTTTCTGAAGCGCCCTCGATTTCATCTCTTCATAGCGCTCCGGATCCTCCGCCTTGATCTTTTCGATCTTCTCCTTCTTCTCCTCCCGCTCCTTCTGCTTCTTTTTTCTGGCCAGATTCCGCTTTACCTCAGCGGGAGAAATGCCGAAAATCCGAAGCGTCATCCTCTTCCCGTCGGGAATCGCCGGATCACCCTTTGAGAAGTCCAGCGACACGGAGACCAGGCGAAGCAGCCAGCTCACGCAGGCCTGCCCGTGAACCGTTTTATCCTTTCCGTCCGCCGAGACTGTATAGCGAAACGGAACAAAAAGGATCAAAAGAAGAAGGACGAGGATCACAAGAAGAATAATGAGAAGAATCTTTCCGATTATAAGAAGGATCCCCAGGACTGTGCTCCACATAAGACTGCCCCATTCTCCTGTTCTATTCGTTGTCTGTCCAGCACAAACATCACTTGCTGTACGAAAGCGAAAATATCTCAACCATGAATTATATCACACTCTGCAGGGGATTAACCACAAAGAATGGTTTTTGTTCATCAGGATATAATCCTGCCTTTTTCCATCAGGTAGCCGCGGAGATCGGCGCCGCCTGTCTCCCGCACGCACTCCTCCGTAATCCTGACCACAAGTCCCATCGCTTCCGACTTATCTTTGGCGATCCCGACAATCGGGGGGATATACTTTCTGAGCGCATCCTGTGTCAGATACCGCATATTCATCACATCGAGATAATCCGCCGGAGAAGCCGCGAATGTCACTATATAATGATCCAGCTCCGTCTGGCCGGATTCAAGCCTCTTTCGGATCCGGTCCGCATATTTGGCGATATTGTCTCCGATATAAAGCGGTTCATACCATTTCATATGCCGTCACCTCCGCTGTCAGATGTGAATCTCTCCGGTCATCCATACATATTATATACTTATCATACATAATTCTCAAACATATTCCTTAAGAGCTATTCCTCTTCTTCCCCGCTTTCGGGAAGCGGCTCTGCCGGTTCCTCTTCCTCCGCCTGCCGGTATTCCGCATCGATGCCGGCGTAATAGGCATCGAGGATTTCTCCGGCGATCGGAACCGCTGTGGAACTTCCGGCGCCGCCGTCTTCCGCGAGAACAGCAATCGCAAGATCCGGGTCATCGCCGCCGGTAAAACCGACAAACCAGGAATGGGTCCCGATCCCGCCCGAGGCTGTCACATATTCAGCGGAGCCGGTTTTGCCCGCCGCCTCGTAACCGCGGCCGTAGAGCGCGCTGGCCGAGCCGTCGGTCACGACAGCTGTCATGAGGTTCCGAAGCGCCGAAGCTTCCGAAGCTGTCAGAAGCTGTTTATAGCGCGCCGGCCGGGTCTTCGTCAGGACCATGCCGGATGCATTTTCCACATGATCGATGAGATGGGGTTTCATAAGAACGCCGTCGTTTGCGATCGCCGACACGATAAGGGCCATATGATACGGTGTGACAAGCGTCTTGCCCTGCCCGAAAGCCGTCTGCACTACTTCCGCGTCGCCGGAGTCATTCGTGAGGCTCCAGCGGCTCTTAGAGGCGGGAATATCCGACGGGAGGGAGTCCCCGAAAAGAAGGGAGTCCGCCGTCCGCGTGAGGGCGGAGGCTCCGAGGTCAAGGCCGATCTGTGAGAAGGCGGTATTGCAGCTTCTGGCAAATGCAGCCGTATAATCCTCTTCCCCGTGTACAGATCCCTTAAAGCAGTGCACCGTGATGCTTCCCACCTCATATTCTCCCGTGCACTCATAGTGAAAGCGGGAGAAATCGTGATAGCGGCGGAAATACGCGAGCGAAGTCACCATCTTAAAGGTCGATCCCGGGGGATACAGACCCTGGGTCGCCCGGTTGAGGAGCTGGGAATTCGAGGAGTCAGACACCATCTCATCCCAGGTTTCGGCGAGCGTGTTGGGGTCGAAATTCGGTTTTGCGACCATGGCGTAGATCGCGCCGGTCTTCGGATTCAGCACGATCACCGCCCCTCGGAAGTCGCCGAGGGCGCGGTACGAGATGTCCTGCAGGCGGGAATCGAGGGTGGAAATCACGTTATCGCCGGGATTCTTCCGGCCGCGGAGGTCGTTGATCACTTCGTCGATAATATTGGCGTGCGACGTCATGAGCTGGTAGTTGGCCGCCGCTTCAATCCCGCTCTTCCCGTACGTCGCGAAACCGACGGCGTGCGCGTACTCGTTGGCGAAGGGATATACGCGGGTTTCATTTCCCTCTTCATCCGTGACGGTCTTCGCCAGCACCTCCCCGTCGTGAGAGCGGATCTCCCCGCGGGTGATATACTCAGCCATCGCATTCTGCCGGCGGTTATACGGGCTGTTAAGAATCCCGTCCTTCAGCTTCAGATTGAAATAGACGATCTGTCCGAGAAGGAGCAGAAACAGAATCATGAAAGCATACGAAATAAACAGGTACGGTCCTCTTCCCCGTTTTTTTGTCCGCGGTTTCCCGTCGCCCTGCGCCTGCCTTCTTCTTTCGGAAGTGTCTGTGCGAGCTTCGTCCGCGTATACATCTTCCATATCCGAATACGACACCGCTCCGATCCCGGCATCTTCCATGCCGGGGAAGATATCCGGGCCGGCCTCGCTGTCGATCTCGCGGCGCGCGACGCCGCGGCCGTCCAGGATGCGCTGTACGTCCCTGCCGATTTCATGTTCCGTATTGAGTTCTCTTGTGTCACGGTTTCTGTGTCTCAAGATCTGCCTCTTTTACATATAAATGCTGCGGCGTCTGCTCTGCGGCAGCTCACCGTACCAGGTTCTCGCTTTGCTGTGCGGCTTCCCGCTCCTCCGCCTCGTCCTCGCGCATCAGGTAAAGTCCCTCGATGATCGCGAGCATGATGATCGTGCTCATGACTGAACTTCCGCCGTAGCTGACGAGCGGAAGTGTGATGCCGGTCATCGGAATCAGCTTCGTGACGCCTCCGACTGTCAGGAATACCTGAAACGCGTACTCTGTTCCCAGTCCGATCGCGATGAGCCGGTAAAACCGGTTCCGGATGAGCATGGAGATATTGACGATCAGAAGGTACATGCTCATGCAGATCAGCAGCAGGCACATCGCGAATATCCCGCCGAACTCCTCACAGATGGCAGCAAAGATGAAGTCCTTCGTCGCGACCGGGATGGTCTCGGGTTTTCCGAGCGTAAGGCCGGTCCCGAACCAGCCGCCGGCGCCGATTGCGAAGAGTCCCTGCGCGATCTGATACCCGGAGGTGTCATACACCGCGAACGGATCCTTCCAGGCGATCACCCTCTGCCGCACATGTCCGAAGAGATGGTAGGCGGCGACGGCCGCCGCGCTTCCGCCGGCGAGTCCCGCTAGAGGATATACAGGCCTTCTCGTCGCCACATAGACCATCACGACATATGTGATAAAGAAGACGAGCGCGGTCCCCAGATCCGTAGACAGTACCAGAATGCCGACATGGATGGCCGCCACAACTGTCGCGGTCACCACGCTCCTGAACGAGATATCCCTGGAAAGCTTTGCGGCGAGGAAAAAGACCAGTGTGATCTTGACAAGTTCGGAAAACTGGATTGAGATCCCTCCCACCGTGATGGAAAGCTTCGCGCCGCCGCTCATCCGGGCAAGAACCAGGACGCACATGAGCGCTCCGATGCCCAAAATGGCGTAGAGCCAGGTAAGGCGGGACAGTATCTTCAGTTTCCGGATGATCACCGGTATGATAAACGCGATGACCGTTGCCGCCGCCGCGATCATATACTGCTTCAGAGCCTGCTCGAGGGAGAGACGCGCGATCATGATGAGGCCGATGCAAAGAAGCATGAGCATATTGTTGATCAGAAGGAGCGAGCATTTCGGGTAAAGAACCCGGTAGCCTGTGAGCGTCACCGCAAAGTAGACAATCACACCCGCAAGCAGGATCAGAATGTACACATCCCTCTGCACGATGAACAGAATCACGAATCCCAGTATGGGGATATAGAAGAGTTCCCGAATCTGGCTTCGAAGGATGCGGCTCTTGCTCTCCTCATTTTTGCGCGCAAGATATGTATAATCCTTCAGCGCATAAAGAAGGATCATAAAAAGGAAGAGATATTTTGTCAGCTGAATGATTATCTTCATTGACTTCACTCCACGCCGCGCATAAAGTGTCCTTTCGTCGTCTCAAACGGAAGGGCAGCCGCCCTGCCGTGCATCGCATCCGAAAACGCCCGCGCAATATCTGCCGTCTCCTTCCCGCTCTCACCGGTAAACTGAAGCCGCAGCCCGTCAAATCCCATCCGCCGGATCGTATCCAGCTCTTTTAGAAGGGACAGGGGAATACTGTTGTATATCAGATTATAGCAGAACGGGCACTCACATTTCACCCGGAACACAGCGCCCATCCGGTCCGTCAGCGTCAGGCTCTCCCCGCGGTGACTGCACCCTTCCGTGTTCATCTTCACACAATTTGCCGTCACCATGAGCGGAATACTGCCGTAGACAATCATCTCGGATCCCGCGTTATCCCTGGCGAACAGTTCCTTCCGGTTCAGCTCATACGGAGCCGTGAGCGCACACACTCCAAGTTCCCGGAAAAACTGCACTGCTTCATCGTTCCATGTGTAGAGACCGGCGTCGAGACGCACCTGCGGGAGGTGACAATTGTCCCCGGACTTCGCCCTCCCGTCGTGTGCGGAAAGGGTACCGCCGTCCGCCTGATGCAGGAAACCCGCTTCCCGCACTGCGGCAAACGAGCCATAAGACCGGATTAAAAAGCCTGCAAGACCCATCCCGGCCAGTTCCCTGCCCGCTTCGATGAGTGCGGCGGCATCCCTTCCGCTGCGCGTGACGCAGGGCAGAGCGATCCACACTTCCGCCCCTTCCCTGACACCGGCGCGGATCAGCCGCTTTGCACTTTCCACCGGCTCTCCGCTTTCATAAATCAGGGCGCTTTCAAGATAGATCTTATCCGCAATGTGTGTAGAAAGTATGGACGTATACTGCTCTTCCGTCCGCACAAGGGCGGACAGGGCCATCTTTTTCTCCGCCGAAGGCGCCTCCGCCTTCGGAAAAGCGGGCAGATCCGGCTCATCCCGAAGGTATTCCGCGAGAATCTCCTCCTTAAGAGCCTCCAGTGCAGACCGGCGGATCTCATTTAAGGAGCCGATCGGAACAAAACTTCTCCCGTCCGTGTCAACTGCTGCGCTCCGGAGATGAAAATCCGTACCGCCTGTCCTGGCTGCATTTTCCAAAATGCGTTCGGATGTCAGCGGTCTGTTTTTCGCTTCGGATACATACGGGCCGGTGACATAGGCGCTGTGGGTGTCGTCGGATGCGAATGCTGACAGCACCTCTCCGGCGCGGACCGTGAGGTGAAGATCGGCCGGAAGGGTCAGTTCCTCCGTCATATATCTGTCGTGCATGACTCCGTAGAGATCGTGACGCGCCTTTGTCTCGTCCTGCGTCAGCTCATGTTTGACTAAGGCCATCATTTCGGGACCGTTTCTAAGGGTGAAATAGCCGTCCGTAAAACCGCTCCGCATATAGAGGTCATAGAGCATCCGATGATCATCTGCGGAAACGCGGTATCCTTTCAGTTCTCTGTCACCCGCAGCGAGCAGTTCCCCGATCCTGTCCAGATTCCTCCGATAGATGGAGACCACGCCGGCGGCGTACTCCGGCTGCTTCATACGGCCCTCAATCTTGAGGGAATCCATTCCGGCCAGCACAAGCTGCGGAAGAAGATTGATCGTATTGAGATCTTTCGGGCTCAGAAAATGCCGCGCCTCTTTCTCAAGAAGAATGGAGGTCGTACCGTCAAAGGACGTATTGTTCTTCAGATACAGCAGGCGGCAGGGCTGGGCACAGCGGCCCCGGTTTCCGCTTCGTCCCCCGAGAAGACTGGAATAGAGGCACTGCCCGGAGTAGCAGTAACAGAGCGCGCCGTGAATAAACACTTCCACCTCGAGCCCGCTTTTTTCCTTTATGGCAGTCAGTTCCGAAAGAGACATCTCCCTGGCCGGAACAATCCGGGTGATCCCGAATTCCTTCAGGATCCCGGCTGCGTGCGGGTCTGTAATCGTCATCTGCGTGCTCGCGTGAAGGGGCAGATCCGGGAAGAGTTCACGGAGTGTTTTCAGCACGCCGAAATCCTGGACAAGAACCGCGTCCACGCCCCGGCGGTAATATGGGAGCAGAAAGTCCCGGAGTTCTCCGATCTCTTCATTTTTGAGGAGGGTGTTCACCGTGAGATATACCCTGGCGCCGCGAAGATGCGCATAGTCAATCGCCCGGAGCATCGTCTCCGTGTCCGGGTTGTCCGCGTATGCCCGCGCGCCGAATTTTTTCGCGCCGATATAGACCGCGTCCGCACCGGCGCGGATGGCGGCCCGCAGGCCTTCCGCACTGCCGGCGGGGGCCAGAAGTTCGGGCAGTTTGATATCTGGTCGATTCATATCGTTTCTGATGTCTCCTAAGAAAGGCCCGGGTATTATGCCATCTGATGCTGACCCAGGTCCCGCGCCAAGTCTCGCGAGCGGGACATATATCGGCAATATTCCCTTCGAGGTCACGGGAAAATGCTGCAATCCCGTATCCCCTGCCCACAGAAAAAAGGTGATCACCGCTTAGGCAATCACCCCGGATTCAGTTCGTTTCGTAAAAAGATCAGTGCCGGCGTGAGCTGCGGTTCTGATTCGAATTCTGATTCTCCTTCGCGCTGTCCCTGCTCCTTGCGGGAGCTCCGTCCAGCTTCATCTGCAGATCCACGAGCTCCTGTTTGAGCTCATACGCCTCCTGATCTCTCAGGCGAAGCTCCTCTTCGAGCTCCTCCGCCTTCTGCTTGGCCTTAAAATAGTCATCCGCGACATTCAAGGTCAAAAGTGTGGCTTTCATATCGGAGGACATGCGCCGCCAGTTTGAAAGGGAAGAGCACTCTTTCTGCTTCTGATTCATATAGGATGCAACTTTTTCAAGATATTCGGTGCTCTCGTATCCGCTTAAAGTGATCACTTTTCCGCCGATCAGCACCTGCACTGCATTTCTCTCTGCCATGATTCCTCCGGGGTTCTTCGGACTTTTCTGTTTCCATTATTATATCGGATTCACGCAAAATGTAAAGCGGCATTCCAAATCCGATCCCAAGGCCTATCCTAGGGCGTCTCCGGCAGATCATATCCCAGATGATCGTACGCCTGCTCCGTGACGACACGGCCGCGCGGTGTTCGCGTCAGGAAGCCGGTTTTCAGCAGATACGGCTCGTAGACATCCTCGATCGTACCGGAATCTTCTCCGATGGATGAAGCGAGCGTCTCCAGTCCCACCGGTCCGCCGTTAAACTTCAGGATCATCGTCTCGAGGATCGTTCGGTCAAGCTTTTCGAGTCCAAACTGGTCGACCTCCAGCAGATCGAGCGCATCGGATGCCACACGCTGCGTGACGACACCGTCATAGCGCACCATCGCGAAGTCGCGGACACGCTTCAGGAGGCGGTTCGCGAGACGGGGCGTCCCGCGGGATCTTCTGGCAAGTTCCAGGGCCCCCTTCTCCTCGATCTCGACATGAAGTCTTTCCGCCGTCCGGATCACGATCTCCTTCAGTTCCCCGACGGAGTAGTATTCAAGATGGCCGATCACACCGAAGCGGTCGCGGAGAGGCGCCGTCAGCATACCGGGTCTTGTTGTCGCGCCGACCAGCGTAAATTTCGGCAGATCAAGCCGGATGGAGCGGGCTGTCGACCCCTTGCCGATCACGATATCGATGGCATAGTCCTCCATCGCGGGATAGAGGACCTCCTCCACCTGCCGGCTCATGCGGTGAATCTCGTCGACGAACAGGATGTCTCCAGGCTGCAGGTTGTTTAGAATTGCTGCCATTTCGCCGGGCTTCTCGATGGCCGGCCCGCTCGTCACCTTGAGGTTTGTCCCCATTTCGTTGGCGATGATTCCCGCGAGCGTCGTCTTCCCGAGCCCCGGAGGCCCGTAAAAAAGAACGTGGTCCAGCGCATCGCCGCGCATCTTCGCCGCGTCGATGTAGACTTTCAGGTTCTGTTTCGTCTTTTCCTGACCGATATAGTCCGCGAGGGTCTTCGGGCGGAGGCTGTCGGAAGCTAAAAGCCTGTCCTCCCGCGTCTCCGTCACACCCGTCACGATCTGTCTTGCCATCTGTTCATCTCCCCCTGCTCATGAAGAAAGATTCTGCTGATTCTTCCGTTTTCAAGGCCAGCAAAGCGGGCCGAGGCGCCATATGCCGGTTTTCCGGAAGACAGCATCTTCCGCTCCGCATGCGTGTACATCATTTGTCTTAGACAGGACTGTACATTCACTGAAAAAAGGCTGCCTCAAACTCCCACTAAAACAGTTCTTTAAGAGCTGCCTTAATCAGGTCTTCAGTTCCGGCGTCCGGAGAAACAGACGCAGCTTTCCGGACTGCCTTCATCGACTCAGTGTTCGTGTATCCCAAAGCTGTCAGGGCAAGCACTGCCTCAGACTGGGCAGAACCGGCCGCTTCCATGGCCTTCTGTTCCGTATGGGCGGTCTTCTTCTCGAACGCATCCTCCAGATTCAATTTATCTTTCAGTTCGATGATCACTTTCTGTGCGGTCTTCCTGCCGATGCCGGGCGCCTTCGCGATGCCTGCCGCGTCCTCTGAAAGGACCGCAAAACGCAGATCGTCCGCATCCATCACCGACAGAATCCCGAGCGCTCCCTTCGGACCGATTCCGCTGACGCCGAGGAGCATCCGGTAGAGATCCAGATCGTCCTGCGTCAGAAAACCGAAGAGCTGCATGGCGTCCTCCCGCACGGAAAAATGTGTAAAGAACTGATACTCTTCCCCCTTGACGACCCGGTCCGCGACGGAGTAAGGCACGAAGATGCGGTAACCAATCCCGGCGTTCTCAACGATGAGATAATCCGCTCCGATTCCTTCAACCGTTCCTTTTATATAAGCATACATGCGATATCCCTTTCTTCTCCGTACCTGTCATTTCCCGTTATTCATCCGCCGTGAGCGTATGCTTCCATCCTGTGCCGCAGGTACTATGTGAAGCGGACATTCGCTATCCGCTCCGCTCCCTCTTCATGAACAGCGGGCGGCACTATCCTTCCTTCCGAAGGCATATCACAGCCATTCATCCGCTGCCTGATCCTCATCATTATACCACTACCGGTCCACGCTTTGCGACCGGATCGTAAGCCCTGCGTCCGCACCTGCAGTTTCCGGATTGGCGAATCATTCAACACTCGCGGAAGCGGGCCGCCGCGCCGTTAGTGTCCTGCTTCCCGCACCTGAAACAGCACCGCCAGATCTCTCACCGATCGAGCACAATCTTCAGAAGAAGCAGAACGAGTACGGTCAGAATAATAGGCCGCACGATCTTCGTCCCCTTCGTCATCACAAGTCCCGACCCGATATAATTGCCGAGCATGTTGAACAGGGCGGCGACGAAGCCGAGGAGGAGAAGGACCTGCCCATTTTTCAGGAAAATAAGGAGCGACGTCACATTTGTCGTCAGATTGATGATCTTAGTCTGGGCATTGGCGCATCCCACGCTCATATGCGCGAAAACGGTGAGCGCGATGATGAGGAAGGTTCCCGTCCCCGGTCCGTAGAACCCGTCATAGATCCCTATGAAAAATGCAGCCGTGACAGCCGTCACATACGTTCTGCCCGACAGAACCAGTTCCTGTTCCTCCCTGTCCGGAAACAGATGCCTGTTGAGTACGAAGAACGCCGCAGCCGGAAGAACGACAACGAGCACATACCGCATGATCCTGTCACTTACAAGAAGGGAGAGGTGCGCGCCGATCGAGGATCCGATGATTGCGGAGACCACGGCGGGGACGGCCAGTTTAAAACTGACGAGCTTATTTCTGATGAAGCGTCCGGCGGACAGCGCCGTTCCGCAGGTCGAAGACATCTTATTAGTCGCAATCGCGTTGTGGACGGGAAGGCCCGCAAAAAGGTAGGCCGGCAGCGAGATCAGGCCGCCGCCTCCGCCGATCGAATCGACGAGACCGGCCAGAAACAGCATCGGGCAGACGATCAGAAATGTTTTAAAAGACAGCTGCATAAAATAACTCCCTGGCTCCCGCTTTACAGGATCACATACAATTACCGCACAAAAGGCGCATATGCATCTCAGCTTCGGGTTGTGCTATAATGTGTCCATGAAAATAATCACGACACATCCGGATATAAAAGAAAATCCGTATTTTGGCAGAGGGGATGCGATCCTCGATATCACCGCGAGCGGCAGGTATTGGCGGACAAGCCGGCTCCGCTCCGTGACGCTCCTTACCTGCGGACGGAAAATCACATGGCTCTCTGAAAAAGAATCCGACGAGCCGGATATCCTTGAGGCTCTCTCCCATGCGCTTTCCGGAAAAGATGATGCAGAAATGCCGGTCGCACACATCATCACGTTTAACGGCAATGCCTTTGACCTTCCGCATCTCCACCGCAAATATGCCGCGTACGCTCTCCTGGACCCGCTGAACGGCAGATCCTATACCGATCTTTTTCTTACGTACAGCCATCTGAAAGATTTCCTGGGGCTCCCCTCAAGAAGACTGATCGATTATGCGGATTTTGCCGGCGCGGATCCCCGTCTTGACGACGCGGACCGGACTTTGGCAATTCTTCCCCTCCGGGCTTTCACAGACGCGCTAAACGGAATCATATCACCTTCCGGTGAATCTGACAATCCGAAGCCGTTCCCGTCCCTTGTGGACAGCTTCGTAAGAGAAGGCCGCCTCTATTACACGCTTGGTACGGACTATACGTTTCCGCGTCTTCTTTCAATCCATGACACGGTCTTTCATCTGCAGTTTTCTGATCACCTCATAAAAATAAGCGCACCCATAGAGGACGGTACGCTCCGCGTCTACCATACAGATATTAAAAACTACTTCTATCTTCCCGCGGAGGGGTACGCGGTTCACAAGGCGGCTGCAGCTTATGTCGACAAGTCGCGAAAGGAGAAGGCGGTCCGGGAAAACTGCTTCCACAGGGCCGTGTTTCGGGATCTCTACCTGACAGACTGCGGGGAGACGCGGCAGTACATCCGCTCTATTGTCTCTTTTCTTCTGACACCTCGCAGTCTGCATTCTGTAAAGTAAAAGGATCATTCCTCCGCGAAAAAATGCCTCCGCACAACGTGCGGAGGCAAATCTTATTGAACTGATGGAATTATTCTTCCGCCTCGGCATCCTCATACGCCGTGACCGCGTCGTTCTGCGGCTCCGACTCAAGGGCCTTCATGGACAGGCTGATCTTATGATCGTTGGCATTGAAGTCAACAACCTTCGCCTCGATCTCCTCACCGATCTTCAGAACATCCGACGGCTTGTCGACATGGTTTCTGGAAATCTGGGAAACATGGAGCAATGCATCTACGCCGGGAAGCAGCTCGATGAACGCGCCGAAATCGGTCATGCGGGCAACTTTGCCTCTGACAATCGCGCCGGTCGCGAAATTCTCAGCTGCTTCGATCCACGGATTCTCATCCGGGAACTTGAGGGACAGGGCGATCTTCTCATCGCGGATATCCTTGATCATGACTGTCAGCTGGTCACCGACGTGGAAGTTCTTATGCGGATTCTCCACACGGCCCCAGGACATCTCGGAGATGTGAAGCAGTCCGTCTGCTCCGCCGAGGTCGACAAATGCGCCGAAGTCCGTGACGTTCTTGACGGTTCCTTCGATCACGTCGCCGATCTGGATTCTGGAGAACAGCTCCTTCGCAGCTTCTGCTTTGCGCTCTGCGATCAGATGACGGCGGTCGCCGATGATGCGGCGTCTGCGCGGGTTGAACTCCGTGATCCGGAACTCAATCTCCTGATCCGCGTACTTGGTCAGATCCTTCTCATAGACGTCCGAGACAAGGCTCGCAGGAATAAATACTCTCGTATCCTCGACAAGAACCGTAAGGCCGCCATTGAGAACCTGCGTAACTTTCGCTGTCAGAACCTCTTTATTGTTGAATGCCTCTTCAATGCGCTTGTTGCCCTTCTCCTGAGCAAGGCGCTTGTAAGTGAGGATCAGCTGACCCTCGCCGTCGTTGACTTTGAGAACCTTCACTTCCAGCTTGTCGCCCGGCGCAAGCTTTGTTGTCAGGTCGACATTCTCATTGCTGTATTCTTCCCGGGTCAGAATACCGTCTGACTTGTATCCAATGTTGAGATAGGCGACTTCCGGCTTCACGTCGAGAACAGTACCTTCAACGACCTCCCCATTCCTGATTGTTTTAAAGCTCTCGTTGAGCATCTGTTCAAAGCTCTGTTCTTCTGACATATTGTGAAACCTCCTGGATTATTGAATTTGGGGTGGATGCCCCCGCCGTGATCCCCACTTTACAGTCCGCCGGAAAATGAACCCGGGCAAGATCCTCCGGTTTCTGTATATAATAGGTCTCCCGGCACTGGCTCTTACAGATATCATGGAGCTTCTGTGTGTTCGAGGAGTGTCTGCCCCCGATCACGATCATGACGTCTGATCTTCCGGCCAGTTCCAAAGCTTCCGTCTGCCGTTCGCGAGTAGCGCCGCAGATCGTATTCGTAACGTTTATATGATACCCCATGTTATAGAATATTTCAACAAGTTCTTGAAATTTCGAATAATTGAATGTCGTCTGCGCAACAGTGCAAAGCGTCTGACTTTTGGGGAACTCCATGCGTTCCGCGTCCTCTTTTGTCTCGATAACAGCGCACGGCCCGTCCACCCATCCGCGGATGCCGATGACCTCGGGGTGATCCGGATTGCCGATGATGACGACGGGATGGCCTTCGTGGCTCATTTCCGAAACAATGTCATGGATCTTCCGGACAAATGGGCACGTCGCATCCACGATCCGGTACCCGCGCTCCGCCAGGGCGTCCTGCATCGCGCGGGAAATGCCGTGGCTGCGGATGATCACGGTCGATCCGGCGGGCGGAATCCGGTTCTCCTCCTCACAGAAAAAGTTCTCATCGATGACGCGCACGCCCTTTTCCGCCAGGTCGGCAACCACGATCTCATTGTGGATAATCGGTCCGAGCGTATACACGCTTCCTTCCGCCTTCTCCGCCTCCTCATAGACCAGGTTCACCGCTCTTTTTACGCCGAAACAGAATCCGGCACTTTTTGCAATCGTGATATCCAATCTGATTCTCCTTATTCCGCGTTCCGATGGGAAGATGCGATGGACAGAATGCGGTCCGTCACTTCTTCGATCGTCATCTCCGAGCTGTCGACAAGGATGGCGTCATCCGCCTGTTTCAGCGGGGAATGCGCGCGCGTCATATCCCGGTGATCCCGCTCGTTGATATCCTGTTCAATTGCGGAAAGAGGGGGAACAGCAGACGGATTCTTCTCCATAAGCTCCCTGTGTCTCCTGAGGGCGCGTGTATGGGCGCTCGCCGTAAGATAGATCTTCACCTCGGCATCCGGAAGGACTACCGTTCCGATATCCCTTCCGTCCATGACGACAGAGGTTTTCTTAGCGAGTTTTTGCTGCAGCTCCACGAGCTTCTCGCGCACTTTTGGGTTTACGGAGGTGCTGCTGGCCATATTTCCAACCTCTTCCGTGCGCAAAAATGCCGTCACGTCCTCGCCGTTCAGCAGCACATGCTGCGCGCCGTCACGATACTCGATCGAGATATCCGCGTCTTCCGCCGCGCGTTCGATCCCCTCGCGGTCGTCCGCACGCACACCTCTCTTAATCATAAAAAGCGCCATCGCGCGATACATCGCCCCTGTGTCCACATAGACACTCCCGAGCTCCTTCGCGACTCTCCTGGCGATCGTGCTCTTCCCGGCCCCCGCAGGCCCGTCAATTGCAATATTCATACTCATCTCCTGTTGAACTTGAACCACGGGGACAGGAACCGCGGCCGGTTCCTGTCAGGGTTCGATTTCCTTGTAATTAAGCGTAATTTCAGCATTTTCAGGAGCGTCCCCACCGGCTGAAATGTCCATTTTTCAGTGGGCCATGGTTCCTGTCCCCGCGGCTCACGCGGCTCACATCCCGGCGGCGCATGCCGCGGCTGTGCACCAGGCGATCTGCAGATTATAGCCGCCGGTCATGGCGTCAAGATCCAGCATCTCGCCGATGATGGAGAGGTTATCATACGACTTCACTCGCATTGTCTTTGGGTCAATCTCTTTGACACTTACGCCGCCCTTCGTAATCACCGCCTCATTATACCCTCTAAGAGACGCAATCGAAAGGGGAAACTCCTTCGTCACCTCTACAATCCTCCGCCTCTCTTCCCGTGTCACCTCCGATGCCTTCCGGTCCGGGTCCACGCGGGCAATTTCGGGGATCACCGGCTGCATCTTCGCCGGATACAGCTCGCTGATCAGGTTGCGCAGGCTCTTTTGCGGGTGCGCCGCGATCAGCCGGAGAATCCTTTGATCGAGCATCTCCTCCGTCACAGCCGGTTTCAGGTCAATATGGGAAATGAGCTCTTTCTTTCCGATATACGGCCCGCACACCGCGCTGGCAGACAGAACAAGCGGTCCCGTAATCCCGAAGTGCGTAAACATCAGCTCCCCGAAGTCCCGGAACAGTTCTTTTTTCCCCGTGCGGATCGTAAACTCCACGTTGCGCAGCGAAAGTCCCTGCATCTCGCGGATATACTCCTCCTTGCAGTTCATGGGGACAAGAGAAGGCATGAGAGCCGTCACACGGAGCCCCATTTCCTTTGCGAAACGGAAACCATCGCCGGTCGACCCTGTCGACGGATAGGACAGACCGCCCGTCGCGAGAACCAGATGATCAAGCGGGATCCGCATATGCTTCCCGTCACGTTCTGCCTCGGCGCACGTTATGCGGGACCCTTCTCTTACGATCGAAGTGATCCGCGTATGCAGCAGCACCCTGACCCCTGCTCTCGCAAGCCCTCTGCGGAGCGCATCGATCACGTCTCCTGAATGGTCCGAGGCAGGAAAGGCTCTTCTGCCCCGCTCCACCTTGGTTTTAAGTCCCAGTGTCTCCATCTCCGCGATGCAGTCCTGCGGCGAATAGGCTCCCGACGCACTGTAGAGAAAGCGCGGGTTGGATACAACATGATCCAGAAATTCCTGCTGCGTACAGTCATTGGTGAAGTTGCAGCGCCCCTTCCCGGTAATATACAGTTTTTTCCCGAGCTTTTCATTCTGCTCGGCAATTGTGACGCTGTGGCCGCGCTGTGCCGCGTGGAGCGCGCACAGCATGCCGGACGCACCGCCGCCAACTATCAGGACTTGCATCTGACCCTCTTCTTTCTGCTGTCTGTCTGTTTTCTCGCTGCTGCCTTGCTGCCGTCTTGCTGTTCTATAAACGATCCTCACCAGAAAAAGTGGGTCAGGATATGTGTTCCCCTGACCCACCAAATCACCGCGAAATCATTTACACGAAGTAAGCTTTATTCTCCTCATCGGCACGTGTCACATCCACTCCCGTATTCTGCGCGTCCCTGTACTTGAAGTAGTCGACGGCAACCTCCGGGAAGAGCGCGTATGTAAGCACGTCCTCGTCCATCATCTTATACGGCTCGATCGCTTTCTCGAACTCCGGCAGTCCCGGCGCAAGAAGGTCAGCCGGACGGCACGTGATCGGCTCCTCGTCGCCGATGACCTGCTTCTGGATCTCCGGATTGACCGGAAGGGTCGTCTTGCCGTATCTGCCAAGGAACAGGTCCTTCGTCTCCTGCGGGACGACTTTGTATCGTCCGCCTGTCAGGACGTTCATAACAGCCTGCGTTCCGACGATCTGCGAAGACGGCGTAACAAGCGGCGGCTCGCCCATGTCCTCACGGACGCGCGGCACTTCCTCAAGCACTTCGTAGAACTTGTCCTCGGCGTTCATCTTCGCGAGCTGGCTAGTCAGATTCGAGAGCATGCCGCCCGGAACCTGGTACTGAAGGGTCTTGATGTTGACGCCCATATTCTTCGGGTTCATCAGTCCGTTCTCAAGATACTTCTCGCGGATCGGGCGGAAGTAATCGGCGATCTCGGCGAGCGCGTCGAGGTCGAGGCCCGTGTCGTATTCCGTGCCCTTGAACGCCGCGACGAGAACCTCCGTCGCCGGCTGCGATGTGCCGAGCGCAAACGGGCTCATCGCGCAGTCCAGGATATCCACGCCGGCTTCCACCGCCTTCATATAGGCCATGGACGCCTCACCGGATGTGTAATGGGTGTGCAGTTCGATCGGAAGATCGGAATTTTCTTTAAGGGCCGTGACAAGCTCGGTCGCTGCGTACGGCAGCAGAAGTCCCGCCATATCCTTGATGCAGATGGAATCGGCGCCCATATCCTCGATCGCTTTGGCCTTCTCAACCCAGTAATCCAGCGTATACGCCTTGCCGAGCGTGTAGGAAAGGGCGATCTGCGCTTCGCCGCCCTCCTTCTTCGTCGCCCTGACCGCGGTCTCAAGGTTCCGCAGATCATTCAGGCAGTCGAAGATACGGATGACGTCGATGCCGTTCGCGATGGATTTCTGCACAAAATACTCCACAACATCATCCGGATACGGCTTGTAGCCAAGGATGTTCTGTCCGCGGAACAGCATCTGCAGTTTTGTGTTCTTGAACCCGTCCTTGAACTTCCGGAGACGGATCCACGGATCTTCCTTGAGGAACCGGAGAGCCGCGTCGAATGTGGCGCCTCCCCAGCACTCCACCGCGCGGAAACCGATCTTATCCATCTTCTCAATGATCGGGACCATCTCGTCGGTCGTCATTCGGGTTGCTATGAGACTCTGGTGCGCGTCGCGCAGAACAGTCTCCGTAATCTGTACGGGCTTTTTTTCAAATGAAGCCATATGTCTTCTCCTCTACTCAGAAACACCTCGGCGCATTCTCCGTGCCGCGCAGACCGGGAAGATTCCTCCGCCCTGCACAGCGCCGGTTTGCCGAAGGCTATATCATCTCTGACGCGTATGTCTGTCCTATGTCAGAGAAGGGTTTCACTTAACGGATTACTCTTACAGCCGGGCTGCAAGAGTTCCGCGCCAGAGATTAAATGCCGTATAGAGCCATAAATGTTCCGGCTGCCACCGCGGTTCCGATGACGCCGGCCACGTTGGGCCCCATTGCATGCATCAGCAGGAAATTCGTGGGATCCGCCTCCGCGCCGACCTTCTGCGAGACACGCGCGGCCATCGGCACCGCGGACACGCCGGCGGAGCCGATCAGCGGGTTGATCTTGCCTCCGGTCACCTTCTTCAGAAGCTGACCGAGCCATACACCTCCCATTGTACCGAACGAGAATGCCATCAGTCCGAGCACCACGATCTTCAGCGTGCTGACATTGAGGAACGCCTCCGCACTGGTCGTCGCTCCGACGGAAGTCCCGAGGAAGATGACGACGATGTACATCATGGCGTTGCTGGCCGTCTCTGTGAGCTGATGAACCACGCCGGATTCGCGGAAGAGATTGCCGAGCATCAGCATACCGACAAGCGGCGCTGTCGTCGGAAGAATCATGCAGACGACGATCGTGATCACGATCGGGAACAGAATCTTCTCGAGCTTGCTGACCGGACGGAGCTGTCCCATCTTGATCTTCCGGTCCGCTTCCGACGTGAAGAGTTTCATGAACGGAGGCTGGATGATCGGAACGAGAGACATATAGGAGTACGCCGCGACCGCGATGGGGCCGAGGAGCTCATTTTGCTGCATTTTCGAGGCGAGGAAGATCGAAGTCGGTCCGTCCGCGCCGCCGATGATGGAGATCGCCGCAGCGGCCTTCCCGTTAAATCCGAGAAGGATCGCCAGGAAATACGCCACGTAGATGCCGAGCTGCGCCGCCGCGCCCATCAGGAAGGAGATCGGGTTCGCGATCAGGGGGCCGAAGTCCGTCATCGCGCCGACGCCCATGAAGATGAGCGACGGGAGCAGGCTCCACTCGTCAAGAATGTAGAAATAATGGAGCATGCCTCCGATACCGTTCGAGGAGTCCGCGGGGCTCATCATGATATCCGGATAGATATTGACAAGCAGCATGCCGAACGCGATCGGTACCAGAAGGAGAGGCTCATAGCCTTTTCGAATTGCCAGGTACAGGAAGACCAGCGCGACAACGATCATCAGATAATTGCCGGGTTTCAGATTGAGAAACGCGGTCTGCTGTCCCAGATTCGACAGAGTATCAAGTATATTCATCTTCTATCCGTTCCTCCGGTAACTTATTCCAATGTAGCAAGCAGATCACCCGTCTCGACGCCGGCGCCCACCGCGACCTCAATGCTGGCCACTGTGCCGTCTTCCGGAGCCACGACCGGGATCTCCATCTTCATGGACTCAAGAACGATAATCGTATCGCCGGCTTTCACCTGATCGCCGACCTTTGCGGGAACCTGGAAGACCTTGCCGGGTACGGAAGCAGCGACCTCGATGCTTCCTGCTGCCGCGGACGGAGCCGGGGCCTTTGCCGGGGCCGGAGCTGCCGGAGCCGGGGCTGCGGGTGCTGCTGCCGGTGCTGCCGCCGCTGCGCCCTGGGCGCCTTCTTCGACTGTTACCTGATAAGCTGTGCCGTTGACGGTGATTGTATAAGTTTTCATCCTGGTATCCTCCCAATAATTAACGCCATTTGTTATTCTTTAAACGTCTGATCGAGCGCACAACATATCCGTCTGCGGTCGTTGTTCCTTCGTAAGCGGCGATCGCTGCCGCGATGACTGCCACGAGTTCCTGATTCTTAGCAAGATCGATATCCTCGGCGGATACGGCTGCTTCCGGAGCCGCTTCTTTCTTAGCGGGCTGTGCCGTCTTTGCGCCGGCGTCCTTATTCTCGGGTTTCACCTCACCGATTTTGTTCACGAATTTGAAACAGCTGATGATGAGGCTGAGGAGAATGAGGACAAGGAATACGACGATAAGTCCGGTAGCCGTATTGCCGGCCGCGACTTTCATCTTGCTTCCCAGGGTCTCATTGGAATCATCCGAATAATCCCCGATGGACGTGGAGACCGGCGTCATCGTCTTGTCATAGACAATGGTCAGCGCCATCTGCAGGTTATCCTCGCCCGTCAGAATGATGCGGCTGGTATACCCGTCATCGGTCCGCTCCGTCAGATCTACCACCGCTTCCTTCACTTCGCCGTGGAGGTCATGGAACTGCTTCCAGCGGTATCCCCAGTCGTTGTCAAACGGAATGGATACCAGATGCTGGCCGGATCCGATGAACTGCTCGAACTGCTCATACTGGGCACTCTTCATGGTCGTCGCAAAGTAATCAGTCGTGTACTTGCCCACATCCTCTATATTCTTTGCGCGGATGGCTTCCTGACTTTCCGCCTCGATCTGGGAGGAAGTCTTCTCGCATCCGGTGAGCGCAGTTCCCACGGTCAGCACGAGAAGGAAAGCCAATACAATGCGTTTTATTCTTTTCATTGCTACCGCCTTTCTCAGATCGCCCCGTGTTTCCGTTCCGGACGGTCTTCGCGTTTCGTATAAAGCATCTCAAAGGCTCCGATCACGTACTTTCTCGTATCCGCCTCGTCGATGATGGTATCCACGAGCCCGCGGGCCGCTGCGGATTCCACATTCTGCTGGAGAGCTGTATAAGCCTCCGCCGTTTTCTTAAGCTCGTCCGCGTCTTTTCCGGCGGCAAGAATCTTGGCGGCCATCTTCGCGTCCATCGTACCGATCTGGGCATCCGGCCACGCAAAAACCATATCCGCCCCGAGGGACTTGGAGCCCATCAGGATATAGGATGTCCCATATGCTTTTCCCGTCACAACCGTGACCTTGGGAACCGTCGCATTCGCGTATGCGGATGCCAGGGCGGCTCCTGCCTTCGGCAGACTTCTCTCCGAGCGCACGCATGCTTGAAGGGCGGAGAGATTCGCCAGCGTCAGAACCGGAATGTTAAATGCATCACAGAAGTTGATAAATCCTGCGGCCTTTTCCGCACTGCCCGCATCGAGCGCGTCCGTTGTGCCGCGGTTCGCGACCGCACCGACCGTGTAGCCGCCAAGGCGGATGAAGCCGGTGACCATATCGCACGCCCAGCCCCTCTTCACCTCGAAGAACTGCCCGCCGTCGCTCAGAATGCGGAGCGTGTCGGCGGCATTGCCGATCGTCGCAGAGAGATTCTCCGTTGCGCGGTTCAGGTCGTCCGTCACAAGAACGGCCTCTCCCTCGTCCTCGTTGTTTAAGGGGAGAAGGGAAATAAGCTGCCGCATCTCCGCGATCACCGCATCTTCGGTTCCGATCACATCGACGTTGCCGGCGGCCAGATGGAACTCCGCTGAGGAAGTATCCGACTCATCGGGTGCTTTTCCTTTAATCGCATCGGGGGAATTGACAAACAGATGAGCGCCTTCCGCCGCCATAAACGTGAAATCCGAAAGCGCCGTCAGAACGGTGAGACCGCCGCCACAGCTGCCGAAAACACCTGTGATCTGCGGAATCAGGCCGGAAGCAAGCGCCTGCTTCGCGTAGATGCGTCCGAGGGAGTCCAGCGCGTCTGAAGCCTCCTCAAGACGAAGTCCTCCGCAGTCGACAAGCCCGATAACCGGCGCGCCGCATTTTGCCGCGAGAGAATAAATTCTGGATATCTTTTTTGCGTGCATCTCTCCGATCGTTCCGCCCAGAACGGACGAATCCTGGCTGTAGACGTACACAAGATTGCCGTCAATGGTTCCATACCCGGTGATAACGCCGTCGGAAGACGCTTTAACGGCCGAAAGGTTGAAATCCGTGCTGCGGGCTGTCACGCGGCCGCCGATTTCAACAAAGCTGTTTGCGTCAAGCAGAGAATTGATTCGTCTGCCTGCTGCGTGAATCTCACTCATCTTATGTCCTCCATACTACATTAAGTGAATATAACAATAGCTATGATAGCACTGATTGAATAATGACACAACTGATAATCATGCGGCAATTTCTGCTTAAGCGGGCTGATCAGACGTCAACGGGCACTTCCTCGTCGCCCTCTCTTTCGATCGTGACGCCTGCCTCCGCCTCCGCCTCCGCCAGAAAATCCTCCTCTTTCACCGGACTGATCTCCGGAAGATTCTCCCTGGAAGAGACTCCGAACACCCGCAGAAACTCCTCTGTTGTGCCAAATAAAATGGGGCGGCCCGGAAGCTTGGCGCGCCCGAGTTCCCGGACCAGGTCAAATTCCACAAGCCGGTTCACCGCGTGGTCGGAACTGACGCCGCGGATTCTCTCGATCTCACCTTTCGTAACCGGCTGCCTGTATGCGATCACAGAGAGTGTCTCAAGAAGCGCCTCCGTCATGCGCGGCTTTCTGGGAGTCATTTCGAGCGTAATGAGAGGTGTATAGTACTCTTTCCGCGTGCACATCTGCCACGCGTCCTCTAAACGCACGATCTCCGTGCCGTGCTCCCTGCTGTTCCACTCCTCCGCAAACGCGGCGCACAAAGCGGCCGCCTCCTCCTCTTCAATCGCAAGCGCGCGGGCGATCTCCTCCCCCGTCACCGCGCGGCCTGTCGCGAACAGGATGGCCTCAATGGCGGAATATTTGTTGATCTGCTCCATTTTCCAAATCCGTCCCTTTCCGTTTAAGGCTGATCCGGCGTCTCCGCGGATTCACCCCCGTATGTCTCAATTCCGCTCATGCCGAAACGCTCGCGGACCTGGTCCAGCGTCACATCCGGAACCTGCTCGATCAAAATCTCGTCAGTTGGACTTTGCTGCAATACTGTAATATATCCGTAGCTGATAAGTTCCAGCATCGCCAGGAACGTCACAACCACCTGTGTCTTTGAGCTCTGGCGCATCAAAAGATCGCGGAATGCGAATTTCCGGTGCTTTTTCGCGTAAACTGCGACAGACTCCAGTTTGTCGGGCAGGGAGACCTCCTCACGCTCAATCGTTCCGAACCGGCTTCGCACCGGGTCAATTTTATCCGTCTGTCTCCGCAGTACCGAGTCGAACACCTCGTGCAGCGCCTTGAGCGTCAGATCTCCGACGAGTTCCTTCACGTCGACCGGCGGGCGGTACGCCCTGACTTCGTCCGGAACCGTATCTTCTTTATAAAAATGCATCCCCGCCGGCTCCATCCGGTCGCGAAGTTCATACGAGAGGTACTTATAGGTCTTGTATTCGAGAAGACGCCGGACGAGTTCCTCCCGCGGATCCTCCTCTTCAACTTCCTCCTCTTTCGGAAGCAGCATCCGGCACTTGATCGCGATGAGTTCTGCCGCCATAACCATGAATTCGCTCATCACGTCGAGGTCCTCCTCCTGCATGGCGCGGACGTAGGCGAGATACTGATCCGTGATCTCGACGATCGGAATGTCAAAGATATTCACTTTATTCTTTTCGATCAGCGTCAGAAGCAGGTCCAGAGGACCGTCAAACGCCTCAAGTTCTACCGTCAGTGCCATAAGGCTCCTCTTATGTATCAGCTGTCAAAAGCTGATCCGATCAATCATGCGGGTATCTGCCTCCGCATCATCTGCCGCAAAGGGCTTCTCACATCGGATCCTGCATCTTCATTGTACTTTGGCTTCCCGGGCCCTCCACCCGGATCACCACGATCTCCATGGGATTGTGGATCCGGAACGGTATGGTGTGCTCCCCCAGCCCCGATGTGACGACCATGTGCTGTGTGCCGTGTTCATAAGCCCCGTACCCGTATTTCGGAAACGGTATGCCGTAGGGGCTGATGAGAACCCGGCTGCCGAAAAGCCGCATCACACCGCCGTGAAAATGACCGGCCACCACAAGATCGGCCCCCCACTCAAAATACCGCTTCGCGAACTGGGGATTATGCGCGAGAAGGATTGTAAAGACATCCCTGTCACAGATTCCGAGGGATTCCTCCACCTCCTCTTCCGGCATACGGGGGATCCTTAGTTTTCTGTACCGCTCTTTATGAAGTTCCAGGCCATAGATACATATGCGGTTCCCGCCGATCTCCGTCTCCGTGTGCCGGTTGTTCAGCACTGTAACGCCGGCGCTTCTGAATCCCTTCATCAGCCGCCTGTAATACTTCGGCAAAAACAGGCGCAGATTCGTGCAGTGATTCCCGTTCGAAAAATACACAGGAGCGATCTCCCGCATCCGCTGCATGAGCGCGACGGTCTCCGTCACTTTCACGGTCCGGTTGCCGACAAGGATATCGCCCGGGATAAGAATCGCGTCGGGATTCGCCTCCCGTACCGCGCGGATCAGGTCCTCATTTCCCGGCCCGTGTTCCGCGGAATGAAGGTCTGCAAGAAAGGCAAATGTCATGGGATCTGTAACCTTGTCCGATATGAACTTGTACCTCTTTACATCAAAATCAGCAGACATAGTGTAGGTATTGTATCACACCCACAAGGATTTGTGTAGTAGATCCGCGGCAGCAGATAGCCGGTGTACATATCCGGGCTTTAAGAATGGGCAAAAAGATAGTGAACGCCGGTCATGACGTTCACTTTTAAATATTCGCTATCAGTTATACTTTCTCTTGCGGGCGGCTTCGGATTTCTTCTTCCGGCGAACAGACGGCTTCTCGTAATGCTCGCGCTTGCGGATTTCCTGCTGGATGCCTGCCTTAGCACAGCTGCGCTTAAATCTTCTCAGCGCGCTGTCAAGAGACTCACCTTCTTTGACGATGACAGTTGCCATAGCTTCGTTTCACCTCCCCCTCACCACTTATGGGGTATTTGCGTCATACGGAAAATGCATCCCATATATATGCTCTCCGTTGCACGCAACAGATATTATATACACGAAAATCCATATCCGTCAAGACTTTTTATCCAATCCGGACGCTGCTCATCCGATCTGCTCTTTGGCCTTCTCAAGCGCGACCGCCAGCGCGTCGTCAATCTTCGACGCGTCCTTGCCGCCGGCCTGCGCCATATTGGGACGTCCGCCGCCGCCACCGCCGACGACCGGAGCAGCCGCCTTCACGAGATTGCCGGCGTGCGCGCCCTTCTTCACTGCGCTGTCACTCGCCGCCGCCATAAGGGACACTTTGCCGCCCACCGCGGAGGCAAGCACGACCACACAGTCACCGAGCTGTTCCTTCAGCTGATCCCCGAGCTGCCGCATCTCATTCATATCAACGCCGTCGAGCTTCCGGACAAGCACCTTCACGCCGTTTACGTCGACCGCATTTTGCGCCGCGTCTCCCATGGACGCCTGCGCCGCTTTTGCCTTCAAAGACTCGATCTCCGCATTCGCGCTTCTGAGTTCTTCCTTCAGATGCGTGATTCTTAAGAGGATCTCGCTCGGAGAGGTCTTCAGCTCCCGCGCCGCCTCGGCGAGGATCTCCTCCTCCTTCTTATAGTGCTCAAACACGCCCTGATCAGACAGAGCCTCAATACGCCGGACGCCGGCTGCGATGCCGGACTCGCTTACAATCTTGAAGGCGCGGACATCGGCTGTATTTTTCACATGAGTGCCGCCGCAGAGTTCTTTTGAGAACTGTCCCATCGACACCACGCGGACTTCATCGCCGTACTTCTCCCCGAAAAGCGCCATCGCGCCGGTCGCCTTGGCCTCCTCGATGCTCATGATCTCCGTCGTGACGTCAAGTCCCTTGAGGATCTGCGCATTCACGATCTCTTCCACTTCGGCGATTTCTTCCGCTGTCATCGGCTTAAAATGCACGAAGTCGAAACGCAGTCTTCCCGCGTCCACATAGGAACCTTTCTGTTCGACGTGATCACCGAGAACCTCTTTGAGCGCCTTCTGGAGAAGATGTGTCGCGCTGTGATTGCGGCAGGTGCGCGCGCGTTTCTCGGCATCCACCGACAGATGTACCGCATCCCCGACCTTCAGCATGCCTTCCGTCACTTCGCCGATATGGCCGACACGTCCGCCGCGGAGAGGAATGGTCGTCTCAACCGTGAACACACCTTCCGGGCCGCGGATCACGCCGGTGTCGCCGTTCTGACCGCCCATCGTCGCGTAGAACGGAGTCCGCTCCACGATGACGGTTCCCTTGTCTCCTTCGGCGAGTCCGAGCGCAAGCTCCGTCTCTGTCGTCAGAACCGTGATCTTCGAATCGGTTTCAAGTTCTGTATATCCCGTAAATTCAGTCGTGATTTCGCGATCGATCTCATCGTACACAGTCGCGTCGGCGCCCATGTAATTCGTGGTCTTTCTGGCAGCTCTCGCGCGCTCGCGCTGCTCCTCCATGGAAGCCTTGAAGCCTTCCTCGTCCACTGCAAAGCCCTGCTCCTCCAGAATATCCTTCGTGAGGTCAAGCGGGAAGCCGTATGTATCATAGAGCTCAAACGCACGGTCCCCCGCGAGCGTCTTTTCGCCCTTTTCAATCATTTCCTTCTGCAGGCTGTCGAGAATCTTAAGCCCCTGGTCGATCGTCTTATTGAAAGCTTCCTCCTCTTTGGAGAGAACTTCATAGATAAACACCTGCTTTTCAAGGAGCTCCGGATATCCGTCCTTCGAAGTATCCGCAACCGTCTTTGACAGCTCCGCCAAAAACGCGCCTTCGATTCCCAGCAGTCTTCCGTGCCGCAGGGCCCTTCTGATCAGGCGGCGGAGTACGTAGCCTCTTCCTTCATTTGAAGGCATAATTCCGTCAGAGATCATAAATGTCGCCGAACGGACATGGTCTGTAATGACGCGGATTGAAACGTCATCTTTCTTGTCCGCATGGTAGGTTTTGCCCGCCACTTCACAGATCCTGTCGCGCAGCGCACGGATCGTGTCGACGTCGAACATGGAATCCACTTCCTGTACGGCGACCGCGAGTCTCTCAAGACCCATGCCGGTGTCGATATTCTTCTGCTTAAGAGTCGTGTAATTGCCGTGACCGTCATTTTCGAACTGCGTAAAGACGTCGTTCCAGATCTCCATGTAGCGGTCGCAGTCACAGCCGGGAGCGCAGTCGGGCTTGCCGCAGCCGAACTGCTCGCCGCGGTCATAGTAAACCTCCGAACACGGTCCGCACGGACCTGCGCCGTGCTCCCAGAAATTATCTTCCTTGCCGAAACGGTAGATTCTTTCCTCCGGAACGCCGATCTCCTTGTTCCAGATCTCATATGCCTCGTCGTCATCCAGGTATACGGACGGATAGAGGCGTTCCGGGTCAAGTCCGACCACCTCTGTCAGGAATTCCCACGTAAAATGAATGGCCTCGGTTTTAAAATAATCTCCGAAGGAGAAATTCCCGAGCATCTCAAAAAATGTTCCATGCCTGGAGGTATGGCCCACGTTCTCGATATCTCCGGTACGGATGCATTTCTGACAGGTCGCGACCCGCGTTCTCGGCGGAACCTCCGCGCCGGTGAAATACGGCTTCAAGGGAGTCATGCCGGCGTTGATGAGGAGTATGCTCCGGTCATTGTGCGGAACTAAAGAGAAGGACTTCATCACAAGATGGCCCTTGCTCTCCATATAGTCGAGAAACATCTGTCTAAGCTCATTCAATCCGTATTTTTTCATAAATATCCTATCCCCGTCACGTGCGCAGCCGGCAGACAGCGCGGCGCGCCTATTTTTTTAACATTTTCGAACTACTATAGCACAACGTTTTTTTGAATACAAGAAGCGAAAGCATTATTCGGACTGTTCCCACTTTCCGTCGCTTAAGAAGCGGGCCGCGAGTGACTCCGCACGAGCGACGACCTCGGGGTCGTACCCTGCGGCGGCAAGGAGCTTCAGCGCGTTTCTGCCCTCTGCCCTGCCTTCGCGCAGCCGATAGTCAAACAGGACGTCCCCGTTCTCCACACGTTCCCTGAAGTGAAGATTCCGATAGACCCCATCGAGCAGGTATGTCAGCTCCAGATCATGTGTCGCCGCAAAGACCAGCGTATTCTCCCTGTCAAGGGACCGAAGGATCTCTGCTGCCGCTGCGACACGCTCCACGGTGTTGGTTCCGCGGAGAACTTCATCGATCGCAGCCAGGAGAGGTGCACCGTCCTTCTCCTCCGCGGCTTTGCAGATTCGAAGAAGCGACCGGATCTCGACGATAAAGTAGCTCTCTCCGCCCATCAGGTTATCCGACAAAGCCATCGACGTCGCAGCCCTGAAGAACGGCGCGCTGTAAGACTTCGCGGGTGCGATGCCAAGAGACTGCGCCATGACGGCACTCAGCACAACATTTTTCAAAAATGTCGATTTTCCCGAAGCATTCGAGCCCGTAAGCAGAACCTGCCCGTCCGCTTCGATCGAATTCGCCGTCGGATTCTTAAGGAGCGGATGCACCATCTCCTCAGCCCGGATCCAGGCGGACCGATCCTCCGAAAGCACAGGCTCCGCAAACTCCGGATGCGCCTCCCTGTAGTCTGCCGCCGCGATCGCGGCGTCCACCGCTCCGACGAGCTCCAGCAGTTTCAGAGCATCTTCCTCATGTCCCCTGTATGCTTCGAGCATGGCGTCAAACCGGATCAGGTCGATGTGGAAAAACATCTTGAGGTATTCCAGCACGGCGTCGGCGATCCCGTATCCGACGGTCCCCCCTGACGTGACCAGAAAGGCTCCCCGTCTGAATCCGGAAAATGCATCCACCCTCTTTTTAAGTTCCTCTTTCAGTCCCGCCTTCTCCGCAAAGCGGCTTCCCGCCAGCGCTTCCGCCTGCCGGATCAGCTGCAGAAGGGCCTGCATCGCGCGGACGGCGGGGCCGGAAGAATCCCGCATTCTAAGATGAATGCGGAAATTAATAAACAGGGAAGGAATCAGGACAGCAATGCCCGCGATCGGGAATACAAATAAAAGAAGAAGTCCAAGTAATGTGAGTCCGCCCGGAAGTAGGAATCTGTTCCCTCCGATCGGCCCGGTCTCCCGCAGCGTCTCGATCTGTCCGTAGACAGAATCTCCTTTTAATCTGCATGGCGTGGCGGTTTCTTCTTTAATTGTCTGTTTCTCAGAGAGAATCCTTTGCGCGGCAGTTTCTTCCTTTATTTCCTGTTTTTCAGATAGAATCCTCTGCGAAGCAGCTTCTTCTTTTATTTCCTGATTCTCAGAGAGAATCCACTGCGCTTCAAATCTCGTCTCCGCATCCTCGGCGGCGCAGTTGATGAGATGAGTTCGGGCATCCAGCACCTCCTTTTTCAGAAGGGGATGGCGCAGCCACGCGTAAAGAACCTCCAGCCCCGCCACGGAGCCCGGGCGGCCGATCCGCGCAAACACAAGATCCAGATCCACATCATTCGCAGTGATGTCATCGATCAGCCATCTTTCCTCGGATGCCGCAAGGGAATCCGAATAACGGCGGATCTTCGCAAGATCATCCGCCAAAAACAGCCGGGGACTTTCCTGTCCCCAGCTGTCTTCTATGTGCTTTTTAAAATGCAGCCTTGCGGCCCTGTTCCTACTTATGATCAGTCCCGCGAATAGAATGATGATCAGGGCGGCAATGCCAATGGTGCTCATATAAGTTGTCGCCATCTTGTTACCTGTCTGTCTTAGCTGCGGCCGATTCAGCTGCCAGCCGATTACTTTACTGTTTTATTTATGCCTGTGCTGAATGCTGTCATTATAATAGACTAAACGCGCAAACGAAACAGATTGTATAGAAATGGACCCTCCTGTTCCAGATCAATCTGCAGGAACCAGCTCGCATAGATATGGACGCTGCTGTTACATATAAGTCTGCAGGAACTGGCAGCATTTGTCGTGACGGGAAGTAAATATGCTGTCACCGACCTGATAGCTGCTGCTGGAATCCTTCTGGTCCTGAAGCAAAGATGCGCGGATCTTGTTGAGAGAATAGTCCCTCTTGCACCGCTTAAAGATACGGTCTGCTGCAGCTTTTCCTCCCAGATGACGAATCTCGCAGTACATAACGACCGCCCAGGCGTTGCTTGTGTAAGTATTTCTGCAGTCAGCAACGATCGGCTTCATCAGTTCCGCAAAATACTCATCCTGTGCCGCTTTCCCGGCTGCTGAAGAAATCAATTTGATCAGAACCGCCTTCTGCTTTGCGTTCGGGCGCCAGCGAATCGCCACGATATTCTTGCTCAGATAATTCTTGATCCGCTGTGTCTTCGGGAGTACGCTGTCGATCTTGTTGAAGGCAGCCGGATCCTTTTTATAGATCTTATTGAGAAGGACACGCGCCTCGTCTCCGTAGTGCTGGGCCCAGCCGAGCGTGATGGTGTGCTCGTTGCTGGTTGAAGCGTACGGACCCGCGTAAGCTGAGTAATTGAGGTTTCCGTAGATCTGACCGCCGGACTCCACAGCACCGATGATGTTGGCAAGAATCTTATAATCGGCAGCGGTTTCCTTCCAGGTGCGGGTCGTGGTCTTCCATTTGCCGGATGCCGTTGAAGTGGAAGCTGCGGATGGTGCAGAACCGGAATAGGCATATCGTTTCAACGTCCAACGCTGCCCCTTCTTTCCACGGTACGTGTAAAGATAAATATTCGCTTTATTCTTATTCTTGGAGCCTTTTACAGAGAGGACATTCTTTGATAAGACGGTCTGGAGGACGTATTTTCCGCTCTTCTTTGTGATATACCATCTCTGGTAATCGCTCTCGACAGGCGTGCTTTGGCGAACATTGGTCTTTTTCTTTCTGCTTGCATATGCAGCGCCGAGATTACGTCCGGAATACAGATTGGTGAGCGTATAAGTGCCGTCACCCTTTGCGCGGATATAGAAAACCTGTCCCTTCTTCTTCCGATAAACATTCAGCTCGCAGTTGGCGTAATTGGCCCGCGAGGAACCGGCAATTGTGGCGACCCGTGTCTTAGAACAGGCCGGGTACAAAACGTAGTAGCCGGAAGATACCTTCGCGTCTTTGCCGATCGGATCCACGCGGTTCTCAAGCAAACCGACCTTCTCTTCAATGGGAAGAGGCGATTCATCGGACGATGCGAACACATTCGCAGGAAGGAGCAAAAGTGCTGCCGCAAACACCATATAGATCCATAACTTCAGATTGCTCTTCATAGAGGTTTCTCCTTAAGTCTTCTGCCGGATGATCTTCGACTGATCTTTTCTGACTGTGCAGAATGATCTTCGAGTGATCCTTGCTCTTAGTTCCGGATCATCTTTGATCGATCCCTGCCGTTTTAGCGGGATGAGCTTTGATTGATCCTCGCCGTCTTTGTCGGATGAGCTCTGATTGATCATCGCTGTCTTTGCCGGATGAGCTCTGGTTTATCTTAGAGTATCCCAGTTCGTTGCTTGTTCTGAAGCGGTTTTCACCGCCTGTCAGTTTTGTTTCGAAACGGGTGGACGGGTTATCAATGTTCTGTTCCAAAATGTAATGTAACACTTTTGTAACATTTTTGCAAGCTTTTTTCACATTCTTGCGTTTTTACGCTTTTTAGAGGGGTCTTACGAGCGGTAATCTTCTCTTTTTGGGCTGCTCACGAATAAAAATGAAATCCGGCCCCCTGCGGCAGCGTACCCGGAGGCCAGATCTAACATTCTAAGCCGATCAGCCCAAATCCGAAGACAATTTAGGGCTGAAACGGCAAGAATTAAGAATTTGGTCCCCGGTAGAACGAACGCGGGTTGTTTTCGATCTTGTAACAGTGACAGCTGGTTTAGTGACAGTTGGTTTAGTGACAGCTGGTTTCTTCATATCTTTCAAGCCGTAAGCGCACAATGACTCTTATTATTAAGTTTATGTCTAATCACAGAAACATTCAGCGATAAGCATAAAACAACCCGGGAGCATACAAGCACCCGGGCATAATTATTTGGCTGGTTTTAAATATGAATACGCGGCTTCACATCCTCCGCCGCAGAATCAGGACTTCATGCGGTAATAAATCGGGTACAGCATGTCTACCAAAAATGAATTCAGTACACACAGCGCCCCCGACTGCGGAAGCCTGCTGATAAATGTCGCCTTAAAAGGCATCCCGTACATTACAGAAAGTCCCAGCGTTGTCAGCCCCTGCGACGTGATCAGCATCGTCAATGCTATGACCAGTACATACCGCAGATACCGCTGCGTCCCTCTCCCGCCGCTCATGATAAATTTCTTGAAAAGAGACGGAATAATTCCCACAAGACAGGCAGATACCGTCAAAAACGGATTCGGTGCATATCCCATAAATGCGCAGCCGATCAGATCACCTGCCGCGCCTGCTATTCCGCCGATCAGCGGTCCGAGCCAAAGCCCGCAGAGAATAATGGGAACGTGAGCAACAGAGATCCGGAAGAGATTCCCGATCGGAATGGATACAAGACGCGACAGAACCACATTCATCGCAATTAAAACACCTGCGTTAGCAAGCGTTCCGGGAGAGAACTGTTTCTTCATAAAAAGAAACCTCCTTTCGGCCTGCTACAGGACACGAAGGAGCCCTCACTCTTCGACTCTGTAGCGGATGCAGCACCGCACCGCGACCGGAACCCGGTCTTCGTCCACCGTCAACTTCCCATACGTGTGGCACTTAACGCGCGATACCTACTCTACATATCTTTTCGCCTTCATTATAAGGACTTCCATGAGAATCTACAAGCATAAAAAAGACATATCCGCCTGAGAATATGCCTTTTCACAAAGAATTCATCTTTTTTGGAAAATGCAGCCCTAATGTGCCTGTACAAAGGATCTGAATTTCCACCGGACAGCAGACGTACAGCAACAAGCTGTACCTTTTTCCTTACGGCTGCGGCATGGAGGCTGACCGCTTTTCCGTTTTTTCTTCAGAGTCTTATCTTTTCGGCTGCGGCATGGAGATTGACTGTCTTTCCATTTTTCCTTCACTGTTTTATCTTTACAGCTGCGGCATGGAGGTCGAAGCGTCTCGCATATCCTCAGGGATACTGGCCGAACGATAGTTTTCATTGAGTGCTTCGATTGCATCCATCTCGGATTCATCAAGTTCAAAATCAAATATCTGGCTGTTTTCCAGAATGCGGTCAAGATTAGAACTTTTCGGGATAACGGAGACCCCGTTCTGGAGAATCCAGCGCAGACCGATCTGGGCCGGCGAGCGGTTATACTTGAGGGCGATCGTATTGAGAAGCTCTTTTTCAAGGTACGCGCCTCTCGCAAGAGGTGCATACGCCTGAACGGCAATGCCGTGCGCCTGACAGAAACGGCGGATTCCATGCTGCTGAAAGAGCGGGTGGAATTCAATCTGATTGACCGCCGGCATAATCCTTGCATGAGACATGAGGTCATCGAGCTGTATTTCATCAAAGTTGGATACGCCGATTGAACGGATCTTTCCGCTCATCTGCAGATCTTCCAGAATGTGCCATGTTTCCAGATAGCATCCGGGGACCGGCCAGTGTATCAGATAGAGATCAATATAGGTGAGGCCAAGCCGTTCCAGAGACCGTTCAAAAGCACTTTCGACATTGCCGATTCTCTGCGCGTTGTTCCATACTTTTGTCGTAATAAACATTTCGTCGCGGGGAACCGTAAGGAAAGCAAGGGCGTCTCCGACGGCGTCTTCATTCTTATAAACGGAAGCCGTGTCGATCAGGCGGTAGCCGATTGCCGCCGCGTGCTCAATCGCATACTCCGCTTCGCCGGGCCCGTTCATCTTATAGACGCCCAGTCCGAGCATCGGCATATCGTATCCGGAATTGAGTTTGATGGATTCGAACATATTTCGCTCCCTTTCGCTTGGATTTGATCAAGAAATTACTGCGGTGCCTGTTCCGATTACCACAATGCCTGCTCCTGTATTCCCCGCTCTGAATGAAGAACATTGCAAGTAAGAAATCTCTTAATCCGTTTTCGAAAGAAAATTATCTCCGTAAAAAGCATTAAATCAAGTGAAACATAAAGATATTTTAAGATATATTACTCTATCATGAAATCATGACAACTCTACTACAGAAGTATTAAAATCCTGTTTTATAGTGCCTGTTCATGCACTAAAGGTACTGCAATACAATATCAATATCCTGATAACACTATATCAGCAGCCTATATTTGTGAAATATCATACAAGAGTTTGGACGCTCTTTCACGAAACAGATCCAGCCCTCGAGTACTCTCGGACTGTGGGCTTGATTCATGTTTCATACTCATCCAGCCCTCCTACTTTTTCGAATATGCGCCGAATTCCTTTCAAGCTTTGATCCGGCCCCAGAGTATTCCAAGACCGTGAGCTGAACTCCTCTCAAGCCTTAATCCGGCACTCCCGCGGTCCGCACCATACGCTGAATTCAGAATTAAGTCCGCAAGCGGACTTCAACTCCCCCGCCCCTCATTCATGAGGGAAGCGCAGCCGGACTTTTGCGCCGGGCACGGTCGCGTAAGCGACTATCTCATTGCGTGCCCGTGTGCATCCTGCCGGAGGCTTTTTGTCGGATAGGGAATTCCGAGGAATTTGCTATCCGATAAAAAAAGCGCCCCCCGGGCGCTTTTCAAATTAT
>JAFRMI010000019.1 GCA_017430765.1 Lachnospiraceae bacterium | reverse complement strand
GGCAGGCTGATGACCTGCCCGCAGCCGGCGCGATCTCCCCGATTCTCGCGTCGATCTGTTTTTTCGTTTCGGCAAAAGAGCCGCTGTTATCAATCACTGTCTGTGAAGCCGCCCGGAACTGCTCCTCCGTGAGCTGGCTTTTCATCATATTCCGGATCCGCTCCCGCGAATATCCTCTCGAGTCAATGAGGCGGCTGTATCTTGTGGCTTCATCCGCATAAATATACCACATTTCGTCCGTGAATGCATCATAGTGTTCTTCTATAAGAAGAGCCGCCTCCAGAACAAGAAGGGCGCAGCCTTCACTTTGCGCGCTTCTGATGAGACGGCCGGTCTCCTCCTTCACGGCCGGGTGGATCAAAGTGTTCAGTTTCTCTTTCAGATCCGCATCGGCAAAGACCCTTTTCGCAATCGCAGCCCGGTCCAGCGAACCGTCCGGAAGCAACGCACCTTCCCCGAACAGTTCCCGCATACCGTCATAGCAGGCTCCTCCCACTTCCTGGAGGGCTCTTGCGACATCGTCAAGTTTTATAATCCGCGCCCCGTACGCCTCCTCAAGGTAACGGAGCACTTCGGACTTTCCCGCACCGACGCCTCCCGTAACTCCGATGATGTACATTATTTTGCCTCGTACCAGTCCTTTCCGATGTGGCTGTCTGTCTCCAGTTTAACGCGGAGATCCGCGGATTTTTCCATTTCTTCCGAGACAATCCTCCTCGCTTCTTCGGCCAGCGCCTCCGGAACCTCGACGAGGAGCTCGTCATGGATCTGAAGGATCAGTTTTGCCTCCGGAAGGTCTCTTTGCAGCCGGCGGTAGACGCGGTTCATCGCGATTTTCATGATATCTGCCGCTGTCCCCTGTATGGGGCTGTTCATAGCAGCTCTTTCACCGAAGCTCCTCTGCATGAAATTGGAGGAACGAAGTTCCGGTATCGGCCTTCTCCTGCCAAATTCGGAAACGGCATACCCATTCTCTTTTGCGGAGGCGACGAGGCCGTCCAGGAAACTCTTGATCTTGGGATAAGTCTCAAAATACTTGGTGATATACTCCTGCGCCTCTTTCCTGGTAATGGAAAGTCCCTGGCTGAGGCCGAAAGAACTGATCCCGTAAACGATTCCGAAGTTGACGGCTTTGGCATTGCGGCGCATCAGATCCGTCACTTCGTCGAACGGGACGTGGAATACCTGTGATGCTGTAATTCTGTGGATATCTTTCGCCTCGCGGTATGCATCGATCAGCTTCTCATCTCCGGACATATGCGCGAGAATGCGGAGTTCGATCTGCGAATAATCCGCGTCGACGAATACACATCCCGCAGAGGGATAGAAACACTTCCGGATCATACGGCCGAGTTCCTCGCGCATCGGTATGTTCTGCAGATTCGGATCCGAACTGGACAGGCGTCCTGTCGCGGTGATGGTCTGGTGGAATGTCGTGCGGATCCTCCCGTCCGGGTCAATATACGCGGCCAGTCCGTCCGCATAGGTGGATTTCAGTTTTGTGAGCGTGCGGTACTCCAGAATATGTTCGACTACCGGATGCTCGGGGGCCAGCTTTTCAAGCACATCCGCAGCGGTCGAAAATCCGGTTTTTGTCTTCTTGCCGCCCGGAAGATGCAGCTTTTCAAAGAGAATCTGTCCCAGCTGCTTCGGTGAATTGATATTGAAGGATTCGCCCGCTTCCTCATAAATGAGGGCTGTCAGTTCCCCGATCCGCCCCGACAGGTTGTTTCCGTATGCTTCCAGTTCTTCGGCGCTGACAAGAATGCCCTCGTTTTCCATAAAAGCAAGGACATGCACCAGCGGCATCTCAACGGTTTCAAAGAGATCTGTCATCCCGGTCTCCCGGAGCTTTGCCGCGAGCACTTCCAGGCTGTCATAGGCTGTTTCCGCTTCTGCCGCCGCAAGAAGCAGAAGTTTGTCAAAGTCCGCTTCTGCCGCCGCAGCCAGCCCCTTCTTGCCGATCAGTTCATCCGCGGACGGCACATTTCTTCCGAGATACGCTGAGCTGATCGCGTCATAGGCCCAGTCGCTTTTCAGCGGGTCGAGAAGGTAGGCGGCGATGACATTGTCAAAGAGACGGCATTCCCGGATCTCTTCACTCATATCACCGCATCCAAGATCAGATGCTTTCCATCCGCTTCGCAGCAAATAGCGGAGGATCCGCTTCATATGTACCGAAGCGGCAGTTCCCGCTTTGGACATAATGCCGGCTATAACTTTACACAGCTCATTTTCAGGTAATTCTTCGCCCGGCACAAGCACGGCGGTTCCGTCTGCGGACACCACTCCCGCAGCGTACAAAGTCCCCTTTTCAAAAAGCAGCGACAGGCCGGCTTTTTCCCCCGGTTCCTTCGAAATGGTGAGGTTTTTCAGTTCGGATGCGGTTTGAATCACACGGTACTCACGGGACTGCCCGATCTCCTGCTGATCTTCCGCGAACCTCCCAAGCAGGCTCTTGAACCCCAGGCGCTTGAACGACTCATACGCCGCTTTCGTGTAGATGGAGTGAGCGCGGAATTCCTCTTTGGAAAATGCAGCCGGCGCATCCTTCCGGATGGTCACAAGTTCCCTGCTCAGAAGAAGTTTATCGTAGCTGTCCCGCATGGCCTCCTGCGCCTTCTTCGGCTTGATCTCGTCGACATGGTTCTTCGCGTTTTCGATGGTGCCGAATTCCGCGAGGATCCTGGAGGCTGTCTTCGGGCCGACGCCCGGGAGACCGGGTATGTTGTCGGAGGAGTCGCCCATGAGAGCTTTCAGTTCAATGAAACCCTCCGGCGTCACACCGAATGCGGCTGTGACATCTGCAGGCGTATAGCGCTCATACGTGGTATTTCCGCCCTTTGTCTTCGGAATCACGACGAGCGTATGTTCCGACGCGATCTGCAGAAGATCGCGGTCGCCGGATATGATAACAACGTCAACTCCCTGCTCCTCCGCGCGCTTTGCCAATGTTCCCAGAATATCATCCGCTTCAAACCCGGACGCTGTTACGACCGGAATCTCCATATCGGAAAGAAGCTGTTTCATGACGGGAACCTGTTCGCGGAATTCATCCGGAGCCGGTCCCCGGTTTCCCTTGTAGTCACTGTAAAGCTCGTGGCGGAAAGTCGGTTCCGGCAGGTCAAAAGCCACTGCCAGATAATCGGGTTTCTCGTCGTCAATTATCTTATTCAAAATGGACAGGAATCCGTAAAGGGCGTTCGTGTGCAGGCCGTCCGGCCCGGTCATGGAAAGAGGCATTCCGTAAAACGCCCGGAACAGGATGCTGTGTCCGTCAATCAGTACCAGCTTCTCACGCATGGTGAGTCTCCTTTCATATGGAACCTGTAATCCGCAGGCGGATGAGTTCAAACAGGGTATAATCCGTGTCAATGCCGAAAAATTTAAGAATCTTATCCCCGACGATATTCAGAATGTGCGGGGCGAAAAACCGAAGCGTGATTATAAAAATCGTCGCCGTCATTAGAACGACGGCGATCCAGATCAGGACTTCACTGATCCTGTGCATGACAATCTGCCGCTCCACTTTCGTGATGTCTTCATTGAGAAGGGAGCGGATATCAAAGGAATCCCGGTCGCTTTCGTCCAGATACTCCAGCGCGTGTTCGACCAGAAATGCCGTCTCCAGTTCATCCCGGCAGGATTTGCAGTGCATTATATGACGGAGAAACTCCTTACATTCACGGTCCTCAAGCGATCGGTCCAGATAGGGCTGAATTCGCAGAACCGCCTCTCTGCAGTCCAGTTTCATACGGAAGAATCCTCACTGCTTTGCCTGTTTTAAAAGAGACTCCCATTCACCGATAATCGAGCGGTCCTCAAAGTAGTCGATCCGCATGGCGTGTCTTACGCGGGCCAGTGTGGCGTTCGTCTTTTCGACCGCATCCTGTGTGCCCTCCCTGATAATATCGTACACGGACGGGATATCCGCCTCCCATCTGGCGCGCTCCTCACGGATGGGGCTGAGCGTCTCGTTCAGTATATTGATCAGGAATTTTTTGCAGACGCCGTCTCCGAGTCCGCCTCTGCGGTAATGTTCCTTCATCTCTTCAAGGTTTGCGTAGTCCGGAAGGTATTCCGCAAAGTGCGCATCGGTACAGAAAGCATCGAGGTATGTAAAGACAACATTTCCTTCTGTATGTCCGGGATCGGTAATCTTAAGGTGTGTCGGGTCGGTGAACATCTTTCCGTTAACCTGTTTCTTGATGGTCTTCGGATCATCGGACAGATAAATGCAGTTCCCGAGAGACTTGCTCATCTTCGCCTTGCCGTCAACGCCGGGAAGACGCCGCTGGGTCTCATTCTCCGGGATCATCGCTTTCGGAAGAACAAGGGTTTCCCCGTAGATCTTATTAAACTTTTCGACGATCTCACGGGCCTGCTCGAGCATGGGGAGCTGGTCCTCTCCCACCGGGACGACATTCGCGTCGAACGCGGTGATGTCAGCTGCCTGGGAAACGGGATAGGTGAAGAAGCCGGCAGGCAGGCCTTCATCCGCAAATCCGCGCATCTGAATCTCCGCCTTGACAGTGGGATTCCGCGACAGACGGGCGGTTGTGACCAGATTGAGATAATAGAAGGTCAGCGCGTGAAGAGCCGGCAGAGCCGACTGTACACAGATCGTTGTCTTCGAAGGATCGATCCCGACGGACAGGTAGTCCAGTACCACGTTTACAATATTATCCCGGATCTTTCCGGGGTTGTCCGCATTGTCCGTAAGCGCCTGATCATCCGCGATCAGGATATAAATCTCATCATATTTACCGGAATTCTGCAGTTCCACTCTTCTTTTCAGTGATCCGACGTAATGTCCCAGATGTAAACGTCCGGTCGGACGGTCACCGGTCAGAATAATATTTCTGTCCGCCATAATAAGTCCTCTCTCTTCCTGTTTTCTAAAGCGGTACTATTGTAACACAGATGTCTGCTTATTTCACTGTGTTTCTTTCCGCGCCTCAGAGCCGGTATATTTCTTGTATCCATTGGTTCAAAAATGTATCTCTGCAGCGACAGAAAAGGGGGCAGGGTAAATTCTTACCCTGCCCCGCAGCCTATTTAATCATTAAAGATGAATTCCAACTTTTAAAGATGAATCCGTGTACCCGTCCGGCCGGCGATGCCGTCCTTCGCCTTGGCAAGCAGTGTGATGAGAGCTGTTCTTCCGGGCTTGGAAGACGCAAACTTCACCGCGGCCTCCACTTTCGGAAGCATGGATCCCTTTGCAAACTGCCCTTCTGCCATATAGCGCTTCGCCTCTTCCACCGTCATGTCATCGAGCCAGCGCACATCCGGCTTATTGAAATTAACAGCCACTTTTTCAACGGCGGTCAGGATGACGAGGAAATCCGCATCCAGATTCTCCGCCAGAAGCTCCGAAGCGAAATCCTTATCCACGACGGCAGGCGCACCTTTCAGATGATTCCCCTCTGTGCGGAAGACCGGAATTCCGCCTCCGCCTGCGGCGATGACGACATGATCCGTTTCGACGAGGGCGCGAATGGTCGAAAGCTCCACGATCGACTTCGGTTTCGGGCTCGCCACGACGCGGCGATACCCTCTTCCCGAATCTTCCACAACCTGGAATCCCTGCGTGCGGACGAGGTTGTCCGCCTCCTCTTTTGTAAGAAATGCGCCGATGGGCTTAGTCGGATTTAAGAACGCCGGGTCATCCGGATCCACCTCCACCTGCGTGAGGCAGCTGGTGACGTCCTGCGGAATCCCTCTGTCATACAGTTCCTCCCGCAGAAGATTCTGCAGGTCATAGCCGATATATCCCTGGCTCATGGCTGTACATACAGTCAGCGGAAAGTGGCTGTATTTTTCAGGATATGCCCGCACAAGGAGAGTCATAGCCTCTTGGATCATACCAACCTGGGGGCCGTTCCCGTGGGAGATGACCACCTCGTGTCCCTCCTCGATCAGGTCGGCGATCGGCTTGACTGTATGCTCCACGGCGACCATCTGACTTGGAAGATTATCACCGAGCGCATTTCCGCCAAGCGCCACTACAATACGTTTTTTTTCCATTTCACATCACCCCTGACAGTCTTTCGGAATCAGAACGCTTTTCTTGGCTCCGCGCTGTCGAGTGCTTTAAGGGCGGAAACCGGATCCTTCACTTTGGCAAGGAAAATCATGGCTGCAATGATATAAGGCTTGTAGGACGCTTCTTTGTAGAGCGGATCGATGTAACGGTCAAAGACGGAATTGTCAACCTCGCCCTTTTCGCAGGAGAGACCTGTGATATCCGCCGGCAGGCAGTGCAGATACAGAGCCTTGCCGTCCTTCGTAAGTGACATCATCTCCTCCGAGCAGGTCCAGTCCGTGAACTTGGCGTTATTTGCAAGCAGCTCCTTCTCGAGTGCATCAATGCCTTCCTTATCTCCGGCCTGATAAAGCTTTGTTCTCTTCTCCATCGCCGCATAGGGAGCCCAGCTCTTCGGATACACAATGTCCGCGTCTTTAAAGGCCTCCGCCATGCTGTTGACCTTGGTAAATGAGCCGCCGCTCGCCTCCGCATTCTTTTTGGCCACTTCCTCCACATCTTCCATCACATCGTACCCTTCCGGATGGGCGAGTACAACATCCATGCCGAAGCGGGTGAACAGTCCGATCACGCCCTGCGGAACAGAGAGCGGTTTCCCGTAGCTCGGAGAATATGCCCATGTCATGGCGACCTTCTTGCCCTTCAGGTTTTCCACGCCGCCAAAATACTCGATTACGTGCGCCATGTCAGCCATGCACTGGGTCGGATGGTCCACATCGCACTGGAGATTGACCAGAGTCGGCTTTTGCTCGAGGACGCCGTGCTCATGCCCCTCTGTTACGGCATCCATGAATGTCTTCTGATATTTATGGCCCTCACCGATGAACATGTCATCGCGGATTCCGATGACGTCCGCCATAAAGCTGACCATATTTGCGGTCTCGCGGACAGTTTCGCCGTGGGCGATCTGAGATTTTTTCTCGTCCAGATCCTGTACCTCAAGGCCAAGCAGGTTGCAGGCACTCGCGAAAGAGAATCTTGTGCGGGTGGAATTGTCCCGGAAGATCGAGATTCCAAGTCCGGAATCAAAGATCTTTGTGGACTTATTCCTCTCCCTGAGATCGCGGAGCGCGTTTGCGACCGTAAAAATCGCATCCAGCTCGTCGTCGGTCTTGTCCCAGGTCCAGTAGAAATCGTTATCATACATATCTGCAATATTCAGTTTCTGCAGCTTTTCAGCAAGTTCCGTTGTCCTTGACATAGTCTTTCTCCTTTAAATATAATCGCCCGGCCATAGCAAATATGGCACTTGTGAATCATTTGGCGCTAAGCCCTGCACTCCTGTCTTGTTGCAAAGATAGCAGCCCGCGTTTATCTGTCAGTTCGCATCTTTATTCCAGCTGTCTTTTTCTTTCAGCCCGAATCTATCTTCCGGTCCGTCTTTATCTTCCGGTTCCCGGTGCGCGGAACTGTGTCACCTCTTCCTTGCCTGTCCCCTTGTAAAGACCGGGCATAGCGGCATAAACAGCTGCGCAGGTGACGAGATCCTGCTTATATGTGACCTCGTTGGGCGCATGAGCCTGTGATTCCGCACCGGGTCCAAATCCGACGCAGGGGATACCGTAGCGGCCCTGAATCGAGACACAGTTGGTAGAGAAAGTCCACTTATCAATGAGAGGACGTCCTTCTCTCTTGCTCATGGATGCCGGCGTGCCGATTCTCTCCTCACCGTACATCGCTTTGTAAGCATCTGCGAGTGCCTGTACATTGGGAGCTGTCTCCTTGTTGATCCATGTCGGGAAATAGCATTCCGTTTCGTACTTTAATCCGGTCCATGCCGGGCGGTCGTACATATACATGGAGACGGTTACATCGTCAGCATATTTTTTGCACGCCGGAAGATTGCGGATCTCTTCGAGACAGGTCTCGTATGTTTCACCTGCCGTCATACGGCGGTCAAGAGAAATAGAGCAGCTGTCGGCCACCGCGCAGCGGCTGGGAGAGGTGAAATAAATCTGAGAGACGGTGACGGTTCCTCTTCCGAGAAAACGCGCGTCTTCATAGGACTCCGGATTGTACTTCGGATTCAGCATCTTCACAAGGCCTTTGATTTCCTTGTCATCCGCATCGTCGTTTTCGTTGAGATCCCTGACGTTCTCAATCACTTCCGCCATCTTGATGATCGCGTTGTCACCGCGCTCCGGCGCAGATCCATGGCAGGACACACCGTGCATATCCACGCGGATTTCCATGCGTCCTCTGTGGCCTCTGTAGATGCCGCCGTCTGTCGGCTCTGTCGATACGACAAATTCCGGTGTCACGCCGTCTTCCTTATGGATATACTGCCAGCAAAGACCGTCGCAGTCCTCTTCCTGGACCGTCGCTGTCACGAGAATCTTCACATCCTCCGGGATCAGATCCAGATCCTTCATGATTCTGGCTCCGTATACCGCTGATGCGATACCGCCCTCCTGATCCGATCCGCCTCTTCCGCCGATCTCTGTCTCATTCTCATAGCCCTTGTAGGGATCAAACTCCCAGTTTCCTATATTGCCGATGCCGACCGTATCGATATGACCGTCAAATGCGAAGATGCGGGAGCCGGTGCCCATATAACCAAGGCAGTTCCCTTCCGGATCAATGATCACTTCGTCAAATCCCACTTTTTCCATCTCAGCGGCGATCCGGCGGATCACACCCTCTTCCTCGCAGCTCTCGCTCGGAATCGCAATCATGTCACGAAGGAACTTCACCATATCGGGTTCATACTTCTTCGCTGCTTCCTTGATCGCTTCAAAATTCATCTTGAAAACCTCCTGACTTCATGGTCATGTGAATCGGTCTGTTCTCTGGCAGGCAGCGATTCAAATTTTTGTTTGGTTGCCTTACTAATTTTTATTATAGCGTTCCGAATACGTTTGTCAATAGATTCTACAAAAATAATTTAGGGTATATAATTATTTTTTATCTCCGAATCCGTTTAGACTTTTCACACGGGTCATGCTCTTCCGGTTTATGCTCTTCCTTCTGATAAATGACCCCGCCTTTGGACTTAAAAAGATACCGGCGGGGTCAGAAAATAAGCAGGACGTAAAAAGAATAACCCCTTATCGCTATG
>JAFRMI010000018.1 GCA_017430765.1 Lachnospiraceae bacterium | reverse complement strand
CCGGTATCAGACGGAATGCTCTGATCATGACCGGTCTGTGAGGAGAAACGAATGAAAAAAGCGGCGATCTGCTTTACAGAAAGCGGGAAAACGGTCATCGATAAGATCAACCGGGCCGCAGAGGCGGCCGGAATCCGGAAAGCGGAGGCTTATATCGCGCGGCACGGCGGAGAGGTATATGAGGGCTTCACAGCCGTCACAGAGCCTCTTTCCGAATGGGCAAAGGAGCGGTTCCGCGAACACGCAGCTCTGCTGTTTGTGGGCGCGGCGGGGATCGCCGTCCGCGCAATTGCCGGTACTGTGAGCGATAAGCTGGATGACAGCCCCGTCCTTGTGATCGACGATCTGGGACAGTTCGTGATCCCGATTCTGTCCGGCCACGCAGGAGGGGCCAACCGGATCGCGGTTACGATAGCGGGCCTCATCGGTGCCGTTCCTGTGATCACGACGTCGACGGACATACACGGGGCATTTTCCGCAGACACATTCGCGCGGGAGGCAGGGCTTAAGATACGGAACCGCGGAGGCATTAAAGCCGTCTCGGCGAAAGCGATCGAGGGCAAACCCGTCACCCTGTCCATCAAGAACTATCCGCCGGAAGAACCTGTGGATATCATCATCGCGGACGAGACGGACCGGGAGTACGCCCTGCTCCTGAGCCCGAAGATATATGTGCTCGGGGTCGGAATGAAGAGGGACACGGATCCGGGGATCGCGAAAGCATTCTTTCTGGATTTTCTGCAGCAAAACGGTATAGAGCCGGCCGACATCTACGCTGTCGCCACCATCGACCTCAAGGAGGAGGAGCCGGCCATCCGCTCCTTCTGCGATCAGATGCGGCTTCCGCTTCTTTCATTTGACGCGGCACTGCTGAACCGGGCACAGGGGACATTTACGGCTTCTGAATTCGTGAAAAAAACCACCGGTACGGATAATGTGTGCGAGAGAGCAGCGGTTCTCGGCGCCGGGCCGGGGGCGGAACTGCTTGTCAGAAAGCATGCGGGAGGCGGAATCACAGCGGCTGTTGCCCGGAGAAACGTTTAAGGAACTTTTCACTTCAAGTCTCGCCCGCCGCCTGCAGAGGCGGGGGCATCCCTTACTGAGATATAAACATGCGGGGAGAAAATATGGGAAAACTTACGGTACTCGGTCTTGGACCCGGGGAAAAGCAGAAACGGACATTTGAGGTGCAGAAAGCCCTCGAGGAAGCGGAACTGATCACGGGCTACACGACTTACGTGCGGCCTCTGCAGGAGGAATTTCCGGAAAAAGAATTCTATGTGAGCGGCATGACGCGGGAGATTGACCGCTGCCGGCAGGCTCTTAAGTGTGCGGCCTCCGGGAAAAATGTTGTCCTCGTTTCATCCGGCGACCCCGGTGTTTTTGGCATGGCCAGTCCTGCTTTGGAGCTGATGACGGAATTTCCGGATGTACCGGTCCGGATTCTGCCGGGCGTCACCGCCGCTCTCTCCGGCGCGGCGGTGCTCGGAGCGCCGATCGGGCATGATTTTGCCGTGATTTCCCTCAGCGACAGACTGACGCCCTGGGAATTGATTGAAAGACGTCTCGAATATGTTTCCCGGGCCGGTATGCCGATCGTTCTTTACAACCCGGGAAGCCACGGAAGAAAGGACTATCTGAAGAAGGCCTGCCGGATCCTTCTGCGGTCGGTTTCCGGGGATGTGCCGTGCGGCCTTGTGCGGAATATCGGCCGCGAGGGAGAGGCGTGGGAAATTCTGTCACTCCGGGCGCTCTCGGAAAGAGAAGTGGATATGTTTACGACGGTATTTATCGGGGATGAGACGACGAAGGTGATTGCCGGGCGGATGGTTACACCCAGAGGATATAACGAATGAGCGGGATCATTTTGTTTGCGGGCACTTCGGAGGGAAGAGAACTGGCGTCTTCCCTGCTTCATGCGGGAAGGGAGATCCTCGTGTGCGTCGCTTCCGAATACGGGGAAGAGATGCTGCGGGAACTTCCGGACTTCGCGGTGCGTGCGGGACGCATGGATGCCGGTGCCATGGAGGACCTTTTTACCGGGCAGCGCCCGGAACTTGTAGTGGATGCCACGCATCCCTACGCCGCGGAGGCGAGCCGGAACATAGCGGCTGCCTGCGAAAAATGCGGGATTGAATACATACGGCTCCTCCGCCCGAAAGAAGAGGCAGCGGTGAAAGATCCCGATGTCTATGAGGCGGCGGATATCAGGGAAGCGGCTGCATTTTTAGCGTCGCATTCCGGCCGCGCACTGATTACGACCGGAAGCCGTGAGCTCCTTCCCTACACAGAAATTCCCAATTACAGGGAGCGGCTTACCGTGCGGGTTCTGCCCTCTGAGGAGTCAATCGCCCTGTGCCGGGAGGCCGGATTTGACGGAAAGCATATCATCGCCATGCAGGGACCGTTCAGCGAGGAGATGAACGGTCTGCTCTTAAGGGAAACCGGCGCGCAGTATCTCGTGACGAAGGAGTCGGGGAAGCCGGGCGGTTTTGCTGAAAAGATGCGCGCGGCAAAAAAGGCCGGCGCGAAAGTGATCGTGATCAGAAGACCCGAAGAGCGCGCAGGCGTATCTCTTGAGGAGATTCTTTTGAGGCTGTGCCCGAAGGAGGCTTCCGAAGATCGTGTGGCAGAAGAAAGGGGAGAGAGGGAGAAAACCGGAGTGGTTCAGACGTCTTCCGCAGGTCAAAGGACCGTCTATCTGATCGGTGCCGGAATGGGCTCTCTTTCAGGTCTCACCTTTGAAGCGGAACATGCGGTGCGGCAATCCGATGTCCTCATCGGGTCGGACCGGCTTCTTGCGGGAACGGCAGAATTTGGCAAACCGGTCTTTTCATCTTATAAAAGCGGCGAAATCCTGGAATACCTGGACCGGCATCCGGAATACTGTACAGCGGCTGTCCTTCTGTCCGGAGATGTCGGTTTTTATTCAGGTGCAAAGAATCTGCTCACCGCTTTATCTAAGACCGGTACCTATCAGGCTGAGCTGATCTGCGGGATTTCCTCCGTGCAGTATTTTTGCGCAAAATGCGGCACTTCCTGGGAGGACGCGTATCTTATGAGCGTCCACGGAAGGGACGGGAACACGGCGGCAGCCATCCGGCAGCACAGGAAGGTATTTTGCCTCGCCGGCGGCAGCCGGGACCTGGTATGTCTTTCAGAACAGCTGACGGAATACGGATTCGGGAATGTGGCAGTTACGGTCGGAACCAACCTGTCATACCCCGATGAGAGGATCTTTGAGACAACGGTCTCCCATCTTGCGGAGGAAGTGACGGAGGGGCTTACGGTACTCCTGTTCCGGAATCCGGACGCGGGGAAGTGCGCGGTGACCTGCGGGATCCCGGACGACGCATTTTTAAGGGGAAATGTGCCCATGACCAAGGAGGAGATCCGTGCGCTTGTGCTCTCGAAACTCCGTCTCACGAAGGATGCGGTGGTGTACGATATCGGGGCGGGGACGGGATCTGTTGCCGTGGAGGCGGCACTCCTCGCGGAACACGGGAGGGTGTATGCGATTGAGAGAAAAGCGGAGGCAGCAGAGCTGATCGCGAAGAATGCGCGGCATTTTGGCGTCACCAACCTGGAAATCGTGGAGGGAGAGGCCCCCGAAGCGCTTAGGGACCTGCCGTCTCCGACCCATGCGTTTATCGGAGGCAGCGGAGGGTCCTTTGCATCGATCTGCCGCGTGCTAAGTGAAAAGAATCCGGAGATCCGAATCGCTGCCACCGCGGTATCTCTCGAGGGAATCGCAGCGATGACGGATTATCTCAAAGAGGAAACCCCATCTCATCAGGAGGCGGTTCTGATCAGTTCCGCCCGGATGAAAGAGCTGGGAAGATATCACATGATGACCGGAATGAATCCGGTGATGATTGCAGCATTTGGAGGAAACATATGCAGTCCGTTCCCCGTATCCTGATCGCCGCCGTAAAGAGCGGAACCGGAAAGACGCTGCTTACATGCGGCATCATGAAGGCCCTGAAAGACAGGGGCCTTCTTGTGCGCGGGATCAAATGCGGCCCGGACTTCATCGATCCGATGTTCCACGAGAAGGTTCTGGGGATCAGAAGCCGGAATCTGGACGGCTTTCTTATGACCCGGGAGCAGATGGGAGACAGCCTGCTCCGGCACAGCCGCGGCGCCGATATCACGGTTGCGGAGGGAGTAATGGGGTATTACGACGGGATCGGCGGAACGACCACAGAGGCGTCTTCCTATGAGACAGCCTCGGTAACACAGACGCCTGTCCTGCTCGCAGTAGATGCCGGCGGATGCGGCATCAGTGTCGTACCTGTGATCCGGGGAATGATGGAGTTCCGCGATGACGCGGGAATCGTCGGCGTCATTCTCAACAATGCGGCCGGCGGGATCGTCCGGACGCTTTCGGACCTTATCCTGAAAGAGACAGGGATTCCGGTCGTGGGGAGCCTCGAGAGGAATCCGGCGTATGTTATAAACAGCAGGCACCTGGGACTTATGCTGCCCGGTGAGGTGAGAGATCTGGAGGAGCGGCTGGCACTTCTTTCCGCGGACATTTCGGAGCGGTTTGATCTGGACCGGATTTTGGAAATCGCAAACGGTGCGCCGCCGCTTCAGGAAAGCGGGTCGGATTCTCCGGATTCGGCGTCCCATTCGGCGCCTTCAGAGGGCGGATCCGTCGGCGCAGCATCTTCTGTCCGGATCGCGGTCGCCCGTGACGAGGCGTTCTGCTTCATATATCCGGACAATCTGGAACTCCTCGAGAGCATGGGTGCGGAGATTGTGTATTTTTCGCCGATTCATGACAGGGAGGTCCCGGAAGCGGCAGGAGGTATGATTCTGCCGGGCGGGTATCCGGAACTGTATGCAAAGGAACTTTCGGAAAATGCATCCATGCGCGCATCCGTGAAGAAAGCGGCGATGTCCGGAATGCCTGTCATGGCGGAGTGCGGCGGGTTTTTATACCTGCATGAGGAGATCAGGGATCTGGATGGGAAGAGCTGCCCGATGGCAGGGGCATTTCCCGGAGAAGCCTGGTACCGGGGAAAAACCGGCCGGTTTGGCTATATTTCCGTATCGGACCCGGAAACCGGGACAGTGATTAAAGCCCATGAGTTTCATGCCTATGAGAGCAGCGATCCCGGATCGGCCTTCACCGCAGTGAAGCCTCTTTCCGGCAGGAACTGGACCTGCATGCACAGGAGGAGCGGCGGATTGTGGGGGTTCCCGCATCTATACTACCCGTCTGCACCGGAAGTGGCTTTGCGTTTCCTTGAGGCAGCGCGCAGGCATGCATAACAGGAAGGAGATTTAATAACGGATTTCTGCTTTGGCGAAAGGAGAGATATGAACACTGTATATATATGGATCTTCCGTCACGGCGCTACGGCAGCGAATCTTGAACGAAGGTTTCTCGGTATAACGGACGAGCCGATTCTTCAAGAGGAGCAGGAACGGCTCAAAGCGGTCGGCGCCCGGGGATATGTGAAGACCGATGGAGGAAGGGCTGCATTTTCCAAAGCGGAGATGCCGCTTTATGTGAGCCCCATGCTGCGGGCACGAATGAGTGCGGACGCTCTGTTTCCGGGGAGGAAGCAAACAGTCGTTCCGGATTTCCGGGAGATGGATTTCGGGGTGTTTGAATACAAAAATCACGCGGAACTCGATGGGAATCCCGCGTATCAGGCGTATATCGATTCGGAGGGAATGCTTCCGTTCCCGGGCGGGGAATCGCTGGAAGAATTTCAGGAGAGGACCTGCGCGGCTTTTCTGGGGCTTGATCTTACGTCCGACAGTGTAATAGTCGCGCACGGGGGCACGATCATGGCGCTGCTCGACAGGTTTTCGAGGCCGCATGAGGGGTATTTTAACTGGCTTGTGCCAAATGGGGGCGGATACCGCGTACAGTGGAACAAAGAACGTCCGGAGATGACGGACATGACGGCCTTTTGGTAAAAGGGCTGCCGGCACCGCCGCTGACCGGCAGCTGTCACATAGAGGAGACCGCTGCATCTTTCTGCAGGGGGCTTCTTCCCATTATGTCAATCTCTTATGAGCACTTCTTTGTAGAGGAGCACGGTATCTCCTGCTTTAAGAACCACGTCATCGCGCGGTATAAGCAGTGTACCGGATCTTCTGATCAGCACAACCCATGTCTTCCGGCTGATATCAATTTCTCCGACCGCAAGCCCGTTCCAGCTGTGGTCTTTTCCGATCACAACTTCACGGAGTTCCACCGCATTTCGATGATTTTCGTCTTTTGAACATAGAGTGAGCAGATCCCCGGCTGAAAGGACAAGGTCCCCGCGCGGCGGGATCAGTTCGGAGCCGCGGCGCACGGCAGCAATCAGAAGCCCGTACGGAAGATGCAGTTCCCTGATCCGGCGTCCGGTCCAGTCATCATTCTTTTTAAGGACCGTCTGGACGTAACGCAAATTGCTTTTGGAATCATAATCGCCTGCTTTTTGGAGCTCCTGATACTGCTCCACGAATCCCGCGGATATAATACCGGTCGGGACTGCAACGAGGCCGACGCCGAGGAATGTGATTAATATACCGAAACATTTTCCGAGAGTTGTCACGGGATAGATGTCCCCGTACCCCACAGTAAGGAGCGTCGACGCTGCCCACCAGATTCCGGAGAACGCATTGCTGAAGACCTCCGGCTGCGCGTTATGCTCGAGGGAGTACATGCATAAACTGGACGCCACAATCAGGGTTGCGATGATGAAGACGGAAGCTGTCAGCTGCTGCTTTTTTTTTGACAGAACTTCCGTGATGACACTCAGCTGGTCATAGTAGGCGTTGATCCGGAAGAGACGCAGGATCCGGACCACCCGGAATATACGGAATGCGGCCAGCCCGCTCGGAAAGAAAAACGGCAGGTAATAGGGCATAAACGACAGAAAATCAATGATGCCCGCGGCGGAGAAGACATAGCTCCGCATGGCCTGTGCAGGGGACCGGTCCGGATAAAGGGAGGAAGAAGTGACCAGCCGGAGAATAAAATCGATGGCAAAGAAGAGGACCGTGACGGATTCAACCGCTGAAAACAGGCCCCCGTAACTGGCGGTGAGAGAGTCATAGGTGTTGCAGATCGACGCGGTCAAATTGGCAATGAGTGCTGTGATGCTGATAACATCGTACGCTCGGTTCAAAGGTTCGTCGATCACACCGACGGAGACCATCCGGAAGAGCCTGGTCTGCAGTTCGGAAGGACGGCCGTATTCTTTTTTCTGTGACTGCTTTTTCATGTTTTTATTGTATACTCTTAAGCCGCAAGCGGGGATTCTTATGGCAATGACCGGTATGACGGTGTACCGGGGCCTGCAGAAATATCAGATCCTTTACTGACACAGTATAGTATGCCATATTATGGAAGAAAACTCCACAGGTCCACTTGTTAAATGTATGAATCGTGCTATAATTCGATTCATGAGTCATAAGCCGATCCGGCGCCTGCAGGTACAGCGGTGCAGGGTCGTTCTATAATGCAGAAAAAGCGTCATCCTCATAAAAAAACAGACGCAAATAGAAAGACGAGGTGAGTGTATTGACTAAAGTTGACATTATTTCCGGTTTTTTGGGAGCGGGAAAGACCACTCTTATAAAAGCACTGCTGGAAGATGCTCTGAAAGGGGAGCAGGTTGTCCTCATTGAGAACGAATTCGGAGAGATCGGTATTGACGGCGGTTTCTTGAAAGACGCCGGCATTGAGATCCGCGAGATGAATTCCGGCTGTATCTGCTGCTCACTGGTCGGCGATTTCGGAGAAGCTCTCGGCGAGGTGACAAAGCAGTATCATCCGGACCGTATTATTATCGAGCCATCAGGTGTCGGTAAGCTTTCCGACGTGATCCATGCAGTGGAGCGCGTCAAGGATGAGAATGAGCTGGTCATCAACTCTGCCACAACCGTCGTCGACGTTCTGAAAGCGAAGATGTATCTCGATAATTTCGGAGAGTTTTTCCAGAACCAGGTAGAGGCCGCGGGCTGCGTGATCCTGTCCCGTACGGATACGGAAAAAGCGACCCCGGAGAAGGTGGAGAAGGCGCTTTCGGTACTTCGCCCGCTGAATCCGAAGGCACGTTTCATCACGACCCCGGTATCTGTGCTTGGCGGGAAGAAGGTACTGGAGACAATGGAAGGGTTTACGGTCGACCTGACAAAACTCGAACCGGTGCATGAACACGATCATCACCATGACCACGACGACGATCACGATGAGCACGGGCATCATCACCATGGTCACGACGAAGACGATCACGATGAGCATGGGCATCATCACCATGGTCACGACGAAGACGACCACGATGAGCATGGGCATCATCGCCATGATCACGACGAAGATGATCACGATGAGCACGGGCATCATCACCATGATCACGACGAAGACGATCATGATGAGCACGGGCATCATCACCATGATCACGACGAAGACGATCATGATGAGCATGGGCACCATCATCACCATGAACATCATCACGACCACGGCCACCATCATCACGGCCATGATCACCATGCCGACGAGGTGTTCACAAGCTGGGGGAAAGAGACAATTCGCCGGTATACGGCGGATGAAATCCGGTCCATTTTGGATGCGCTCTCCGATGAGGAGCGGTATGGCCAGGTGCTCCGCGCGAAGGGAATGGTCGCATCCCCGGACGGAACGTGGGTGTATTTTGATATGGTTCCCGGGGAGACGGATATTCGCGAGGGAGCTCCTGAATACACAGGCCGCCTCTGCGTGATCGGCGCGAAACTCAATGAAGAGCATATCGCAGAACTGTTCGGGGTCTGATGGAGATGGGGTTTATGCGAAAGAGAAAGAGGGATGTCCCTGTATATGTGATTACAGGCATCCTCGAAAGTGGAAAGACATCTTTTATTAATGATACGCTAAGGCAGGATTACTTCCAGATCCCGCAGAAAACCATTGTTGTCAACTGTGAAAGCGGAGAGGAAGAGTACGATGCGGTCAGCTTAATGAAGTTCAAAACGAGCGTCTGCGAAGTGGACGGAAAGGAAGCGTTCACGGAAGCATATCTGCAGGAACTGGAGGATGCGTATCTTCCGGGCCGCGTGGTGATTGAGTATAATCCGCTTTGGGGTGTTAAGCAGCTGCTGGAGATGAAGCTGCCGGAAGGATGGGAGATCATTCAGCAGATCGTAACCATTGATGCCTCGACCTTTCAGGTGTACCGGAACAACATGCGGCCTGTCTTCGGGGATATGAGCCAGAAGGCGGATCTCGTTATGTTCAACCGCTGCACGGAAGATATGCCGCTGGCGGATTTCCGCAGAAGTGTGAAGGTCCTGAACGGCGGGTGCGACGTCGCATTTGAGGGAGCCGACCGGAAGATGATCAACCTCTTCGAGGACTCGGTTCCGTATGATCTCTCGGCGGATGTGATTGAAATCGAGGACATCGATTACGGGATTTTCTATGTGGACGCGCGGGACAACCCGGACCGTTACAAAGGGAAGACCGTCAAGGTCAAGGGACGTGTTATGAAGAACCCGAAGATGGCTTCGAAAGAATTCGTCCTGGGACGCATGGCGATGACCTGCTGCGCGGATGATACGCAGTTTATCGGATATTTATGTGTGGGACCGGAGGGAGCGAACTACAAAAACGGCTCCTATGCGGTTGTGACTGCTGAAATCGAATATAAATTCCGGAAGGAGTATCGCTGTAAGGGACCGGTGTTCTATATCAAAAAGATGGAACCGGCACCGGAAATCGAGAATGATATGGTTTACTTTAACTAAAATGCGCGTTAAATCGTGTCAAATGTGTGGATCCGGCGGACAATACCGCCGGATTTTTAGCATTTATCCACAATGAATCCATAATTATGCGGAATTAAACGAACAGTTTAGACAAAAACATTGACTCTGCACTCCGCTGAGAGTAATATAAAATAGATATATAAAAATACGCAGGAACAGGTATTCCTGTGCAATATGACGGAATTGCCGTCTTTAGAAAGGAGCCGATGCAGCCATGAAAAAGATCATTAATGCGGTCGATCAGGTAGAAGAACAGATGATAGAAGGCCTTGTTAAGGCATATCCGCAGTATGTGAAGCGCGTCGAGGGATCCAGTGTGATCGTTCGTGCGAATAAGAAAGAAGGAAAGGTTGCACTTGTGTCCGGCGGCGGCAGCGGACATGAGCCCGCGCACGCAGGATATGTAGGTCTCGGCATGCTCGACGGCGCTGTTCCGGGCGCTGTGTTCACTTCTCCTACACCGGACCAGGTGTATGAAGCGATCAAAGCAACGGCAACAGATGAGGGTGTACTGCTCATCATCAAGAACTACACAGGCGATGTCATGAACTTCGAGATGGCTGCGGATATGGCCAGAGACGAGGGCATCAAGGTAGATCAGGTCATTGTTGATGACGACGTGGCCGTGGATGGTTCTCTCTACACAGTCGGACGCCGCGGTGTTGCAGGAACTGTGTTTGTTCATAAGATTACGGGCGCCAAGGCAGAGACGGGAGCCTCTCTTGAAGAGGTCAAGGCTGCAGCGGAGAAGGTCATTGCGAATGTCCGCTCCATGAGTATGGCGATCCGTCCGTGCACGGTTCCGGCGGCAGGAAAGCCCGGATTTGAACTCGGCGATGACGAGATGGAGATCGGCATCGGTATCCACGGTGAGCCCGGCACACATCGTGAAGCGCTCCGCCCGGCGGATGAGATCGTGGATATGCTTCTTGACAAGATCCTTGCCGACATCGACTTCAGCGGAAGTGAAGTCGCCGTCATGATCAACGGCTGCGGCGCGACACCACTTATGGAACTCTTCATAGTCAACAACCATGTCCATGATGTCCTTGCTTCCAAAGGCATTAAAGTCTATAAGACCATGGTCGGCGAGTATATGACATCTCTTGAAATGGAAGGATTCTCCATCTCGCTGCTGAAGTTGGATGATGAACTGAAAGAACTGCTTGATGCACCGGCGGACACACCGGCGATCAAGGCCTGATTTTGACGGCAGGGCGGCTTTTCCGGAGATGCCGGAAGGGCCCGGAGGGCAAAACAGAATGGAAATTCGGTGCGGAGGTGTGCTTTAGCATACCTCCGCATATGTGAAACATGGCCGGCTGACAGAACCGGCCGGCTGAAATTAAGGAGGACGCGTCATGACGGACAGCGCGAAGGTACTGGTTATACTGGCAAAGATGAAAGAAGCCATCGATGAGAACGCCCAGTTTCTGACAGATCTGGATGCAGCAATCGGCGACAATGACCATGGTATTAATATGGCCAGAGGATTTGCCAAAGTGGAGACGGATCTTCCGGGGCTTGCCGGAAAGGATATCGGAGCAGTTTTAAAGAAAGTGGGAATGGATCTCGTATCAACAGTCGGAGGCTCATCCGGACCGTTATACGGAACGGCATTCATGAAGGCAGGCGGAAAGGCCGCGGGCAAAACAGAGATCGGAATGGAAGATTTCCTCGCTATGATGGACGAAGGAATCGGCGGCGTTCAGCTTCGCGGAAAAGCTGTCCGCGGGGAGAAAACTATGCTGGATGCGATGATTCCCGCAAATGAGGCGATGAAGGAAGCATTCGGAGCGGGACTGTCTGTCAGGGAGATTCTTGACGCCGGCGTAAAGGCCGCGGAAGACGGTGTGGAATATACGAAAACGATCATCGCGACAAAAGGCCGCGCGAGTTATCTGGGTGAACGCAGCATCGGCCATCAGGATCCCGGAGCGACGTCATTCACAGTTCTTCTTAAGGCAATTGCAGCGGAGTATTAAGCTATGGTAGGGTTTGTACTGGTTTCCCACAGTGATCTGTGTGCGAGAGGCGTGGCGGAGCTCGGACTTATGATGGCCCCGGCCGTCCCCGTGCGCGCGGCGGGCGGCATGGCAGACGGAGGCCTGGGGACGGATTACGCAAAAATATTCGAAGCGATTGAGGAAGTGCAGGGTCTTTCAGATGACGGCGTCGCCGTGATCGCGGACATGGGCAGTTCCTTTATGACAGCGGAGATGGTGATCGAAGATATGGGAGGCGAAGGAATTGCCCTCATTGACTGCCCCTTTGTGGAAGGCTCGGTCGCCGCAATCGTCAGCGCTTCCTGCGGGGCTTCTCTGGAAGAAGTAATCCGCACTGCGGAAGAAGCGAGAGAAGAAAGAAAGCATTGACAGCTCCATTCCCCCGCATTTTGCGGAAACGCTGTCATGTTACGGAATTCCTTATAACAGCAAATGAGATCACCGGACAGAGTTGGTTTTGTCCGGTGTTTTTAATGCACAGCGGGAGTCTGGATGCAGTTTTTCAAAAAAAGATTGACATATAAGCAACATATGATAATATATTCATATGAACAGAAAATCATGAGTCAGACATAGAAAAGGAATATTGCTGGATGGAAGAAATCTATGAGAACATGAGCAGTGAGAAAATCGACCATCTGATCGAGAATGTTTCGGAAAATGAGCTCTGTGAACTCGCCGAACTTTTTAAAATATTCGGCGATTCCACGCGGATCAAGATTCTCTACGATCTGTTTCCCGGGGAGAAAAATGTCACGGAGATCTGTGAGGATCTGGAGATGAACCAGTCCGCTGTATCCCATCAGCTGAAGATCCTCCGCACGTCGAAACTGATCTCTGCCAGACGGGACGGAAAAGCCATGATTTACGGTCTTGCGGACGACCATGTGAAAACGATTATAGCGATGGGTAAGGAACATATAGAAGAATAACCGAATACCTCTTAAAGAAAGGAAAAGCCATGAAAAGAAAGTTCAAGTGTGAAATTGACTGTGCAAACTGCGCCGCAAAAGTTGAAGACGCGATCCGAAAGATCGACGGTGTGCACGATGTAAAAGTCAACTTCATGATGCAGAAGATGACACTGGATGCCGATGACAGCCGCTTCGAAGCGATTCTGAAAGAAGCGATCGAGACCGGCAGAAAGATTGAGCCGGATTTTTCAGTGGAAGTGTAAGAGATGTCTGCTAAATTGAAACGGGAGCGGAACCGGATTCTCCTGGCACTGGCAGTATTCTCCCTGATTCTGATCGCGGAAAAAACCGGTGCGGTGCCGCTCCTGAATAATAAGGCTGCTTTGTTTTTCTGCTTTCTTATCCCATATCTGATCTGCGGACTCCCGGTCCTCAGAAAGGCCGCTCACGGAATTCGAAACCGGCAGATGTTTGACGAGTCCTTCCTCATGACAATCGCCTCGATTGGGGCCTTCGCGACGGGAGAATACGAGGAGGCGGCGGCCGTCATGCTGTTTTACCAGGTCGGTGAGTGGTTCCAGAGCTACGCGGTGGGGAAATCCAGACAGTCGATCACGGAACTGATGGATATCGCCCCGGAATATGCGAATGTGGAGAGGGAAGACGGAAGCACGGAGGAGGTGGATCCGGATGACGTCGAGGTCGGCGACGTGCTCGTCATCCGTCCCGGCGAGAAGATTCCGGTTGACGCCGAGGTCATATCGGGGGAGAGCTTTGTGAACACGGCCGCTCTTACGGGAGAGCCGGTGCCGAGACCGGCGCGTCCGGGGGAAACGGTGATCTCCGGATGCATTAACGGTGAGGGACTGATCCGGGTGCGCGCCCTTAAGGCGTACGAGGATTCCACTGTCGCGAAGATCCTGGAACTTGTGGAAAATGCATCCGAGAAAAAGTCCCGCACGGAGACATTCATTACCCGCTTCGCGCGGTATTATACGCCCATCGTCGTGTGCGCGGCGCTGGTGCTTGCAATCGTCCCGTCACTCATCGCCGGAAACTGGATGACCTGGATCTACAGGGCGTGTACATTCCTCGTCATATCGTGTCCCTGCGCGCTTGTGATCTCCGTGCCTCTCGCGTTCTTCGGCGGGATCGGCGCCGCGTCGCGGTGCGGTGTCCTGGTTAAGGGGTCAAACTATCTTGAACTTCTCGCGGATCTCGATACGCTTGTGACGGATAAGACGGGAACACTGACAGAGGGTGTATTCAAAGTCACGGAAGTGATTCCGGCAGAAGGTGTGAGCGGGGATACGGTTCTCCGCGAGGCGGCGGCTGCGGAAGGGCAGTCGACTCATCCGATCGCCGGTTCCATACGCGATGCACTGTCCGAGGGAACAGAGACGGCGGAACCTTTACTGGAGTCAGAGAATATGGCCGGTATGGGACTTCTCTCCACGTTCCGTGACAGAATCATCGCGGTTGGAAATGCAGCCCTTATGTCGCAGCTATACGTATCCGTGCCGCGCTTAGAGGACGCAGCCGCGACGGTTTGCTATGTCGCGCGGGCAAAAGTGGAGGAAGAAGGACTCGCGGAGAAAGACGCCTATGAATATCTCGGTGCCATACTGATCCGGGATGTGGTCAAAGAAAAGGCGGGAGATGTGATCCGGGAGCTCAAGCGCTCCGGTGTCCGGGAGGTCGTGATGCTGACCGGTGACAGGAAGAGCGTAGGCGAAGCGGTCGGTTCCCGGCTTGGAGTAACCGGCGTGTACGCGGAACTGCTTCCCGAGGACAAGGTGAAGAAGGTAGAGGAACTGCTCCTTAAGACGAACGGGCGGTCGCATCTCGCCTCTGTGGGCGACGGAATCAACGACGCCCCGGTTCTTATGCGGGCGGACGTCGGAATCGCGATGGGTTCCATGGGATCGGACGCGGCCATCGAGGCGGCGGATATCGTCATCATGGATGATGACCTGATGCGGATTCCTGCGGTGATCCGAATCGCAGGACGGACAATTTCCATAGCGAGGCAGAATATTGTTTTCGCGCTTTTTGTAAAGGCTCTCATTCTGATCCTGGGTGCTTTTGGAATTGCGAATATGTGGGCGGCTGTATTTGCCGACGTAGGTGTTGCGGTGCTCTGCATCCTGAATTCCATGCGGCTGATTTTTGCGAAACCGAAGGTGCGCTGAATACCTCTGTCCAAAAGAGTCCGTTTTTGCTATGATGGTTAAGAAGCGGCCTGTTCAGGTACCCTGAACGGATGCGGGAAATATCAGACTGATGAAAGGAAGAATACATATGCTTACACTGGAAGCGCTGAAGAATTTCGGCGCAAATACGGAAGAGGGACTTGGGCGCTGCATGGGGAATGAGGCGCTTTATATAAGACTGGTCGGTATGCTGGCTAATGAGACCAATTTTGACAGGCTGAAAGAGGCTGTCGATGCGGGAGATCTGAAAACGGCGTTTGAGGCAGCTCACGCGCTGAAAGGCGTGCTCGGAAATCTGTCGCTTACATCCATCTTTGAGCCGGCATCCGAGCTGACGGAACTTCTCCGCGCCGAAAAGGATGCGGATTACGCCGCTTATGTGAGAGAAATTCTGAAGAAAAGAGACGAGCTGTTTGAACTGATGAAATAGCAGAAAGATGACCGGCTGTTATTTTCGGGCGGATGAATATGTGCTGTACAGATTATATCGGCTTTAATATGTTACGTATTATTCGTATATTAATACTTGACAGTACAGGAAGGATCGATTAGAATACGTTTTCATAAAGACAAAGGCGTCTTGGAAGAAATTCCTTGACGCCTTTTTTCTGTTTTGGGAGGTGTGAGATGTGTTCCATTCTGGGCTTCTGCGGAAGAGAAGGTAATTACGAGGCTCTCGCGAAAAGTCTCCGGAGAACACGTTCGCGTGGACCGGACGACACAAGGATTGTCAATACAGGAGGCGGGTGGCTGGGATTCAACAGGCTGTCCATCATGGGCATCACGGAAGAAGGGATGCAGCCGTTTGTGTTCGGGAACCGGACAACCGTCCCTTCCTCCGCATTTGAGAATACCGGCGAGGGGCTTGTCCCTCCGGAAGATGCTGACCTGATCCTTGTCTGCAACGGGGAGATATACGGGTTCCGTCCGCTGAAAAAGGAACTGGAACAGGACGGATACTCGTTCATCAGCGGTTCGGACTGCGAGATCCTTCCGGCACTCTACCGGAAATACGGCACAGAGATGTTCCGTATGCTTGATGCCGAATATGCCCTCATTATATACGACGGGAAAGAAGATACCTATATAGCCGCCAGGGATCCGATCGGCATTCGTCCGCTTTACTACGGCGTCAGAGACGACGGGACCTATATATTTGCCTCCGAACCGAAAAGCCTGGTGGATCTCGTGGAAATAATCCGGCCGTTCCCTCCGGGACATTACTTCAAGAACGGCGAATTTATCAAATACCGGGACATGTCGGAGGTCTCCGCATTCCGGGCGGATGACATGGATGAGATCTCTTCAAAGATCCACGATCTTCTGATTGAGGGAGTGAAAAAAAGGCTCGATTCTGATACCCCGGTCGGATTCCTCCTGTCCGGCGGCCTGGATTCTTCCCTGGTATGCGGAATCGCGGCAGGAATGCTGGATCATCCGCTGGAGACCTGGGCGATCGGGATGGATGTCGATGCCATCGACCTGAAATATGCAAGGTTTGTTGCCGACTTTATTCACTCGAACCATCACGAAGTGATCATCACGCGGGAAGACGTTCTTAAGGCACTCGATCCGGTGATCGAAGCACTCGGTACATACGACATTACAACCATTCGTGCTTCCATCGGAATGTATCTGGTCTGCAGGGCAATCCACGAGCAGTCAGACCTCCGTGTGATCCTGACAGGGGAGATCTCCGATGAGATCTTCGGTTACAAGTATACGGATTTCGCACCGTCCGCGGAGGAGTTCCAGAAGGAAGCGGAAAAGCGGATCCGGGAGATCCATATGTACGATGTGCTCCGGGCTGACCGCTGCATCAGCGTCAATTCTCTGGAAGCGAGGGTTCCGTTCGGTGATCTGGATTTCGTTGAATACTGTATGGCTATTGATCCGGAGAAAAAGCTCAACCGATACGGGAAAGGCAAGTATCTGCTCCGGCATGCGTTTGAGAGGGACAAACTGATCCCCGACAGTATTCTCTGGAGAGAAAAGGCGGCCTTTTCCGATGCGGTGGGTCATTCACTCAAGGACGATATTGAGGAATACGCGGAGGAACTGTATTCGGACGAGGAGTTTGCGGAACGGATTTTGCTGTACGACTTTGCCAGGCCATTTACCAAGGAATCGCTTCTTTACCGCGATATTTTTGAAAAGCATTACCCAGGGCAGGCAAAGATGGTGGCCGGATTTTGGATGCCGAATCCCAACTGGGAGGGGTGCAATGTGAAAGATCCCTCCGCAAGGGTTTTATCGAACTACGGGGACAGCGGTCAATAAAGAGAAACGGCATCATTTTACATAGAGCAGTAAAAACGGTCAGGAAGAGTAAGAAAGGAGATTATCATGAAACAGCAGAGCATTCCGGAAATCTTTGGTTCCATGGTCTTTGATGACAGAGTCATGAGAGCAAGACTGTCGTCGGATGTATATCATTCCCTTCGCAAAACGATCGATGAAAATGCAGCACTTGATGAGGAGATCGCGGAGGCAGTCGCCGCGGAGATGCGGGACTGGGCCGTGGAGCGCGGGGCGACACATTTCACGCACTGGTTTCAGCCGCTCACAGGGGTTACGGCAGAAAAGCATGACAGTTTCATCACCCCTTCACCGGACGGCGGTGTGATTATGGAATTTGGCGGCAAAGAACTGATCAAGGGAGAGCCGGACGCCTCCTCGTTCCCGTCGGGCGGCCTCAGAGCGACATTTGAGGCGAGAGGGTACACGGCCTGGGACCCGACGTCCTATGCCTTTATCAAGGATCATACACTGTGCATCCCGACCGCTTTCTGCTCCTATTCGGGGGACGCGCTCGATAAGAAGACGCCGCTCCTCCGCTCCATGGAGGCTCTCAACATTCAGGCAAAGCGGATCCTGAAACTCTTTGGAAGCGATGCAAAGTATGTGCGGACGAGCGTTGGACCGGAGCAGGAATACTTTCTGATTGACAAGGATATGTTCAACAAGCGGCCGGACCTTGTGTATACCGGCCGGACCCTGTTCGGAGCGAGGGCACCCAAAGGACAGGAACTGGATGATCACTATTTCGGGGTCATCAAACCCAGCGTGACAGCGTTCATGGAGGATCTCAACACCGAACTTTGGAAGCTTGGGATTTTAGCCAAGACGGAACACAACGAGGTGGCTCCCGCGCAGCACGAACTCGCTCCGATCTTCTCCACGACCAACGTGGCCACCGACAACAATCAGCTCACCATGGAGATCATGCAGAAGGTGGCCCGGAAGCACGGGATGGTATGCCTGCTCCATGAAAAACCGTTTGAAGGAGTGAACGGGTCGGGAAAGCACAACAACTGGTCCATTTCCACAGATACCGGCATCAACCTTCTTTCGCCGGGAGACACGCCCTATGAAAACGCCCAGTTTTTACTCTTTTTGTGCGGTGTCATCCAGGCTGTGGACGATTATCAGGATCTGCTGCGTCTGTCTGTCGCGACGGCCGGAAACGACCACCGTCTCGGCGCCAATGAGGCGCCGCCCGCGATCATCTCCGTATTCCTGGGAGACGAGCTCTCCGCGATACTGGATGCGATCCGCACCGACACTCCCTATGCGGGAACGGAGAAGGTTATCATGAAGCTCGGCGTTCATTCTCTCCCGCGGTTTTCGAGGGACAACACGGACAGAAACCGCACTTCACCGTTTGCATTTACCGGAAACAAGTTTGAATTCCGTTCGCTAGGTTCCGCGAACAGTATCGCGTGCTGCAACATCATGCTGAATGCGGCGGTAGCAGAGAGCCTGCGGCAGTACGCGGACAGACTGGAGAAGGCGGAAGATTTTGAAACGGAACTCCACGATCTGATCAGGGAGACAATTGAGAAGCATGACAGGATCCTCTTTAACGGAAACGGCTATGGAGAGGACTGGGTGAAGGAGGCGGTGGAAGTCCGCGGACTTTCCAATCTGAAAACCACAGCGGACGCCATGCCGCATCTGCTGGACAAAAAGAACATGGATATGCTGATGTCCCACAAGGTGTTTACGGAATCCGAACTCCATTCCCGCTGCGAGATCATGCTGGAGAACTACTGCAAAAGCGTAAACATTGAAGGAAACACGATGGTGGATATGGTGCGGAAAAACTACCTTCCTGCCATCGAGTCCTATCTGGGAAGCCTCGCGGACACCGTTTCAAAAATGAGGGCGGTAAGCGGCAGAGTGAAGTGCAACTATGAAATCACTACGATGGAGAGACTCTCAGAGCTCACGGACTCGATTTTGGAGCATGTGGAGGCACTCGAGAGCGCTCTTGCCGCCCTCGAAAGCTCCGGCGATATTATCAGCACTTCAGAGTCTGTCCGTGACAGTGTGCTTCCCGCGATGGAAGCGCTTCGGAAGTATGTGGATGAAGCTGAGATGATGACGCCGGAAAAATGCTGGCCGTTTCCGAGCTACGGAAAACTGCTGTTCTCGGTCTATTGATCCGGCACAATGCACACAGGCACTAAAGGGTACAGCCGCTTACGCGGCTGTACCCGCTGCAGAAAGTCGGACTCCGCAGCCTCTTATTAATGAGGGGCTGCGGAGTTGAACCGCGTTTTCTTCCTTTTTGCGGAAAGGATAATGCTGCCTTCCTGGCAGCCTGCACGCGGCGCAGCGGCTCGGTTTGTGAGCCTGAAATACAGAGGGAAGGAGAGAGCATGGCAAAGTTTGTATTCGTGACCGGCGGAGTTGTCTCCGGCCTCGGGAAAGGAATTACGGCGGCTTCTCTTGGAAGGCTCCTGAAGGCGCGGGGTCTGAAGGTAGTTGCGCAGAAGCTGGATCCGTATATCAATGTCGATCCCGGAACCATGAGCCCGTATCAGCACGGGGAGGTGTATGTGACGGAGGACGGTGCCGAAACGGATCTCGACCTCGGTCACTACGAGCGCTTCATCGATGAGAATCTCACGAAATATTCCAACCTGACATCCGGAAAGGTGTACTGGAATGTTCTAAATAAAGAAAGGCGAGGAGAATACCTGGGATCGACTGTACAGGTGATTCCGCACATCACAAACGAAATCAAGGAATTTGTGTACAGAGCCGGCAGGGAAACCGACGCGGATATCGTCATCACCGAGATCGGCGGCACGATCGGCGACATTGAATCCCAGCCGTTTCTGGAGGCGGTCCGCCAGATTTCCCTGGAAATCGGGCGGGAGAACAGCCTGTTTATCCATGTCACTTTGGTTCCTTTCCTGCACGGCTCCAATGAACACAAATCAAAGCCGACGCAGCACTCCGTAAAAGAGCTGCAGGGAATGGGAATTACGCCGGACATCATCGTTCTTCGCTGCAACGAACCTCTGGAAGAGAGCATCTTCAAAAAGATCTCCATGTTCTGCAATGTCAAGGAGGACTGCGTCATAGAGAACCGCACGCTTAAAAGTCTCTACGAGGCGCCGCTTATGTTGGAGAAGTCCGGATTCTCGGGTATCGTATGCCGCGAACTTAAGATTGACGCGCCGGAGCCGGATCTTGCGGAGTGGGAAAGCCTTGTTAAGGCAATCGGAAGCAGGAACCTGGAGGTTGTAATCGGACTTGTCGGAAAATACGTCCAGCTTCACGATGCTTACCTGTCTGTGGCTGAAGCTCTCGCGCATGCCGGATTTGCACTTAATGCACATGTCGGAATCAGGTGGATCGATTCGGAGGAAATCGACGAGTGCAATGTGGAGGAAAAGCTGAAAGGAGTCTCCGGGATCATTGTCCCCGGAGGTTTCGGAGACCGGGGGACGGAGGGAATGATTCTCGCGGCAAAGTACGCCAGAACAGGAGGAGTCCCCTATTTCGGCATCTGCCTCGGGATGCAGATCGCGGTGATAGAATTTGCCAGAAATGCTGCCGGAATCCCGGACGCGTGTTCCGGGGAATTTCATCAGGCATCGGAACACAAAGTGATTGACTTTATGCCGGGTCAGTCTGATGAGGTGGACAAAGGAGGCACGCTGCGGCTCGGGAGTTATCCCTGCTGCATTGCACCAGGCACCCTGATGGAAACGTGTTACGGAGCACTGCAGATCACCGAAAGGCACAGGCACAGATATGAATTTAACAACGAATACAGGAGAACTCTCACGAATGCCGGTCTTGTAATTTCAGGACTGTCTCCGGACGGAAAACTGGTGGAGACCGTTGAGATCAGGGACCACCCATTTTTCCTCGGTGTTCAGTTCCATCCGGAATTTAAATCCCGCCCGAACAGGCCGCACCCGATTTTTTACCAATTTGTGAGAGCGGCAATCGGAAAGAGAGAAGAATGAGCTGGGAGCGAAGCGGGTTGTGAATGACTGTTTTTACGTCCGCTGTGCCGGACAAAGAACGGGGAGGCGCTTATGGAAGAACGGTATGAGAGGATAAGCAGAGAGGGGCTTTATGATCCCTCTTTTGAGCATGATAACTGCGGGATCGGTGCGGTCATTGATATTGAGGGCAGGAAGAGCCATACTCTTGTATGCGACGCCCTGTCAATCGTGGAGAGGCTGGATCACAGAGCCGGTAAGGACGCGGCGGGCGAGACAGGAGACGGCGTTGGAATTCTCACGCAGATTCCCCACAGCTTTTTTGTGAAGAAGATGAGGGAGCAGGGCGTGGAACTGCCGGGAGAGAGACAGTACGGCGTCGGAATGTTTTTCTTCCCGCAGAATGAACTCGCGATGCGGCAGGCAAAATCCATGTTTGAAATCATCGCTAAAAAAGCAGGCCTTTCCATATACGGATGGCGAAAAGTGGATTCGGATCCGTCGGTGCTCGGAAGACGGGCAAGAGAGTGCATGCCGAATATCTTCCAGGTTTTTACAGGAAGACCGGAAGATGTGACGGACGATCTGGCCTTTGACCGGATGCTCTATATTGTCCGCAGGGAATTTGAACAGAGCAATGTCGGAACTTACATCCCTTCACTTTCCGCCAGAACGATTGTGTACAAGGGGATGTTCCTTGTGGGACAGCTCCGCACGTTCTTTACGGATCTTCAGGATCCGGACTTTTGCTCCGCCATTGCGGTGGTGCACTCCCGTTTCTCCACAAATACGATGCCGAGCTGGATGCGGGCGCATCCCAACCGCCTGCTCGTTCACAACGGAGAGATTAATACGATTAAGGGAAATGCCGATAAGATGCTTGCCCGGGAAGAGACCATGCATACGGCTATTTTTACGGATGAGGATATGACCAGGGTGCTTCCGGTAATCTCGCAGAGCGGATCGGACTCCGCTATGCTGGACAATACGCTGGAGTTTCTTGTCATGAGCGGCCTTCCGCTGCCCCTTGCCGCGCTGATCCTCATTCCGGAGCCATGGGCACATAACGATACACTCTCACAGGAGGAACGTGATTTTTATCAGTATTACGCGACAATGATGGAACCCTGGGACGGGCCCGCATCGATTCTGTTCTCTGACGGAGATGTTGTCGGCGCCATTTTAGACCGGAACGGACTGCGCCCGTCCAGATATTATGTGACAGACGACAGACGGCTGATCCTCTCCTCCGAGGTGGGCGTGCTGCCTTTCGATGAGCGGCATATTATCAAAAAAGAGAGGCTGCATCCGGGGAAGATCCTGCTCGTTGATACAAAAGAGAAACGGATCATCGATGACGGTGAGATCAAAGAACAATATGCGAAGGCAAAACCGTTCGGGGAGTGGCTGGACAGCCATCTGCTGCATTTATCTGACCTCCGGATTCCGAACCGGAAAGTGCCGAAACTGTCTGAGATAGAAAAAAAGCGTCTGCAGAAAGCATTCGGGTATTCATGGGAGAATTATCACGACGGAATCCTGTCCATGGCTCTTACCGGTACGGAGCAGATCGGCTCTATGGGTGTGGACACCCCGCTTGCGGCTCTCTCTGAACGAAACCAGCCGCTGTTTTACTACTTTAAGCAGCTGTTTGCCCAAGTGACGAACCCCCCCATAGACGCACAGAGGGAAGAAATTGTCACGTCAAGAACCGTTTACGTCGGGAAGAACGGCAATTTGCTGGAAGAGCGCCCGGAGAACTGCCACGTCCTCAAAATAGAAAATCCGATTCTCTCTGATCTGGATCTTCTGAAGATCGAAAATATGAAGAAGGAGGGGTTCCGCGTCTCCAAAGTTTCCACGCTGTTCTATAAAGGAACGCCGATGCGGCGGGTTCTCACGCATCTTGCCCAGCTGGTGGACAAGGCATACCGTGAAGGAACTAATATTTTGATTCTGTCAGACAGAGGGGTAGACGAAAACCATGTCGCGATTCCGTCGCTTCTGGCGGTTGCCGCTGTCCACAAGCATCTCGTAGATACGAAAAAGTGCACGTCCATGTCGCTGATTCTGGAGTCAGGAGAACCAAGAGAGGTGCATCATTTTGCCACGCTTCTCGGGTACGGAGCCTCCGCTGTAAATCCTTATCTCGCACATGCAACAATCGCGGAACTTGTGGAGGAAGAGCTTCTTGACAAGGACTATTATGCGGCAGTGGAGGATTACGATAGAGCGGTTCTGTTTGGAATTGTCAAAATTGCGTCGAAGATGGGGATTTCCACCATTCAGTCCTATCAGGGAAGCAAGATCTTTGAGGCAATTGGTATTTCAGAGGAAGTCATTGAGCAGTATTTTACAGGTACTGTCAGCCGCGTGGGCGGCATTACGCTGGATGATATAGGAAGGACTGCAGATGAACAGCACAGCCGCGCATTCGATCCCCTTGGACTTGCGGTTGATCTGGAACTGACGGCAGAGGGACGTCATAAATCGAGAAGCCAGGGAGAAAACCACAGATATAACCCGCGGACGATCCATATGCTGCAAAGCGCCGTACGGGAGGGAAACTACAGAAAATTCGTGGAATACACGAAGATGGTGGATGAAGAGAGAACCGGGTATCTGCGCAGTCTGATGGAATTTGTACCGCCGGAGCAGGGGATTCCGCTTGCGCTGGTGGAAAGTGAGGAATCAATTGTACGGCGTTTCAAAACGGGTGCTATGTCCTACGGATCCATATCTGAAGAGGCGCATCAGACACTGGCTGTTGCTATGAACCGTCTGGGCGGCAAGTCCAACAGCGGAGAGGGCGGAGAGAGCGAGGAGAGAATTCTGTCCGCCGGTACGGCGAATGACAGAAGTTCGGCCATCAAGCAGGTGGCCAGCGGGCGTTTCGGCGTCACGAGCCGTTACCTTGTAAGCGCAAAGGAGATCCAGATTAAGATGGCACAGGGCGCAAAGCCCGGGGAGGGCGGCCATCTTCCGGGAAGAAAGGTCTATCCGTGGATCGCGAAAACGAGGCATTCCACCCCCGGAGTCAGCCTGATTTCACCTCCGCCGCATCATGACATCTATTCCATCGAGGATCTGGCGCAGCTGATCTATGATCTGAAATGCGCAAATAAAAATGCGCAGATTTCTGTAAAGCTTGTATCGGAGGCAGGTGTCGGAACAGTAGCGGCAGGAGTCGCCAAAGCAGGTGCCGGCGTCATCCTCATATCGGGATACGACGGCGGAACCGGCGCCGCGCCGGTATCCTCCATCCATAATGCCGGACTGCCATGGGAACTGGGCCTTTCTGAGACGCACCAGACGCTCATCAGGAACGGTCTCCGCGGACAGGTCGTTATTGAGACGGATGGAAAGCTTATGAGCGGACGGGATGTCGCCATTGCTGCCATTTTAGGAGCGGAGGAATTCGGATTCGCGACGGCCCCTCTTATTTCCATGGGATGTGTCATGATGAGGGCATGCCAGTCCGATACGTGTCCCATGGGAGTCGCGACCCAGAACCCAAAACTTCGGAAGAGATTTGCCGGAAAGCCCGAGTATGTTATGAACTTCATGCTTTTTATTGCAAGACAGCTTCGGGAGATTATGGCTGCGCTGGGCGTCCGGTCGGTGGAGGAACTTGTCGGAAGAACGGATCTTCTGCGGGTGCGGGAAGATCTTTCTGACAGACAGCAAAAGCTGGATCTTAAGCGGATTCTTCTGGATATGTCGGGAACGGACCGGCATGAGAGCACCTTTCATCCGGAGAACCGGTATGATTTCCATCTGCAGGAGACAAAGGATGAGGCCGTTCTCCTCGCGTCCCGGGATGTTAAATTAGCCCTGGGAAGGGGGAAGAAGGCGGAACTGTCACTTCGTGTGACGAACACGGACCGGACATTCGGAACGCTTCTGGGCGCGGAAATCACGAGAAAACACCCGGAGGGGCTTCCTGACGATACGATCGTGATCAACTGCACCGGCTCCGGCGGCCAGAGCTTCGGCGCGTTCATCCCGAGAGGTCTCACGATTTGTCTGACGGGAGACTGCAATGATTACTTCGGCAAAGGACTGTCCGGGGGAAAACTGATCGTCCGTGCGCCGAAAGAAGCTGCTTACGACCCGTACAGGAATGTCATTGCCGGAAATGTGGCACTGTATGGAGCGACGTCCGGCGAAGCCTATATCTCCGGCATGGCCGGTGAGCGCTTCTGCATCCGGAATTCCGGTGCCCGCTGTGTTGCGGAAGGTGTCGGCGAACACGGATGCGAGTATATGACAGGGGGGTGTGTGGTGATTCTGGGCTCTGTCGGCAAAAACTTTGCCGCGGGCATGAGCGGGGGAATCGCCTATGTTCTGGATGCGGACAACCGTCTCTACAGAAACCTGAACAAACAGCTTGTCCGGATGGAGAACGTGGAATCAGATACGGACCGCAGGGAACTGCGGAAGATGATCGAGGAACACGTAAGATATACCGGATCAAAGAAAGGGAAGGAGATACTTGAGCATTTTGCGGAAAATGTGCCGCATTTTAAAAAGATCATTCCGACAGATTATAAGAAGATTCTGAAGCTGATCGCAAAGAGTGAAGAGCAGGGATCGGACACGGAGGAGGCTAAGATCGAAGCGTTCAGGGAATTCGTCGCTGATGCGGAGGTATGATATGGGAAAAGAAACCGGTTTTTTGGAATACAGGAGGATGGACGGGCCCGCCCGTTCCGAGGAAGAAAGGCTCATGGATTTCTGCGAATTTCATTTCTCGCTGCCGATGACGGAACGGAGAAAGCAGGCTGCCAGATGTATGGACTGTGGCATACCGTTCTGTCAGGGAGGCGGCATGATTGCGGGAATGGCATCGGGCTGCCCTTTGAAAGGACTGATACCGGAAATCAATGATCTTGTTTACAGGGGAAAAATGGCGGAAGCCTATCGAAGACTGCAGATCACGCACAGCTTTCCCGAGTTTACGTGCCGCGTCTGTCCGGCGCTCTGTGAGGCCGCCTGTACCTGCGGTCTTCACGATGATCCGGTGGCCACGAAGGAAAACGAGAGGGCAGTGATCGAGTATGCATTTGTGCACGGCCTCGTGGACGAGAAACCGCCGGAGGTGCGGACGGGAAAGAAGGTTGCTGTTGTGGGAAGCGGGCCGTCCGGGCTTGCTGCTGCCCAGCTTCTCAATCACAGGGGACACGAGGTCACGGTTTATGAGAGAAGCGACCGCATCGGCGGACTTCTTCGCTACGGGATTCCGAATATGAAACTGGAGAAAACAGTGATTGACCGCAGGCTTGCTGTCATGGAAGGTGCGGGTGTACATTTCCTGGTGAATACGGATGTGGGAAAAGATATACCGGCTTCTGTCCTGGAGGAAGAATATGATGCCGTAATACTCTCCTGCGGCGCATCGAATCCGCGGGATATCAAGGTGCCGGGGAGAGAGGCGAACGGGATCCGGTTCGCGGTCGATTTTCTCGGTCAGGTGACCAGACGTCTCCTCGACAGCCATTTCAGCGATGTTCCTTATGATCTTGTAAAAGGTAAGAATGTCATCGTGATCGGAGGCGGAGATACAGGAAACGACTGTGTCGCATCCTGTATCCGCCTCGGGGCAGGAAGTGTGACGCAGCTGGAAATGATGCCGAAGCCGCCGGAAAGGCGTCCGGTGACGAATCCGTGGCCGGAATGGCCGAAGATCCTCAAGACGGATTACGGCCAGGAGGAGGCCATCTGGAAATTCGGCGCAGATCCCCGCATCTACCAGACAACCGTCAAGGAATTTCTGAAAGACGAAGAGGGAAACCTTAAGGGAGCGGTACTGATTTCCTTTTCCCCGGTAATGGACGAAGAAACCGGGAGGCTCAGCATGGTACCGGTCAAGCGGTCGGAGAGAACGGTTCCGGTACAGCTTGTTTTGATTGCTGCCGGTTTTCTCGGAAGTGAATCATATGTGACGGAGTCATTCGGTGTGGAGATCGACGGAAGGACGAATGTCAATACGAAACCCGGAGGGTACGCGACAACCAAAGAGGGGGTCTATGTGGCTGGTGATATGCATCGGGGACAATCTCTTGTTGTCTGGGCGATTGCAGAGGGAAGAAATGCCGCGAAAGAAGTGGATCTCGCACTAATGGGGTATACAAACCTGTGAGTGTCCCCAACAGACGGACATTCTATCCACGTTTGTGTCAGAGACGGAAGAAACGGAGAGACTGCAGAGATTCCGAACCTGTGTTTAATCAGGAGATTTTTTCGTGTGCCTGAATATAATAGATGCATATCTGACTGGAGGTATGCTATGCTGAAAACAAGAGCCGGTATTTTTGCTGTTCACTTTCTATTGTAATGGAGGAACCTATGAGATATACATATGAGGAAGTGATGAAATACATAGAAGAAGAGGACGCAAAGTTTATCCGCCTCGCTTTTGTGGACGCTTATGGCGTACAGAAAAATATCGCTGTCAGGCAGGGTGAGATAAAAAAGGCCTTTGAGGAGGGGATCCCTGTCAATGCGCGCCAGATCGCGGGTTTTGAGGACTGCCCCTACGCATCCCTCTATCTCCGTCCGGATTCTTCAACTCTTTCTGTTCTTCCGTGGCGGCCGGACAGCGGCCGTGTTCTGCGGATGCTCTGTGATGTATGTACGCCGGAGGGGGATGCATACGCCGCCGACACAAGGGTGATTCTGAAAGAGGCGGTCCGAAAGGCGGAGGAGGCCGGTGTGGAATTTCGTTTCGGATCAGAGACGGAATTCTATCTCTTTATGAAGGATGAAGAGGGGCGCCCCACGAAAACACCTTATGATGAGGCCGGTTATATGGATGTCGGGCCTGTTGACAGGTGTGAAAATATCAGGCGTGAGATCAGTCTGACCATTGAGAGAATGGGACTTGTGCCTGAACGATCCCACCATGAGCGCGGACCCGGTCAGAATGAGATCGATTTTCATTACGGGAAACCGCTGAAAGCCGCGGACCAGATGATCACGTTCAAGATGGCAGTGAGCGTGGTGGCGGACCGGTACGGCCTTGTCGCGGATTTCTCCCCCATGCCCCTTCCAGATAAGCCGGGAAACGGGTATCACATTAATATATTTGCCTCGGACAGAGAAGGGAAGGACGTGGTATCCGAGGCTGCTGCCGGCATACTGGAGCGGATTCGTGACATCACGATCTTCCTCAATCCGACGGATGCTTCATACGCGAGGCTGGGCAGCAGTACGGCACCGGACCGGGTAAACTGGTCCGCCGCAGGGCAGTCGGAACTTCTGTATCTTGAGACTTTTAAGGGACGTACCCGTGCAGAACTCCGGTCTCCGGATGCATCGGGCAATCCGTATCTGGTCTTTGCGCTTCTCATTCATGCAGGGCTTTACGGGATCAGAAACCATCTCCGCCTGCCGGAGAATACGGACGGATTGGAGCCTCTTTTGCCGGGCTCCCGCAAAGAAGCAGGTTCCCTTGCGTGCAGGAGTGATTTTGTCCGCAACATCATTCCGGAAGAGATCATAAAAAGATACACAAAGATCTGACGGGGGTGGAGTTTTATGGGCAAAAAAGCAGATGCGCAGCATTCCGTTCTGATCGTATCTGCCTCTGATCAGTTTTCTTCCGTTGTCCGGAAACCCCTGTCCGGGATTATCATGGTTGACCGGAGAAAGAGTGTGGCTTCAGCCAGGCAATGCGTTCTGGAACGGTACTATGATCTGATTGTCATCAATGCTCCCCTGCTGGATGAGATGGGCGAACAGTTTGCTCTCGATATTACGGACGAAGGTCACACTTCTGTACTCCTTGCGGCTCCGCAGGAGGTGTGCGATATTATAAGGGATCATGTGACAGACAGGGGAGTTCTCGTGATCGCAAAACCCGTGCCTGCCGCACAGCTGGAATACTCCGTCCGTTTTCTGCTTTCTGTGCAGACGAAAATGCACGAGCTTGAGTCAAAGATCCGAAAAGCGGAGGAGAAGTTGGAGGAGATCCGGGTTGTGAACCGCGCCAAATTCTTTCTGCTTGAAAAGAAGCATATGACGGAGGAAGACGCACACAGATATATCGGTCAGCAGGCGATGAATCACGGGGTTTCAAGGCGGAGAATTGCCGAATGGATTCTTGATGAATAAGAAAATTCCTTCCCGGGGTGCTTCATGCAGTGCCGGAGAAGCAGGCAGGGCAATGCCGGGAGAGGCGTTCGATTGAAAGAATCCGTAACAGAAAAATGCTGGAGAGAGGGATCAGGATGAGAAACAGCAGAGGGACAGCATGATGAAAAGAGGCGCTATCTTTGATATGGACGGCCTGATGATTGACACGGAACGGGTCTATCAGGATACGTGGGAAGAACTTGCCGCGGACAGGGGGCTGACGCTTGACGAGTCCTTTCCAAATGAAATATGCGGCACGGTGGGCGAGGAGGAATGTGCCGTTCTTCGCAAGTATTTCATGACGGAAGACACAGATTCTCTGTTCGATGATTTCAGAAAGAGAATTCGCATAAAACTGAGAGGAAAAATCTTCAAAAAACCAGGGATCACGGAATTGCTGCATTTCCTAAAAGAACAGGGGATGCCCATCATCGTCGCGAGCAGCTCATCCGAAGAGGAAATCCGGCATCATATGGAAGCCACGGGCCTTATGAAATACCTCGATGATTATATCAGCGGGGTCTCTCTTGCGCGTGCGAAACCGTTTCCGGATATTTTCCTTAAAGCAGCTGAACGGATCGGACTCCCCGCTTCCGACTGCTACGTCTTTGAGGATTCGTTTAACGGAATCCGCGCCGGAAGAGCAGCCGGTGCCTATACTGTTATGATCCCTGATATTCTCCAGCCGGACGAGGAGATGCGAAGCAAGGCGGACGCGATCTTTCCGTCTCTGCTCGATGTTCTCGAGAAGATGAAGGCAGGGGAGATGTAAAAACGAGTCCGTTTTTTATTGACGAATGGATGTATTTTATTGTTTACTGTAGATGTTATCAATGAAGGAAAGCAGGTGCGCGCTGCACCGGACAGGAACGTAGAAGGGAAGGTACTGAAACTATGCAGAACATCAATCGTCCCGATGATATGAAGAGAATCACAACACCGGAACTTGCGCAGGCATTCATTGACTGGCAGCTTGAGGAAATCAGAAAGCAGGTAGGAGATAAGAAGGTCCTGCTGGCACTGTCCGGCGGTGTTGACTCTTCTGTGGTTGCGGCACTTCTGATAAAGGCAATCGGACAGAATCTTGTCTGTGTCCATGTGAATCACGGACTGCTCCGCAAGGGGGAGCCTGAGCAGGTGATCGATGTGTTCCGCGGACAGATGAACGCGAATCTGATCTATGTGGATGCGGTGGACCGTTTCCTCGATAAGCTCGCGGGAGTCTCTGATCCGGAGAAGAAGAGACATATTATCGGCGAAGAATTTATTGATGTCTTCGCAGACGAAGCCAGAAAGCTTGAAGGCGTGGAGTTCCTTGCACAGGGTACGATCTGGCCGGATATCCTGGAGAGTGAAGCCGGCATAAAGGCTCATCACAATGCGGGCGGACTGCCGGAAGACATCGCGTCCCGCTTTGAACTTGTAGAGCCTGTCCGGATCCTTTTCAAGGACGAGGTCCGTGAAGTAGGGCGTATGCTCGGCCTTCCGGATTCCATGGTGGACCGTCAGCCGTTCCCGGGACCGGGCCTTGGCGTCCGCTGCCCCGGCGCAATTACGAGGGACCGCCTGGAGGCCGTCCGGGAATCTGATGCGATTCTCCGGGAGGAATTTGAAAAGAACGGACTGCAGGGAAAAGTCTGGCAGTATTTCACTGTTGTACCGGATTTCAAATCTACCGGCGTGCGGGATGGCAAGCGGACGTTTGACTGGCCGTGCATCATCCGCGCAATTAACACGACCGATGTGATGGAGGTGACGGTGGAACATCTGGCACCGGAGTTCCTGGACCACCTCGCGGAGCGGATCACAAAGGAAGTGCCGGGGATCAACCGCGTACTGTATGACTATACACCTAAGCCGCCGGCAACGGTCGAGTACGAATGATTAAGGCTCCTCGTGAAGTGGCTTAAAACAAGGCTTTTCGAGGCCTTGAGGGTAGATTTGATAACAAATTGATAACATTTGATATTCTGCATTTATTCTGAGGCAAT
>JAFRMI010000017.1 GCA_017430765.1 Lachnospiraceae bacterium | reverse complement strand
TGAAAGAGGTCGAACGTGCCGGAGAGATAGCCGACGATGACACGTTTCTCGTTGTCCAGGCGTCCGGACTCCTGCTTATACCGGCAGCTGTGGAGACCGTACTCGTGGGGATCCTTCTGATAGCGCTCGATGACGCTCTTGAATGTCTCCTCGTACTGGGGGATTAAACGCGTGTCCCGGTTAAACAGATGCTGCAGGATCTCGTCCGCGAGAGGGCCGGTGACCGCAAGGTCATTCTTTCCCCCGTAGAAACGGCTGCCCTTAAAGGAGGCCGGAGAGACATCGAGGATCCGGTTGTCCGTACCGGCCACTTCAAGCTCAATGTTGACGGACTCAACGAGACGGACCACTCCCGCCTTCGCGGCCGAATAGACACTCGCACAGGGGCTGCTCATCCATCCGGCGATGGAGCCCATGACGCCGGCGTAGAACGTGTCCCTGCTGAGAATCCGGTCATAGAAGATGCGGATGATCTTTATCGTGGATACGGTATCCACGGTAAACATTCTTTCGATCTCCGCGATGTGGTGATACTGGAAATCCGCGACCCGGCCGAAACCGGCTGTCACCATAAGAAGTTCCACTTCCGGATCCTCCGCAAGACTATAGAACAGGTCCTCATTAAAGTCCAGAAGATCGCATGCGTGGTATGTGAAATGCTGCGGATCGAGAATTCCTTCCTCCACCTCGCACCTGTCACAGATCTCCAGATGATACCCCGCAGCGATAAGTCTGTCTCCGATCGCAAGGCCGATCCCGTTGCTGCCTCCAACAATGACCGCTTTCTTCATTTGCTTTCTCTCCCATGTGAGAAACCCCGGATATGCAGTCTCTCTTTTTATATCTTATTGAAAATGAGTCCGCCTCTGTATCCGCCGTCTGCACGCTTCCCGCAGCGGCGGATATGGCCCCCAAAATCCTTCCTTTTTACTACTCCCGGTAAACTGCGTGCTGTTTACCATACCCATACGGTCTGCGGTCTCCCCGCCAGTACCTTACAACACTGCATGCGGCCTCCTCACCGGACGACCCTTACAGTACGGCCCGCGGCCTCTCGCCGGGCTCCTTACAGCACGGCCCGCAGCTTCTTTGTCAGCGCCTCCCCGAGAACAACCTCCCCTTCCTCATTCGGGTGGTGTCCGTCCGCGCGGAACAGTTCTGTCCTGCCCGCAAGGATTTTCTCACAACCGCTGAGATAAATCCATCCGTTTTCTTTGCAGGCTTCGATGTACCACGGACGATGCTCCGCGAGTTTCTCAAGCCAGCTTTCATTGCTGATGTGCGTATTCGGCGCGGCGTAGATGACCTTCGCCTTGGGAAAACGGGTTTTCACCTCCAGCGCAAAGACCTTGCATCCGATCTTGATGGCGTCTTTGGACTGGTACTGGTCATTTCCAATGCCGCCGACCACCAGCACATGCGTGACATCCGGATCCGGATCAACAAGGCGCAACAGATTCGTAAAGCTCCCGCTGACGGCAAATCCGTAGCCTCCCTTGCAGGCGATCCAGGCCTGTCCCTCTGTCAGTCCGAGCCCCTTCGCCACCTGATAAGGCCAAGTGTAATTGCCGCCCCAGTTGGAGGAGCGCGCCCCGTAGGAATCCCCGATCATGACAATACGTCCTTTGAACGTACCTGCGGCGGATGACGCCGCTGTTCCCCCTGAAGAACCGGAAGATTCCGGATCGTCTGAGGATTCGGATGATTCCGTAAAGGTCCATCTCTCAAGCCCGCAGACGCTGCACCGGTCAGCAGGATACGCCGGTGCTTCCGGATCCGATAATACAACCGGGTACCAGATGTGCTGATGAGGCATCTGCCCCGTGGAAACCGTACCGTAGTGCAGGTACCCGGAGGGCATCGCACTTTCTGACGCGGCGGAAACCTCGGACGTATCCGGCAGAAGCTCCGAAGGGTCTTCGCTGGCTGCATTTGCCGTGTAGGTTCGCTTTTTGACGATCACCTTCAGGGCGGCCTTTGTCTTTTTTCCCTTTCTTTTGATGCGGATGACAGCTGTTCCCTGTTTTTTCGCCGTTACCTGACCGGTGGAAGAAACTTTTGCCACGGCCTTTTTTGAAGAAGTGATCTTCAGTTTGGCTGCGGCGATCTTCTTTTTTCCCTGCTTCGCCTTGATCCGGATGACGGTGCCGGGATCCACGGTGACCGTTTTTGTGCTCCCTTTGACGGTGAGCTTCACCGTGATGTTTTTCTTCGCGGGAACGGAAGATGCGTAAACCGCTGACGTGTTTTTCCAGATGCCTAAAACGATCACGATCCACAGCACACGCATCAGGAAAGCGCGCCTCCCCTGCAGAAGCCGCGGTCGCTGCCCGGCCGGCTTCACCGGCAGAAGGCTCTGTATTCTCACCTGCACATCCTTTCCGGGTGTTTTTTTCTTCAAATATTTCTCCTTAAGGGGGCGCGGATCCATACATTCCGCGGGACTTCCTGCCCCCCGACAAAGAGCCCTGCCTCCGGTCAATGACCGCCGGAAGCATATGGACTGTTTTACGACATTATATGTCACTCACCGTTTCATTTCAATGACTCTTTCTTGCTGAGCCGCTGCTTCGGCATTGGGAAGACCGGATCAGATGGCTCATTTTTCGGCAAAGGATTAGGCCACGACGAAAACGGCTGCCCGGTCTATCCCGTCCTCTGCCTCATATACCCGCCTGAAATAACGGCTTTCGCTTTCCTGAAAATACAGCCGCCAGATCACCTCCTGCTTCCTTTCCGCCATCACATCCTCTCCGGAATCTGCTCCCTGCTCCGCGGATCCTCCTTTCCCTTCCGGGGGAGCCAGATAGGAGGGATCCAAAGGGATCGGCGCCTCCCCGCTGAAATCCCAGTTTCCGTAGTACTCGATCCATCCGAGAACCTGCATCATCCGCTCCGTGATGACAAGATAAATCTCCGGAGACGTTTCCGGGTGGATCATGGCAGCGATTTCAGCCGCCTCCTCAGGAGAAAATCCGTACGTTTCGCTTAAGGCATCTGCCGCTTCCTCTCGGCCCATGGCGGCGAGCTTCCACAGCGCGGCAAATCCTTCCTTTTGTCCAAGCCGTCCATTCAGGCGCCAGGCCACCCTGTTTCCGGAAGTGGCCAGCATCTTTAAAAGTTCCCGGCTTTGATAAAAATCCCGGCCTGTAAGTGCCCTGCCGACAAGGATCGACCGGATCTCATCCTGCGAACCGCCGTCCCACAGAACCGGAATTCCCGCCTTGTACTCGTAATAGTAGCCCAGATCCCACCAGGAAACGATCACAGCGTCTTCCGCGAGGGCGTTCGCGGCGATCCAGTCCGCAGTATTTTCGGCGCAGTCGCTGACGAGCCCGCCGTACCCGCTCCCGATCCTGTACGAGCCGGAAACAGAAGGAACAACAAGCAGCATACACAGGATTACGGCTGAGGCCGTACCCACTGCTTTGGCAAATGCCCCCCTCCTTCTTCCCCATATGAAAATCCAGTGGACAGCTATTCCGGCTGCGGCACCTGCAAGGATTCCTGCCGGAGCCGCAAGATGCATGATGAAGCGCTCTCCCTTAAATACGGCATAGAGGCAGGCCTCAAACCACAGGAGGAGAAGAAGGAACCAGACGGCGGGGCGGCCGCCTTCCGCGCCCGCTTCTGATGGGTAAGCAGCATTCGAACCCGCTTTTGCCGGAGAAGGATCACCCGGATCTGCTTCTGCCTGAGAGGCAGCATCCGGGTTCGAATCCCGCGACAGACTTGTCCCGGCAAAAAGTATCCCAAGTCCGACGATCGCCGCAAACAAAGCTGCCATTCCCCCGACGCCGGCCACAATTGTCATCTGCTGTCCGGGAAAGTAACCCGCAAACCACTGCGAAATCTGCCCGGGCGCAAACGGCGGCACCTGCATCTCCGCAATGCCCGTATACCGGTTCGGCATGCCGGATACAACATCTTCCGTTGAAACATACGACAGAGACTGCAGGAATGAACGGATGTAGGAAGGCCCCTGCAGCACCATAAGTCCCGTGAGCATAAGCAGGAGGCAGAGAACATAGCCGAAGCACGCGGCTTTCAGATGCTTTTTCCAGGCATTCCGCCTCTTAGTTTCCTTTCTCCCAAAGAGAAACGCCCCCGATAAATACAGACCTCCGCCAAGGAAAGCGATTCCAGCAAACGCCAGTCCCCTCGACCAGAACAGGGTATATGCCCCCGTCACCGCAGCCATCCCCACTGCACAGACCGCCGCCCGGATATAAGATTCGGACAAAAGCGTCTGCGCCATCAGGAAAAGGAGGAGGGACGCCAGAAGGATCTGTGCCATATCGGTATCGAAGGTGCCGGCCATCGTACGCTCCACAAACGCCGGGGCACAGACAGCGAGGACGGCGGCAAGGAGGCCGGAGAGAGTTGAGGCGGCGGACAGAGAAGCCAAAGACCGGTGAACGGCAGGCGGATTGTCCGGAAAAGCGCTTGGTACAGAGAGACTGCCAGACAGCCCGCCGCCCGCTTCCGGGTGACCGGGCTGTTCTCCTGCAGAGTCCGAAACAGACTGTGCGGTTTCCGCGCTCTGCGAACCCGTAGGAGCTGCTGCAGAGGACTTTCCGGAGAGCGAAAGAACAGAGAGGGCTGCGTAAGTGGTGCATTTTCCAAATAAATAGAGGACCGGAACGGTCAGAGCGGCGAAGAGGCAGCTCAAATAATAATCCACCTTATGCAGATCCACGCGCGAAAAATGCCGCAGGAGGCGCCAGAGCGCAACG
>JAFRMI010000016.1 GCA_017430765.1 Lachnospiraceae bacterium | reverse complement strand
TCCGCTCACGATGACAACGTATACTTTTCTGTTCGCGATTCTCTTTACCATCCCGTTCGGGGATCTGCCGGGATCTGTTGTTTTGATGAAGCAGCATCCGGTACTGATCCTGCTGTGCCTGGGAAAGAATGTCATCTGTACGGTTATCCCCTATTTTCTCTACACGTGGGGAATCAGCCGGATTGAAGCGGGAAGGGCGGCCATCTACGTTACACTCGATCCGCTGGTATCCTGTGCGCTCGGGATTCTCGTTCTCGGGGAAAGCGCGAATCTGTCCAAGATCCTGGGTATCTTCCTGATTCTTTCTTCGGTGATTCTGATCGGGAGGGAAAATGCGGCAAAAGCAGCGGATTGACCGGGAAATGAGGAGCAGTAAAAACAGCACACTAGCCGGGAAAAGAAAGCGGGGAATAATGATCGGCGGAAATTCGATCGGCACCGGCTTTTGCATAATATATGACAGGGTGATTATATGAGTTATAAAGCATACATCTTTGATATGGACGGGACGGTGTTAAATACGCTGGATGATTTAAATGCGGCGATGAATTACGCACTTAAGGCCTGCGGATACCGACATGACATGACCGGAGAGGAGACACGGTTTTTCTTCGGCAGCGGGGCGTCCGTTGCCGCAAGCCGCGCACTCGCCTATGTTTCGGGGACGCCCCTTTCGGACCTGCTTGTGATCGGCACGCCGGAGGACACGATCACTCCGACTCTCGATCCGGAGGAAGCGGCCCGGCTGGAGAATGTGTTCCGGCCGTACTATAAGGTGCACTGCACGGATCAGACGGCCCCGTATCCGGGAATTCCGGAAGCCATCCGCACCCTGCGGGAGAAGGGGATTCTGACGGCGGTTGTCTCCAATAAACCCGATGAGGCGGTTCAGGCACTCGTAAAGGACCAGTTTGACGGGCTCTTCGACTTCGCGCTCGGCGAGAAGAAGGGGATTGCCAGAAAACCGGCTCCGGATATGCTGGAAACCTGCCTGCATATACTGCAGGTCTCTCCGGAGGAAGCGGTGTATATAGGCGACTCGGAGATCGATCTTCTGACAGCGGCGGCAGGGGGGCTTGACTGCATCGCTGTGACATGGGGATTCCGCTCCCGTGCTTTCCTTGAGGAGCACGGCGCGGAGACCATTATAGAAAGCGCGGGTGAACTGTAAGAATATAAAAATGGAATCGTGCAGAACAGGATTGTACGCAGAGGAACGTGTTCTTCCTGTCAGATAAAAAACAGCAATCATCGAAGTTGTGTATGGCATTGAAAGGAGATGACAGTATGAGAAAACCGGTGGTGGCTCTGCCCGGAACATTGGACACAAAGGCAGTGGAGTATGCGTTTGTCAAAGAGCAGATCGAAAGATCCGGCTGCGAGGCACTGGTGATTGACATCAGTGTGCTCGGCGGTGATTATTTTGAACCGGATATTCACAAAGAGGAAGTGGCCGCGGCTGCGGGGACAGACCTGGCTGCATTTGCCGCGAGAGTGGAAGGGGATACGCGGGTGCGTGCGAACCGCGCAATGAGTGAGGGACTCGCCGTCATCCTGAAAAAGCTGACTGCCGAAGGGAAGATAGATGCGGTGCTCGGGATGGGCGGAACCGGCGGTACGGACTCCCTGAGCGCGGCGTTCCGGCAGCTGCCGCTTGAGATGCCGAAGATGCTGGTGTCAACGATGGCGTCCAACAACACGAAGCCATACGTCGGCAATTCCGACATGATCATGATGTAC
>JAFRMI010000015.1 GCA_017430765.1 Lachnospiraceae bacterium | reverse complement strand
CTCCGCGACCTTTTCCGGGCGCGGATGCGGCTGACTGAGATAATCGTTGGTGCCGAGCATGACCGCGAACAGGTCCAATTCCCCGCAGCTGTCCAGCAGCGCATCCAGCTCCTCAAACTCATAGGAAAGTTCCGGGATGCAGCGGCCGTTACGTCCGTCCGCGATCACTTCCCAGCTTCCTTCCAGTTTCTTCGCGACAATACCGCTCCACCGGATCTCCGGCGGATACTGCTGTCCGGAATGCCCTCCCGCGGGATCAAGCCCGTATGTATTGGAATCTCCGAAAAAAAGTACTCTTCTCATACCAGGAACCTTTTATGGACTCTTCAGCTGTCCGACCGCTGGTGCGTTTTAATCTCCCCTCAGCAGTATTCGGACAGTCCTCTCCGTTACACGCCGTACATATTCTTTACGACCCGGACCATCTTTCTGCATCCGTCAGACATCGGATACAGCGTACTCACCACCATGTTAAGTTTTCGGAAGGATCCGCTTGAATGGATCGGAATCGCGAGTACATCACCCCTCTCGATCGCGCTCGCCGCCGCCAGACGTGAGATAATCGCGATGCCGGCACCCTCCCGGATCGAGAGAAGAATCGCACCGGTATTGCTGAACCGGGCGGCCACCCGAAGCTGGTCCGTGCGGATATTCATCGTCTCAAGGAGCTTTAGCGCCTCCTTCAAAGTCCCGGATCCCTTCGCGCGCATAAGCCAGGTCTCGTCCTCGAGCCACGTGAAATCTTCCGTCTGCTCCGCTAATAAACGGTATTTCTCAGTATTCGGGGTCACGATTACAAGTTCATCCTCGTAGAAGGGTATAAAATGAATCGTTTTTACTCCGATGACCGTTCCCGCAAATCCTATATCCGCGCGGTGCTCCGCAACATCTTTTACGACACCGCTGCTGTCGGTCTCGTTTATACGGAATTCCACCTTGGGATACCGTCTTCCGAACTCTGCGAGAATCGCGGGCAGAAGATATGTCCCCGGTATAGAAGAGGCGGAAACAATAATCTGTTTCACATCCCCCTCCTCTGAATCCGCAAAACTGTTCTCGATCTTATCCGCCAGCTCGATGATCTCACGCGCATAGAGATAGATCTTCTTCCCCGCTTCCGTCAGCTCGACTTCTTTCGTCGTCCTCGCGAACAGCTTTTCTCCAAGATCACTCTCCAGCTTACTGATATACGTACTGACTGTCGGCTGTGTCAGATAGAGCTCCCGGGCAGTCTGGGAAAAGCTCTTGTTATTGGCGATTTTAACGAACGCTTCCAACTGTTTTAGATTTAAAGACATGCTACCCTCTCTGTTTCTGCTCCAACCTTCTTTGTCACCTTAATACTGTCCATATATTCGACAATTGGTTTGGCACATTTCCGGTTGGTCGCAAACATCTCCCGCACCTGAGTGATCGTCAGAATCTCTTCTGTCTTAAAATGCTCCAGTACTTTATCGCGCGCATCATCCATGAAGTGTTTCATAGTGTACATCTCCAGTTCAACGCCGACGCGGACAGCCTGTCCCTCAGCGATCATGACCCTAAGTACATCCATCACCAGTTCATCCGAATATTGCTTCTTATCGATCTCGGAATAGCGGAGCAGCTGATAACCAGCCGTCTCAAATGTATCCGTCAAAAGCTTCTCGATATCAAGGAATGTCTCGTCCTTCACAATTTCAAAGTCCGGCAGACACATAAATTCATCCTTCAGTTTAAAGATTTTTTCTTCAACCATCCGGTTTACAACTGTATCAAACACATTCAGTTTCACATGTTTCATGTAGATGTTATGGATCTCCGCTTTAGGAATGCCGTAGCGGTACGGATAGCGGTCATAAAAGTTCTTCAGCCGCCGCGAAATCTCCTGCTCCACGATAAAGGCATTGTCCGCGTGCCAGTACCATGTATCCTTGCGAAGCGGATATTCGAGGATCGTTCCTCTCTCCACGAGCTCATCGAGATACGGCTTCAGCTCCTCCGGCGAATGCGCCATATTTCTTGCCAGGTCTTTCAATGCGATCAGATTCTCATTCTCCTGGCGGATATTGAGTTCACAGACATCCGCGAGCGAACCGGATTTCTTCCGCTTCATCTCCTCAATCACGTCATCGCGGAACCGTTTCTTCTTCCGGGAATTGGACTCGAGAACGACGCCTCCGCCGATTGTCTCAAGCGGACTGTAGAAGCGGACGACAAACCGGTCTCCCCTCTTGACAACGATTTCCTCTTCAAGAAGAAGCTGCGCAAGCCCCGTCTCTCCCGGTGCGAGTTCCTCTTTATCGAGCAGTATGGCCCGGCACAGGATCTCACTCGTCCCCGTAAACAGGTGGAACCGCTCTCTGTTCCGGACGATCCGCGGGGAGTCATCGAGTACCTTCAGGTTGACATCGATTAAGGTGGTATTCTCCATACTGTTGGCAGGAGCCAGAACACAGCCCCTGTACAGCTCATCCTTCCGGATACCGGGCAGGTTGAGCGCCACTCTCTGGCCGGCCTCGCACTTGTCCTGCGCCTCCTCGTGCACCTGGATGCTCCGGATCTTGACGCTCCGCCCGATCGGGAAGAGTTCCATCGACTCTCCTTTCGTGAGACTTCCGGAAAGAAGAGTCCCCGTTACGATTGTACCGAAACCGGGAAGCGTGAAGACCCTGTCGATGGGCAGGCGCGGGATGCTGTTGACATCTTTTGCCTCCACCTTATTCTTCACCATATCGAGGATCATATCCTTCAGTTCCTCGATTCCCTCCCCCGTCACAGCGGAGATTCGTGCAACAGGGGCATGTTCCATAATGGTGCCCTTAAGCGCTTCCTTCGCGTCCTCCTCGATCATCTCGAGCCATTCCTCATCGACAAGATCGCACTTGTTGAACACGAGAATGGACTTCTCTATTCCAAGAAGTTCCAGGATATCAAGGTGTTCCCGCGTCTGCGGCATAATTCCCTCGTCCGCCGCCACGACCATGAGAACCAGGTCCATTCCGACGACGCCGGCCACCATGTTGTTGATAAATCTCTCGTGGCCCGGGACGTCAATGATGCCGCACCTCGTACCGTCCTTCATATCAAACCAGGTGAATCCGAGATCAATTGTGATCCCTCTGGCCTGTTCTTCTTTCAGCCGGTCCGTATTCCTTCCCGTCAGTGCCCTGATCAATGTCGTTTTTCCGTGATCGATATGTCCCGCAGTTCCGATAATAATGTGCTTCAATTGCAAACCTCCTCGATCATCTTAGCAATCAGCGGGAAATCCTCATCCGCAATGGTGCGGACATCCAACCAGAATGCATCCTCCGATGCCCTTGCGACAATCGGAAGCGGCATGCCGCGAAGACGGGTCTCCAGCATATCGATACTGATATCGTAAGGACGAATGACGACAGCCGTACTCGGGATCCTCTCCATCGGAAGCGATCCTCCGCCGAGCTGGGATTCCGTATCCCGGATTTCCACTTTCGCGCGGACATCCTTCTCAAGAATCATCCCGGAAAGCACCTTGGCGCGCGCATCCGTCGACTCCTTCTTTTCGCGGAGCATGCGAATGACCGGAATACGGTCCGGTGCTTTTTCCATCGCAAGATATTCTATGAGAACCAGTTCCAGGGCCGTGACCGTGAACTTGTCGACACGAATCGCTCTCGTCAGGGGATTCTTCTTCATACGGGCGATATACTCTTTTCTGCCCAGAATAATTCCGGCCTGGGGGCCTCCGAGAAGTTTGTCGCCGCTGAAACACACGACGTCAATTCCCGCGCGGACCGCTTCCTGTACCGTCGGTTCGTGGGTGAGACCGAATTCCTCAAGGTTGAGAAGCACCCCGCTTCCCAAATCCTCCAGAATCGGAAGATTATGCGCATCGGCAAGCGGCCGCAGTTCCGCCGCCGTCACGGTTTGCGTAAACCCGATAATGCGGTAATTGCTTGTGTGAACTTTGAGAATGACCTTTGTATTCTCCGTGATCGCATCCTCGTAATCCTCAAGATGCGTCTTATTGGTCGTCCCGACTTCTACGAGCACAGCTCCGCTCTGCTCCATAACATCCGGAACACGGAACTTCCCGCCGATCTCCACAAGCTCGCCGCGGGAGACAATCGCCTCTCCGCCCTTCGCCAAAGTGCTCAGGATAAGAAGAACCGCAGCGGCATTGTTGTTTACAACCATCGCGGCCTCCGCTCCGGTAATCCGGCAGATGAGCTCCTCAAAATGTGAATATCGCTCTCCTCTTCTTCCCTCTTTAAGGTTATATTCGAGATTTGAATATCCCGCGACGATATCCGCCAGTCTTTCAGCCTGCTCGCGCATGATCGGCGCCCTGCCCAGATTCGTATGCAGAATCGTGCCGGTACCGTTGATCACTCTTCTTACGTTTGGTGTATAAAGACCTTTTACATGTCCGCCAACGGCATCCAAAAGACCGTCGATCTCTTTCTCGGCCTCTCCGGGATCCCTGGCCTCTTTGATCATCTCCCTCAGACGGTCCGTCTCACTGCGAATCGCATCCATGACAACCGAATATCCGTATGCTTCGATAAGGTCTTTGATCTCTCTCTTTTCAAGAAGGAGATCCACTTTGGGTATTCTGCGAAAGAGTTGATTTCGGTCCATACAGTGCTCCTTTTATATATGTATACGGTTCAGGTAATGAATAATCTGGTGCCGGGATGAAAGCTTCATTGTCTGAAACCTATACATATAGTAACCTTTATTCTACATGAATACAGCATGATTCCAGTCATACGGCTGGAATCATGCAGTTTTTTCGAGTTACTTCTGCGTGGCTGCTGTCTGAATCAGCTGATATAGCCTGCCTTCGTCAGTTCTTCACGCGCCTTTGCGAGGTTCGCCTCCGATACGCGGACGATCGGGCCCGTGCAGCCCATGCCGCTCTCGGCGTAGATGCCGAGCTTCCAGAGAACCATAACCGCGTCATCAAGATCCATGACTTCGATGCCCGGGATCTGCGCTGTGACGATCTCCTTCGGCGGAGCCACTACTTCTTCCTTAGGAGCCGCGTTCTTCTCGGCAGCAGCTTTCAGCTCACCGAGGATCGCATCGAGACCGGCCTTCTTGGCAGCGGCAAATTCCGCTTTGGCAATCTCAAACACTTTGCCGTTAATGAGCTCACCCGCAAAGCGGAGCGCATTTGCAATGACCGGTGCGCCGGAAGCGCGCGAGACGATCATGATCAGCTTCTCGTAGCCTTCACCGATACCCGGGCCGTAGCCGAAGCCTGTCGCCTCATAGCTTCCGCCTGTCGTGAAGGAAGAGAGCATCTTGGTCAGAACGTTGCCCGTCAGGGAATCCATGACCATGATATCCGGTGTGCCGCGAAGGATATCATTTCCTCTCATCACGCAGCCGCCGTCCGCACGGCTGGATTCCGCAAAACGGATCGGATAGCCGCCGTCCGCAAGTTTTTTGAGGGCCTTCTCCGTCTGTCTGGCGCCATCCACATTGAGGATGCCGATCGTCGGCTCGGCAATGCCGCAGGCCTTTGCGGTAATAATGCCGTAGATCGCGTTGAGGATCATTCCCTCGATGCGGTCCGTGCTGGATGTACCGGTCGTATTGGCGATAAACATTTCTTTTCCGATGCCCGGTGTGACTGCACGTCCCACAGTCGACACACCGATCGGGAACGGATAATGCATTGTCACCGCACCGTCGATCTCTTTGCTGTCAAGCAGTTCATCCATCTTGTCGTGACCGGCTTCGTCATCCGCCACTTCCACAGTGGTGACGCCGTCCGCCTTGAGGCTTCCGATGTAATACACATCGATGCCGTCCTTGGCCGCCGCAATCGCCGCAGCCATGGAATTCTCCTCACCGTGCTCACTGCCCATGCCGGTCAGCGCAATCTTCGGTTTCTTGCCAAAGCTTCCGGTTTCGAGACCTTCCGCTATTCCAAGGAAGGTATCGGCAATGATTTTTTCAATTCCTTTTGCCATAATTATTACACCTTTCCTTAAGAATTATTCTGCTTCCGCCATCAGATTTTCCGCAAACTGCTTCATAGCCTTCGCAATGAGGGACTTGACCTCCTCTTCAGAGACGCCGGCCGCACTCTGCTCTTCCGCAGCGGTATTGGCCTGTACCACGAAGGAAACACCGTCAAACAGGTTCGTCATTCTGCCAAGGAACAGGGAACCCTTGCCGATGATCATCGCGTTCTTGATCTTGCCGGCAAGAATGTCCTCTCTCGCAAATCCGAGATACGGAACGCCGGACGGAATATGACCCTGTGTCGGAGCAAAGCCGGTGAGGCCGCGCTGTGCTACGAATGCG
>JAFRMI010000014.1 GCA_017430765.1 Lachnospiraceae bacterium | reverse complement strand
TACAGCAATGCCGCTTTTGTATATATTCTTGTGAATACATCCGGAGCTGCATCACACACCATATAGCTGCCCTCATAGCGATAGCTGCCGGTTTCATCCGTATAAAAATCCCGCAGGAAAGCTTTCTTATTCTTAGCCATAAAATTACTCAGCCATAAAATTACGCAGCCACAGAATTACGCAGCCACAGAAATACGCAACCACAGAATTACGCAGCCACAAAATCACTCTTAAACTGCCGTGACGAATCTGTCTGCATACAAGTCCCGCCATGCAAGCCGCTGCGCAGCGTGCCTCTTTGATCGCAGCACCGGCCAAGCCGCGGCTCTTGACGAAGCGGAACCATATGCTCTGAACCTTACTACCCTGTACCTTACTACCTTGTACCTTACTGCCCTATACCTTACCTGTCCTTTACAGCCTGTGCGTCTGCAGCCACCCCTCCGCAGCCGCGCACACATTCTTCAGGCAGTCCGGGTCAAAGGGACTCTTAAGAGACGCCTTCCTAAGCAGGTCCGTAAAGACCTCCGATCCCCCCATCCGGGTATACGCCATATAGGTCTCCCATGCTTTCGGCAGGTCTTTCTGGATCATTTTCCAGAATTCCAGCGAGACCGTCTGCGCCAGGCAGTAGTCGATATAGTAGAACGGGAAGCTGTAGATATGATGCTGTCTCTGCCAGCCCTCGCCCTCCGCGTAGAACGGGATCTCCCCGTCGAGCCGCACCCAGGGCATATAGATACCGAGCAGTTCCCTCCAGACACCGTGGCGCTCCGTCGGCGTCAGCTCCGGCTTCTCATACATGATATGCTGGAAATGATCCACCATCGTCCCATACGGAAGAAACGTCAGCGCGGAAGCCAGATGGCTGTACAGATATTTATCCGTATCCGCCCCGAAGAACGCCCTCGCCCACGGCCAGGCGAAAAACTCCATGGACATCGAATGCACCTCACAGGACTCCATGCTGGGCCAGACCGTGGAGACCGGGATCCGCGAGATATTCATATAGCCGGCAAACGCGTGCCCCGCCTCATGCGTGACGACTTCCACATCCCCCTGTGTACCGTTGAAATTCGCGAAGATGAACGGAACGCCGTATTCCGGAAACGTCGTACAGTATCCGCCGGCCTCTTTTCCCTCTGTCGACAGGACGTCGAGAAGGCCTCCCTCCCGCATCGTTCTGAAAAATGAGCCGGTCTCATCCGACAGTTCATCATAGAATGCCTGCCCGGTTCGCAGAATGTCCTCCGCCTCCCCGACCGGTTTCGGGTTGCCGTCGCGGAATTCAAGCGCCATATCGGAAAAGCTCAAGGGGAACTCCATCCCGTTGTTTTCCGCGAATGTGCGCCGAATTGCATGCGCGACAGGAACCGCATATTCACGGACAGCTGCCCGGAAGGTCTCTACGTCCTCCTTTGAATAGCAGTTCCGATTCATGCGGCAGTACCCGAGCTCCGTGTAGCCGTCATAGCCGAGCTTCCGCCCCATCGTGTCACGGAGGTGTACCAGACGGTCATAAATAGCATCCAGTCTGTCCTGATGCTCCTTATACCACTGCCCTTCCGCTTTCCACGCAGCAAGGCGCAGAGCATCGTCGGGATCATTTTTAAAGGGCGTCAGCTGGGAGAGCGTATAGACGCCATCGCCTAACGGGATCTGCGCCGAAGCGAGAAGCTTTTCATATTCCTGCACGAGGTTGTTTTCTTCCTGCATCTCCGGGATAATCTCCGGGGAGAAGCACTTCTCCTCGAGTTCCGCGTTCAGAAACACCACTTTTCCGAATTCCGCCTCAAATGCGGCACGGAAGGGGCTTCGAAGGAGCGTGCGGGTCCACCTCTGCGTATATTCCTGCAGTTCAGGAGAGAAGGCATTCCAGAACTTCACCTCCCCGTCGTAATAAGCGTCGCGGGTGTCGATGGAGTGGCGGGTACTGGCAAGCGAAGACAGCGTCTCAACCTTCCGCTCGAGCCGGTCTTTTTCAAGAAACGCCTCCCTGGCTTCTTCATAAGAAGCAGCCTCCTTAAGGGTCTCAGTCAGCGATTGCATCTGTGCCTTCAGCGCGTCCGGATCCGGGCGCTCGTATTTCATATCTTCAAATCGAATCATCGCTAGTATGTCTCCTTTACTGATCTTTTCTTATACAGAGGCATCCTTCCTGACCGGATCTGCAGGCCGAAGCTGCAAACCGAAGCTGCAGGTCAGAGCTGCAAACCGGAGCTGCAGGCCGGAAAAGGGTTTTCTTAAATTCGGCCCGCATCCGATACACTGTATACAAAATCAGCCCACGACAAAAAGAAGTCGTGGACTGAAAAAAGTATTTCTCCGATCCGGCCATCTTACTTCTTCGCGGCGCGCAGTGCTTCCACTGTCCCCGCTCCAAACCGGACATTCATATAGCCTTCTATCATGCGGACGCATTTTTCATAACCGAGCTTGGAGGAGTCGAGGCAGAGATCGTAGTTGCGCACATCATACCACTTGTGTCCCGTAAAATGTTCAAAATACGCCGCCCTCTGCTCCGTCATCCGATCGACGTACTTCTCCAGTTCCCGCGGAGGCAGGGATTTCTTCTTAGCTGCTTCTTCAAGCCGGAACCACTTCGGCGCGTGCGTGAACACACGGATCACATTCGGATTTTCCTTCAGGGTAAACCCGGCGCAGCGGCCTACGATGATGCAGGATTCCCTCTGCGCGAGATCGCGGATCGTCTTCGCCTGCAGTTTAAAGAGATTCTCCTCCGACGTGTAATCGCTGCTGTCCGGTGTGAGCGGTTCCCCGGAGAGAACCTTTTTGGCGCCGCGGAAGAGGGAGGGCTTCTTAAATGAGCTTCTCGCCTCATTGAAGAGCGCCTCGTTGATCCCGGACTCATCGGCAGCCAGTTTCAGGATCTCCTTGTCATAATAGTGAAGGCCCAGGTCCTCAGAAAGCAGTTCTCCGATCTCCTTTCCCCCGCTCGCATACTCACGGCTGATTGCGATAACGATCTTCTGTTCCATATGCTCCTCCCTTATGCATGTAAAGCGGACATTCGTATTCCGCATCGCTCCATGCTCATGAACCGCGCGGCACCCCCTTCTTGCGGAAAGTACACCGCCCGTCTCCCGTGAATCACGTATCTCTTATTCTCCCAGATACGCCTTCCGTATCTCGTCGTTATGCAGAAGATCCGACGCGTTCCCGCCGAGCGTTATATTCCCGGTTTCCAGCACATACGCCCGGTCCGCGATCGAAAGCGCCTTCTTCGCGTTCTGCTCGACAAGAAGAACCGTCGTCCCCTCGCGCGAAACATCTTCGATAATCTGGAAGATCTCGCTCACAAGGATGGGCGAAAGTCCCATCGAGGGCTCGTCCATGAGAAGAATTTTCGGACGGCTCATGAGGGCGCGTCCCATCGCGAGCATCTGCTGTTCCCCGCCGGACAGCGTCCCGGCCATCTGCTTCGCGCGCTCCTTAAGGCGCGGGAAATGCGAGTACACCTGCGCGAGCGTCTCCTGCTTTTCCGCCGGATCCTTTCTGGTAAATGCACCCATCATCAGATTTTCATATACCGTCATCTCCGGGAAAACTCTCCGCCCCTCCGGAACATGCGCCATGCCCATTCCGACAATTTTATGGGCCGGCGTCTTTGTAATATCCGTCCCGAGGAACTCGATCTTTCCGGATGCAGGCTCGATAAGACCTGTCACCGTGTGAAGGATCGTCGTTTTTCCGGCACCGTTCGCGCCGATGAGCGCAACGACTTCCTTCTCGCCCACCTCAAAGGAGATGCCGCGAAGTGCGGGAATCACGCCGTAATTGACGCATAGATCTGTCACTTTTAACATCATCAGCCTCCCAGATATGCCTGTATGACTTCCGGATCAGAGAGTACCGTCTTCGTCTCCCCCTGCGTCAGGATCCTTCCGAAATTGAGCACCGTCAGTTTCTCGCAGATACCGGCGACGAGCCGCATATCATGCTCAATCAGAAGAATTGTCATATCAAAATTCTCGCGGACATACCGGATGTCCTCCATGAGTTCTTCCGTCTCATTCGGGTTCATGCCGGCCGCCGGCTCATCGAGAAGAAGCAGCTTCGGATTCGTCGCCATGGCGCGCGCAATCTCCAGCTTTCTCTGCTTCCCGTAAGGAAGAGACGAGGAGAGCGTCTCCGCCTCCGAGGCGAGGTCAAAGACGCGGAGAAGCTCCATCGCCTTCTCATTCATCGCCTTCTCCTGCCTGTGGTAGGCGGGCAGGCGCAGAATACCCGCAGCCGTCGAATAGGGATACTGGTTGTGCAGGCCGATCTTGACGTTGTCCAGTACACTCAGCCCCTTAAACAACCGGATATTCTGGAATGTGCGGGCGATCCCCGCCTGGTTGATCTCAATCGTCGACTTGCCGGTGATATCCTGCCCGTCGAGGAGAATGACGCCCTCATTGGGTTTGTACTCGCCGGTGAGCAGATTGAAGACGGTGGTCTTGCCGGCTCCATTTGGCCCGATGAGCCCGTAAAGCTCGCCTTTCCCCACCGTGAGGTCAAAGTCATCCACCGCCCGCAGGCCGCCGAACTGAATTGCCAGATTTTTTACTTCGAGGAGTGCCATATCATCTGCCCTCCTTTGCCGCGCGTCTGTTTTTGAGTCTCCGGGCGAAATGCGCCTCGATGAAGGCTCTGGATTTCGGATTCCAGTTCACGATCATCATGACGATCATGACGATGGAATAAATGAGCATGCGGTAGTTTCCGATGCCGCGGAGCAATTCCGGGATCAATGTCAGAACGGCCGCCGCTATGATCGCGCCCCTCGTACTCCCGATCCCACCGAGCACGACGAAAACAAGGAAGAGGATCGACATATTATAGCCGAATCTGGCGGGAGTGGCCTGCAGGGTTGCCAGATTATGCGCATAGATGGCGCCGGCAGCCCCGGAAAGCGTCGCGGAGATCGTAAATGCGATCATCTTGTATCTTGTGATCTGGATTCCGACAGAGCCCGCCGCGATGCGGTTGTCCCGGATCGCCATGATGGCGCGGCCGGTTCTCGAATTGATCATATTGAGAACGATGGCAACCGTAATGAGGAGAAGAACAGCCGCAATAATAAAGGTGGAGTCCGCGGGCGTACCCGTGATCCCCTGCGGGCCGTTGATGATCAGCTCAGCGCTCGCCCCGTCCATACGAAGGGAGGCGGCGTCATGGACCGATAAATGCAGCCCGTTCACATCCTTCCCGACGTACAGGACATTCATCACGTTCTTGATGATCTCCCCGAATGCAAGCGTCACGATCGCAAGGTAATCGCCGTTTAAGCGAAGAACCGGGATACCGATCAGGAACCCGAAGACACCGGCCACGGCCGCTCCGATCAGAATCGCGATGAGAAAGCGCGGAAATTTCGCCATATCGTGCCGCACACACATCGTAAAGAGCGCGCTCGAAAATGCACCCACGCACATAAATCCCGCATGTCCAAGAGACAGTTCTCCCAATATACCGACCACAAGATTCAGGGAAACCGCCATAATACTGTATACGCACAGCGGAACCAGAAGGCCTTTCATCTGGTTCGACATCGCGCCTGATCCGCTCACGATCTGGACAATTATGCAGACCACCGCGATCGCGCCGCAGGTCACCAGATTGTCTCTGGAGGTTTTTGACATATTCTGCATGTATTTCTCCTCCCTCAGACCTTTTCCTGAATCTTCTTCCCGAGGATTCCTGTCGGACGCACGAGAAGAACGATGATAAGAACAGCGAATACGATGGCGTCAGAAAGCTGCGACGAGATATAGGTCTTCCCCAGAATCTCGATCATTCCGAGCAGCAGGCCGCCGATCATGGCTCCCGGTATGGAGCCGATCCCTCCGAACACCGCCGCCGTGAACGCTTTGATGCCGGGCATGGAGCCGGTATAGGGGCTCAGGGTCGGATAGGCGGAACACATCAGTACGCCCGCGATACCGGCCATCGCAGAACCGATCGCGAATGTCAGGGTAATCGTGTTGTTGACGCTGATGCCCATGAGCGCAGCGGCGTCGCGGTCCTGCGCACAGGCGCGCATCGACTGCCCCGGCTTTGTATTCTTGATGAATGCCTGCAGGAGCAGCACCAGAATCACACTCGTCACAATGCTGACGATCGTTGTGCCCGGAATCTGAAACGGTCCGAGGTGCACATTGGTGACCGGCACCACCGACGTATAGATCTTTGAATTGGATCCGAACAGAAGCAGAGCCATATTCTGCAGGAAATAGCTCACGCCGATCGCCGTGATCAGCACCGCCAGGGAGGACGACGCCTTCCGGAGCGGCTTGTAGGCAATTTTCTCGATACACATACCGAGAAGCATACAGCCCCCCATCGCGGCTAAGATCCCGACAGGAATCGGCAGGCCCAGGTTCGTAATCAGAAGAAACGAAATATACCCGCCGACCATGATAATGTCGCCGTGTGCAAAGTTCAGCATCTTCGCGATTCCATACACCATCGTATAGCCGATGGCAATGATCGCGTAGATGGATCCCAGACTGAGACCGTTGATTAAATTCGTGATAAAGTTGACCATACTCTCCCCTATCCGGTTCCGGGTCACGGGGACGCATCCCCGTCATCCCCGCTTCGCCGCTTCCTTCCGCGTTCCGATCCGCTGTGCGTGCGGCGCAGAGTGTCCGGCATATCCAGTGCCGTTAATGTGGTAAAGTCGGGGGACAACCTTATGGCGATCCCCCGACTGGCTTTCTTATTGATACAGGTCCGGCAGGTCATTGAACCTTCTGCGGGACCTCTAAGAAATATACATCAATCTGCAGAAACATAAGCTCCGTTCTCGATGACCATCGCCTTCGGCTCCTTGTTCGGTTCGCCGTCAGCTGTCCATGTGATCGAGCTTCCGTTGGTCGTTGTGATTCCCTGCAGTTCAATCTCGGTTATCGCGGTCTTAAGCGCATCGCAGATCTCCGAAGCGGACATGGACGGCTTCGCGTCTGCCTTCTCCAGCGCCGCCTTCACGGCATACACCGCATCGTAGGAGTCCGCCGCGAACTGGTTCGGGGTGTCTCCGTAAGCTTCCTTATACTTCTTGACGAAGTTCACCGTCTTCTCGTCCTCCGCATCCGCGACGAACGGTGTCAGGAGCATGACGCCCTCCGCAAGAGATGTATCGAAATTCTCCTGGGAGAGAATGCCGTCCATTCCGTCGCAGCTGAAGATCTTAGGGGCAAATCCCATCGAATTCGCCTGCGTCAGGACAAGCGCCGCTTCCTGATAATAGAACGGCAGGAAGAGCACATCGCAGCCGGCTTTCTGGATATTGGTGAGCTGCGCCGTGAAATCTGTCTTGGAGTCGGCTGTGAATGCCTGAGGCTCAAATACGTCCAGTCCAAGCTCGCCCGCGCGCTGAATGAAGGTCGCCTCAATACCGGAGGAATAGACATCCGAGCTGTCATAAATCACACCGATCTTGGTGCCGAGGCTGTGTGCTGCCATATACTCTGCGGACGCAAGTCCCTGGTTCGGGTCTGAGAAGCATACGCGGAATACATTTTCATGCGCTGTGCACTCCACGGCGGACCCGGACGGGGTCAGCTGGAAGATATTGTCCTCAAAACTCTTCTCCGCCACTGCGATGCACGGAGCGGAAGTCGTGGTTCCGATCAGGATCTGCATGCCCCAGTCCTTCAGCGTATTATACGCATTGACGGACTTCTCCGCATCGTGCTCGTCGTCTTCGCCCTTATACTCGACCTGGAAGCCGTTGATGCCGCCGCTCTCATTGATTTCCTTCACAGCCAGTTCCGCCGCGTTGACGACCGCCGTGCCGTAGAGCGCCGCTCCGCCGGTCAGGGGGCCGATTGCTCCGATCTTGAATGTATCTGAGTCTGCTGATTTTGAGGCGCTCGCGCCGCCGCCGCAGCCTGCGAGAAGACTGACCGTCATTGCACAGGCAAGAGCCACGCTCATGATTCTCTTTTTCATAAATAATCACTCTCCTTTTTAAAAAATTGACCTCAGTTCTGCGCGATGACAGGGACAGAAGAACCGGGATATGCATCTCTTAATCCCCCGCCGGTTTCATCCTGCAAAACCAACGCTACTATACACTTTTTTTTCCGGCTTTGTCAATGTTCCTGCCCACTTACAGGTCAGGACCTGGTCTCTTTCACCGTAGAGCGGGATTCGATGTAGGTGACGAAGACATTGCCGCCTTCCAGCATCGCGTTCGTGCTGTCGTTAATTCCCATGTAGAAGTGCTCCGTCGTATCAAAATTATACTGCAGTGTATTATAACGGTCATAGCCCACAATGACACGGATGCTTCCGTCTCCGAGCCGCGTCACGACGGCCCTCCCCTGCGACAGCTGGTAAAGAACCTGGTCCAGCGTGCATCCGGTCAGATTCAGCACGGTCACATTCTCCGGAACGGCCTCCGCAAGATCGTTCGCATCGATCATGCCGCTGAGGAAAGCCTCCGGGATATCCGCATTCGCAAGTTCCGTCTTGGTCTGCTTATTGCCGCGCTCATAGATATACTGCCCCTTCTCGTTGAGCACCACACCCACATTCTCGTCGGCTGTCAGCACAGCCCTCGCCGGATCCGTGAAGATCTGCATGAGCCGTCCATAGGCATAGACATAATACAGGTGCAGTCCGTCCTCCACTGCCTCCGGAACGAAGACCTGCTGCGGCAGATAGCGGATCCTGAAATCCGTGATCGAAGGTTTCAGACTCGCGACCGAGCGGGGGAACTTCAGGCCCACCTGGACCCCCTGCCGCGCGGAACTCGCGAGCGACACCGTCACCTCGCTCTCCTCCGCCTGCCGGTTGTTGATGATATTGTCCCCCTCCGCCGGAACGTAGACGCCGCCTTCCTTCTTCACCCTTGTCAGACGGGCGAGTCCCGGCTCCATGGAAACATCCGTAACCCACATCCCCTGCGGATTGTAATCTTTTACAACCGTCCCGTTCCCGTCCTCGATCAGAAGCTTTTTCATGGGGAACGTCACATCGCCGGATATGCCGGATACCAGATCGCTTTCCTCGGCGATGCCGTATACCAGATCGTCATTCAAAAAACCGATGGTTCGGAGGAACTGGCCGCTGTCCGAGCGGATGGCGCGGCGCGCCCCCGTCTCCAGATCCATCACCGTGATCTCCGATGACGCGTACGGATCCATCGCGTTCATCCAGGCGATCCGGCTGTGAGAGGCCGAAGAGACGAAACAGTCCGGATGAATGCCGTGAAGGATCTGCTCCGCGTTCCTGGAGCTCAGATCCACGCTGTAAACCGCGCGGTCCAGATACAGATAGGCGAGATTCTCCGTACCGATATAGCAGAGCTTCTCCATATCCTTCTCTAGAAGGTCAAACGATTTCATGTAAGGGATAAATGAACGCTCCGTCACAGTCGAGCTCTCCGAGTTGTAGTGGCAGATCGCGACGCCGCTGCGCCCCTCATGCTCACCGCGGCTCATGTACCCGTAGACGGCAAAGTCGATCCCGCCGCCCTCGGAGACCCGCACGATCTTGATGCCGTAATCGGTGTTGTCATCGCGCTCGTCCGTACCGACGCCGGCCTCGCGGAAGGAAAATACCCTCGCAAGCTTGTCCGAGCTCGCCGCGTACTCCCAAAGCGCGCCGTCCTGCACAAATGCCACCGTGTCCGCAGCGGCGTTCGCGACATACTGCACGTCATTGTCCGCAATGCCCAAATTGACGCCGCTGGCCGTAATCGCGGTCTCCGAGTGGCCGTTATAGACCTGCAGCGCTTTTCTTGTGAAATTGAGCAGCATCATGCGGCTGTTGTAGTACCGCAGGCGATAGAACTCCCGGACATGGTAGATCTCCTGGCCGCTGTCGCTCTCCGCGCTGATCATGTAATCGGTCGTAAGAGAACAGGTCTCGCCGCTCATATCGCGGATCGTCGGCACAGCTTTCCGATAGATCTGCGGGTTGAGATTCCCCCATGTGACCTGACGGAGCGTCGACTTGATGTTGACATTCGTGAAAGAATTGTTGGTAATTGTGTCGTCCGTCTCAAGATACGTGTTGAGATCAGATGCACCCGCCTGGTTCGTGCAGCCCTCATAAAAATCATACACAAACTGCACATAGAGATTGGTGATCGGATCTGACCGCTGAATGACACGCGCGTAGTAATACACGTCTTTTGACTCCGTTGTCACCGTAAAGCGGATCGGGTACTCGCGGTTCATGAGAATCGGTTCCGACAGGCTGAACGTCGCCGACATATAGTCGCCGTCCGCCTGGAAATTGCCGATCTTCGCGTTCTCGACGACTTCCCCGGTGTCCGGAGTGGAAACCTCATAGGAGACAGAGCGCACCTTATTGTGGTACGCCTTATAGGATACGCGGATTGTCCGCGTCGTTGTCACGGGAATCAGTCCGCCGCGCATATTCCTGACATCCATCTCCGTGACATAGCCATTCATACGGTTGACCTTATTGCCGTCCACATCGATGCACACGACAGGAAGCGTCGGATCTGTTAGATCCGACGCACTGACTGACTGTCCTCTGTTTAAAAGTGACAGATTTGAAAAGAATGCCACACCGCCGATGAACAGCAGCGTGAGGCATATCAGCTTAAAAATTCTGCTTCTCAAAGTACTTGCGGGTTTCCTCCGGCATCCGATCTTTGACTTTCATGCGGCGATCCCGTGTGTTTCGCCCATTCCTGTCGATGTTTTCATATATTGCAGGCAGTCACTTAGTATCCGTTCCCGCCGAATAATCACAAGTATTTTATCATAGGGATATGAAAAATTCCATCCTGATATGTTTTTTCCGCGCGGCTCAAAAATCCGGCTCTATATCAAACGTCATCTTCTCTCCCGTCCCCGGGTGCGTAAACGAAAGCCTCTCCGCGCAGAGGGCAATTCTGCCCCTTCCATAGCAGGCCTCGCCTCCGTATTTCCGATCCCCCAGAATCGGCATTCCGGCGTGGGAGAGCTGCACGCGGATCTGATGGTGCCGTCCGGTCATAAGACGGATCCGAAGTTCCTGCTCCCCCGCCCTTTCATATTCCAGCACGGCCTTCTTCGCGCCCTGTGTCCCCTCGGGCACGACCCGGGACGTATTCGTCCTTCCGTCCTTCAAAAGCCAGTCCGTCAGGGTATCCCTGTCTTTGCAAATGCAGCCGCTCACTTTCGCCCGGTACACTTTCTCCGTATCCCCTCTTTGAAAAGCTCCCGATAAGGATGCGGCGGCTTTCTTTGTTCTCGCGAAGACGACGATCCCGGATACCGCCTGATCCAGACGGTGAACGATATACACCTCTCTTCCGGTATATGTGCGAAGGAGGCTGGCCAGATCGGGCTCCGTCACGCGCGCGCTCTGAGCGGCGATTCCCGCCGGCTTATTGACAACAAGGATCTCCCGATCCTCGTATAGAATATAATCTGCAATATTCATACCTGTTCGAAAAGAAAGGTAACTGTCCAGGTGACCCTGAACAGTTACCAAAAAGAATCATTCTGTAAAAACAGATTCTGCTCGTCCGGTTCTCTGCCTTATCAGCTGTTGAGAAGCAGCAGGCAGAAGACCAGCGTAAACAGCGCAACTGTTTCTGCGATACCGATTACGATAAAATAGTTCGCGGTACCTTTTCCGGTTGCACCGAGAGCATCCGCGGAAGCCGCTGCGCACTTGCCCTGGAACAGAGCGGACAGGCCGATTGCAAGGCCGCCGAAGAGGCCGACACCGAGAGCCTTTCCGGGATCACAGTTCGAGCTGTTGATGAAGTTCATCAGAAGGAAGCCGTAGATGGTCTGTGTCAGAGGAGCTCCGGTGAAAGCGATCATGATGAACGGCGCCGGCTTTCCTGCCGCGTAGCACTTCTTCCATGCGCCTATGGATGCCTGTCCGGCAAAGCCGGCTCCGAAAGCCGAACCGCACGCAGATAAACCAAGAGCAGCAGCCATACCGATAAATGCGATATTCATGATAATTCTCCTTTTCTTAAAAGATTGTACCTATAATTCTTAAAACCGTATTTGGATTGTTTCTGTCGTCCCTCAGCAGGCACGTCATAATTCATTAATTCAGTTTTTTAAATGGCTCATACGGGATTCCCGTCCACTCAAGCCCGACCTGGCCGGAGAACTCGAGCACGTTCAGACGCACGCCGTGAACGACAACAGACAGGAAGCACATGACAATATTGAGCGCATGCCCGATCAGTACGACCACAATTCCCACGATCACCAGAGGGCCTTTCATTCCCGCCGCAATTCCGTTGAAACTCTGTGAGATCGCCACGCCTGCCATGCCAACCGCGAACAGACGGATGTAACTCATGACGTTGCCGAAGCAGCTGATCGTATTGAGGAACGTTGTGAACGAATCCGCAAGACCTGCCTTGAGTCCCTGCCCGATGGTTTTGTCAGGCGACATTCCGCCGAACAGAACAACCAGCAGAAACGCGACACCGATCAAAGCGAACACCGGCACAAGATTAATGTCCTCATGAATAACCAGGTTCAGCGACAGCATATACATCGCTATAATCGCGACCGTCCAGCCTAAATCGGCGATCCAGGAAAGGTCCTTCTCCGGAATCTTCTTTTTGATCGAAAGGATTGACCCGAGCGCCATCTGCACCGCACCGATCGAGAAGGAGAACTTCATGACCGAGTTCTGCGACACCGAATCCGTAAGACCGAAATACTTCGGGTACGTTGCGATGCTTGGGATGACGAGTGCTTTCAGGAACGGAACGTTCATGGCACTTTCCATACCGAACCAGGTTCCTGTGACCGCGCCCCAGATAATCGTTGCGATCGACAGTATATAGAGAAGGAACGTCACATTGTTGACTTTCTTCTGTTTGACATGCAGGGCAATCGCTCCCGCCAGGATCAGAACGCCATAACCGCCGTCTCCGATGATCATTGCGAAAAACAGCGTGAAAAACAGGAAGAACCACAGTGAGATATCCTGCTCCCTGTATCCCGGCAAGATACCGAGAATATCAAAGACCGGTTTGATAAGTGCCGATACTTTGTTGTAACGGACCTTCGTGGGGATCTGCTCATCATCTTCCGCCACGTCTTCCACTGCCCAGGCCCAGTTGTTCTCGTCGGCCGTCGCCTTGAACGATTCCAGATCCACTTCCGGAATGTATCCGGAGAGCCAGACGAAATCTTCATCGGACTGCGTCGTGGCACTGGCCGCCGAAAAGTTCATGTCGTTCTGCATCTTGAGCAACTCGCTGCGGAAGTTTTCTTCATAGACCGCAGCCTTCCTGAAGGTCTCCTCACATTCCGCAATGCCCTTCTGGCATGTTTCAATCTCCTTGCGGAGCTCTGACATGCTCTTCTCCGGCAGCATGAATTCCGTCGCCGGTATGGATGCCGGAAGGGTTCCGATCACAGCCACCGTGTCCATCTTGTCGACCGACGCCAGACGGAGCAGCTGGATGTTCTTGTCCTCCACAGCCTCCTGGTACTCTCTGGCACCCATTCTGTAAAAATGGAAGTCGAAGCCTTCTTTCCGGAGTTCATTGATCTCTTCCGGTGAAAAGTCTCCCCACGCCGAGATTCTGTCAATTTCCGCATTCGCGGCACCGATGGCCTGCGTGCAGGCAGCTTTCCGCTCCACTGCATCCAGCACGCCGCGATACATGGTCTCAAATTCCCCGTCGCTTAAAAGCTCCGTGTTCCCATTCTTCTTAGCCTTGGGATCAGCGTACTCCTTTAAGGTATTAACCGTCCTTAAGAGAGTCTGGTAGCGATCGTTCAAAGCACGGTCCGCGCCCTGTTTTTCTGAAAGATGCATGATTCCGATCTCTCTTAGACCCTTCAGCATCTCTTCTTTCCCGGAGGCCGGCGTGACGATGTGAACCATTTTCATTTTTTCAATCATCGACTATACCTCCAGCAGTTTTTTCTTCGAAATCTTGCCCCGGACAACGGCAGCCGTCTGCTGATCCCCGATGTATACCTGAATCACACGTATATTCTCCTTGGCTTCAGGAATCTTGACCTTCTCAAAGAGGTTGACCCTCTGTGAAGTTGTCCGCAGTTCCGCCTCCAGGAGCTCCGTCTGCTTTCGGAGTGTGGCAACCAGTGCATCGAGCCTTGCAATTTCACGAAGTTTGATGACCGCTGTATCGACCCAAAGCGGGTACTCATCCACATCGTAATTGATATCCTTGAACGTAAGCTCTTCGAACGTGGGAATCTTGACGCCCGCAATGTTGTCATCCTTCGTGATTACCCGATCCGGCTCGACCAGCTTGTCAAGCTTCAGCTCCTCATCGAAGATCTCATTTTCCGCAAAAACATCAATCCATTCGTCCAGGTCACCAACCATCTGAATGCGTTCGGTCTCCTTCTCTTCAAGTTCATTGCGTATCCTCATGATCACGGACTGAAGCTGCTGTTTCTTCAGCTGCAGAGTCGGAAGATAGCGCTGAAATTGCTTGAGGTTGTCCTTTTGCTTTTTCAGTTCATTCTTTGTAAGTTTGATAGCCATGGAAACGCTCCTTCTTTAGTTCAAAGCATCTTTATTCGGCCATCTCTCCCTGATCAGACTGGTCTTAAGTCCGGTCTCGTTTGGCTCAAAGCACTCCGCGAGAATGTCCCATCCGAGGTCAAGCGCATCCTCCAGCGGAATATTAACGCTCAGGTCCATCATCTTCGACTCGAACAGTTCGCCGTACTTCAGAAGTTTGTCGTCCCATTCCGTCATCATGAAGCCCATGGATTTCTTCTCAAGACTCTCCTTGTACTGCGCGTACAGACGGATCATGCCATCCATCAGGGCACGATGGTCATCCCTGGTTTTTCCGTTGACATTCTGCTTCAGACGTGAAAGCGAGCCAAACGGCTCGATGTGGCCGCCCTTCAGGTAATACTGTCCCTCCGTAATATATCCCGTATTGTCAGGAACCGGATGCGTGACATCATCGCCGGGCATGGTCGTAACCCCAAGGATCGTGATGGAGCCCGCTCCCTCGATATCCACGGCCTTCTCATATCTGGAAGCGAGGCAGCTGTACAGATCGCCCGGGTAACCGCGGTTGGACGGAACCTGTTCCATCGTGATCGCCATTTCCTTCTGCGCATCGGCGAAGTTCGTCATATCCGTTAAGAGAACCAGAACTCTCTTGCCGGTCAGAGCGAACTGCTCCGCGACTGCCAGCGCCATATCCGGCACCAGCGTGCATTCCACGATCGGGTCCGCCGCAGTGTGAACGAACATCACCGTGTGGCTCATCGCGCCGCCCTTTTCAAGGGTATCGCGGAATTCCATATAGTCATCGTATTTAAGTCCCATGCCGCCGAGGATGATGATATCGACTTCCGCCTGCATCGCGATTCTCGACAGGAGCTGGTTGTACGGCTCGCCGGAAATCGAGAAGATCGGGAGCTTCTGGCTCTCTACCAGCGTATTAAAGACGTCGATCATCGGAATACCCGTACGTATCATCTTTTTCGGGAGGATACGCTTGGCCGGGTTGAAGGACGGACCGCCGATCGGAATCATATTCTCCGTCAGAGCGGGACCGTTGTCTCTCGGTACACCCGCGCCGTCAAACACGCGGCCCAGCAGATGATCCGAGAAGGAGACCATCATCGGTCTGCCGAGGAAACGGACCGGGTCTGTCGTGCTGACGCCCTGCGCACCGGCGAACACCTGCAGGGACACCATGTCTTTATCCAGCTTGATCACGTTCGCGTAGCTGTCGCCGACCAGCGCGAGGTCACCGTTCCTGACGCCCGGGGCGCGAACGGTAACAACGTTGCCTACAATTGATTCAATTTTGGTATATACTTTCTGCATATTCTACCCAGACCTCCTAATCCATTGCCCTAGTCGATTGCCCTTGCCATGTAAAAGCCGGAAATCTTCTCTTCCTGCTTCTCGAACTCAGGCGTCTCGAACTCGGTACCGTGCCAGTCAAGGAACTCCTGTCTGAGCTGATTGAAGAATCCTCTGATCTCACTCTTGTCGGTGATATCGTAGGTCTTCGTCATCGCGTCGTAGAGCCGGTCAAACTCTCTGCGCTGTCTCTCCGGAATACAGGCCGCATCGATCGGATCGAACGAGTTCTGCTGCAGATAGACCGCGTCGAGGAGTTCGCCCTTCTGATAGAGAATGTAGTCCTCGCTGGAAGTACCTTCCTCGCCGACCACCTTCATCATCTGGTTGATTTCGTTGCTGCGGATCAGCATGCCGCGTGCCCTGGTCATGCGGTCCATATCTACAACGCCCTTGTACTTGGACCATGAATCGACCGGATGGATCGCGGGATATTTACGCGCATCCGAGCGCTCACGCGCAAGACCGTGGAACGCGCCGACCACCTTCAGTGTCGCCTGTGTCACAGGTTCCTCAAAGTTACCGCCCGCCGGAGATACGGTACCGCCGATCGTGATGGAAGCAATCTGTCCGTCGTAGAGCCGGACCTTACCTGCTCTCTCATAGAAAGCAGCGATCGTGGACTCGAGGTAAGCAGGGAACGCTTCCTCACCGGGGATCTCCTCCAGACGTCCGGACATCTCACGCATCGCCTGCGCCCAGCGGCTTGTGGAGTCCGCGAGCAGCAGAACGTCGAGTCCCATCTGTCTGTAATACTCAGCCAGAGTAACGGCCGTGTAGCAGGACGCTTCACGGGCAGCAACCGGCATGGACGACGTGTTGCAGATGATGATTGTTCTCTCCATCAGTGAACGGCCGGTCTTCGGGTCTGTCAGCTCCGGGAATTCCTTCAGAACTTCCACGACCTCGCCCGCGCGCTCTCCGCAGGCGGCGACAATCACGATGTCCACGTCAGAGTTCTTGGCCTGCATGTGCTGCAGAACCGTTTTGCCCGCGCCGAAAGGTCCGGGTGTGCAGAACGTTCCGCCCTTGGCAACCGGCAGGAACGCGTCAATGCATCGGATCTTTGTGACAAGGGGCTCATTCGGGCGAAGCCTCTCCTCATAGCACTTCACTGCCTGCTTGATCGGCTGCGTGAATACCATGGAGAGATCCCGCTCTTCGTCTTTGCTGTTTTTAATAGTGCAGATCGTGGACCGGACATTGTATGTGCCTGCCGGTTTAATCGACTTCACCGTCCAGTCCGTTCCTCTCAGTGTGAAAGGAACCATGATGTGATGGGTAAACAGTCCCTCGGGAACCGTGCCGATGGTGCTTCCCGCTTTCACAGAGTCTCCGGCACTGACGGTCGGGGTAAACTCCCAGTCACGATCCGGAATCGCATCCAGATAGACGCCTCTGTCCAGGAAGAATCCGCATTCCTCTGCCAGCTTGGGCAGCGGATTCTGCAGTCCGTCATAAACCTGCGTCAAAAGACCCGGTCCCAGATCCACGCTCATGAGCTCGCCGGTAAATTCCACGGGATCGCCGACTTTGATGCCGTTCGTCATCTCGTAGATCTGCATGCTTACTTCCCCGTTGTTGACACGGATTACCTCGCCCTTCAGGCGTTTGTCATCAACGAGGATGTAACCGACTTCATTCTTGCGAACGGAGCCATCGAAGCTGACCTTGATCAGGTTGCCGTTGACTCCAGCTACAAATCCTGTTTCTGTCTTCATATAACACTCCTGTTACATACTGTACACGCGCCGCTGTATACCTTCAAAGAGGGTCTGGAATTCCGCCTTGCCCTTCTCCTGTTCAAAGCAGGAAAGCCGCTCCAGCAGCTTCAATTTGATCGCATATCCGAACAGCACATATTCGTCAAACATATGCAGCCCAACCAGTGAATCCAAATTCTCAAATTCGTAGTCCAACAGAATCTTCTCCGCCTCCAGCGGGTTTTTGGCCGAGAGGGCAGAGGAAACGACCTGGGAAATAAAGCCATCCTTATCATAAGCGGAGGAATAACTCTTTCCGAGATTGACGCTTCTTTGATAACTCAGTTCCTTTCTCAGCATCCCGTAAAACTTTGCCCAGTCCTCTACAAGAGGGCCCTTTGTGCTGGACAAGGTGAGATTCTCCAGGAGCTCGTAGACCGAATCACTTACATTTGACTGGCATAAGGACAGGAATTCTCTATATGTAAGAGGCATCTCCCCGTCCGTCCGAAGTTCGGGCAGGCTTGCTATCAGATAATAATACGAAGCCATACTGCACCTCCTTTTTACTGGAAGTCCAGATTTCTGAAGTAAGGCATCAGCATCTCCATAATCCCTTCATCGGAACAATCAAAATAGCCTGAACCGTCCTTGGCCGCAAGACGGAATCCCTGCTGCACGCTCTTCGTCGGTCTGATCTCCAGACCGTTCTTGATCTCCTGCGCGAGTTCAGCCTTCAGAGCATCACTTACATCGGACACCTCCGCCGCGTAAGCGGACAGATCCTCTCCGGCGATCGCTGCACGGATCAGTTTGCCCAGTGCTTCCCCTGAGAATTGCTTGCCGATATCCGCCGCCAGGATCTTCTCAAACTCACCCTGGATCTCGGATTTGAATGCCAGGACCGCATCTCTTTTGGCCTGCTCGGCACTCACTGCGGCACTCTCCCTGAGGATGGAAATCTCCTTCTCAGAAGCCTCCTTGGTCTGCTGAGCCTCAGCCTTTGCGCCGGAAACAATCGATTCAGCCTTCTTCTTCGCTTCTGCGATAATTGATTCCGCTTCCTTATTCGCCGCCTCTATTCCCTCCTTTCGGATCGAGGAAACAAGGTTTTGAATCTGTAGTTCCATAGGCACCTCCTGTTTCTTAGAATAATAACTCACATTTTTCCTAATGCGATATGGTATATAATGATTAACAACCCTTCGCGGAAACCTGTTCAGAAACTGCCGCTTTACAGCTGCGGAACATTCTGCCTCCGGCTGAGCCGTTGAACATTAACATCTTTAAAGGTCCGGGAATATCTCCCCGGCATCCTCCATAAGTTTCTCAAACAATACGAATATCAGACAGTCACGTTATCGTCTGTTCCTGCCCGCTGTGCATTTCGGGAATATTTTAGCATAGCACCTGCAAAAAAACCATCCTGTTGTGTATTTTCCAATAAACAAGCCATAAATCCTGTGATTCCGTCTTCGTTCTTCGTCATATTGCCCATTCATTCCTGTCATAACCGAAAAAAAATATAAAAAATAATCCTTTGTTGTATACAAGCGTTCTTTATACCGCAGAGTGTTTATTAACAATCCGTCTCACTCCACTCTCTCAAAAAACCTCGGAGTGCTTCTTGACACAATATATCGCGTGCGCTACAATCGGCAAAACATCGTGTGCGATTTATTTCGCGGAGGGTCAGGAAATGAACGATACGTACGCCGCTCTGAGGCTGAAGAACCAGCTGTGCTTCCCTCTTTATGCGGTCTCGAATATGGTTACCAGAAAGTACAAACCTCTTCTTGAAAAGCTCGATCTGACTTATACGCAATACATTGTCATGATGGTTTTATGGGAAGAAAAGCAGGTAAATGAGAAATTTTTGTGTGAGGCTCTTTATCTGAAGTCCAACACAATGGCGCCGCTGCTGAAAAAACTTGAAGCTAAGGGTTATATTGAAAAAAGCAAAAACAGTCACGATGAGCGGAACCTTGTGATCACGTTGACTGAAGCCGGTGAAGCACTGCAGGACAGAGCTCTGTGCGTTCCCGAAACCATCGCGCAGGAATTTCATCTGGCAGAAGAAGAAGCAATTACACTATATCAGATCCTGTACAAAATGCTCGACGGAGAAAAGACAAGCTGTCAGGATCCCGCCTGAAGCTGTTTAAAGAACTGCCTTACAACGCTAGCCAATGGGAGCAGCTGCTATCTGTTCACATACTGTGTTTTAGAACAGAAGTCTGCCCCGTGGATGCATTTGCCGGGAGGATTATATACATGCGTGAGAGTTTTGATTTACAGGCATACATGACAAAGGGCACCGAGAGGTTTATAAAAGATGTGGTCAGGGCCACTGTGAAGAACCCCCGCGAAAGTGCTTTTATGCTGAAATTCGCAGCTGCAGCTGCCGCCGCTTCAAAAAAGAGAAGGGCATCGGAAGACGCCGGAGAGCATATCCCGGCATTTCTGATCGCGAGTATAACCAGCCAGTGCAATCTTCATTGCGCTGGTTGTTACTCGCGGTGCAGCTACGCCACCGTGGACGCGCAGCCCGTGAGCCAGCTCACCGACGAAGAGTGGCTGAAGATTTTCCGGGAAGCCGAGGATCTGGGAATCAGTTTTATTCTGCTGGCAGGCGGAGAGCCGATGATGCGGCGGGATATCATTGAAGCAGCCGGAAAGCGGCGGAACATTCTCTTCCCGATTTTTACGAACGGGACTTTTATGGATGAGCAGTACTTTGAACTCTTTGACCGGTGCCGGAATCTCGTCCCGGTCATGAGCATTGAGGGCAATCAGGAAGTAACCGATGCGCGGCGCGGCGCGGGCATCTACGACCGGCTGATCCGCAATATGGACGGGCTCAGGCAGCGCGGATTGATCTTCGGTGCTTCCGTCACCGTCACTACACAGAATATCGGGGAGGTGACCTCGGACGCATTTTTAAAGACTCTCTCCGACCGCGGCTGCAAGGCGGTCGTCTTTGTGGAATTTGGTCCCGTGACATCGGAGAGCACAGACCTTGCACCGGGCGACGCGGAGCGGGAATATCTCAAGAACGGGATTGAGCGCCTCCGCCGGGAACATCCTGAGATGGCTTACGTATCTTTCCCGGGAGATGAAAAGAGTTCCGGCGGATGTGTGGCGGCAGGAAGAGGCTTTTTCCATATCAACTCCCATGGAGGAGCAGAGCCGTGTCCGTTTTCGCCTTATTCTGACATCAATGTCCGGAACACATCCCTGCGGGACGCGCTGCATTCACCGCTCTTCACGGCCCTTCGCGACGGGAACATATTAAACGATGACCATGCCGGCGGCTGTGTACTTTATGAGAAGCGTGAACTTGTAGAGAGCCTGCTTGCAAAGGCATAATTCTGATCTGGTCCGTCAGCTGTCCACTGCCGGCAGCCGGCTCTTACAGATCAGAGACATATGTTTTCTGTGAAATTCATACCGGCACCAACATCATACAAGTGCCAAAAATTATGTTAAAAAGCCGGATCGCTGATATGTACATCAACGACCCGGCTTTTTTCATTTTCAGATCTTTTACCCTGCAGGGGTTCCCTTAGGATTCATTCACCAGCTTGCCCGTCATATGCTCCGGCACAAGGGCAAACAGCAGTGTCCCTGGACCGGAGTTTTTAAGCTCCTGTTCTATATAATTCTCATCGTCCGTGAACTTATAACTGAGCAGGCGTGAGATCTTATATGTCTTCTCCCGATCTTCGACAAACTCGATCCTGCCGAAAACAATCACGCTTCGTATGTTCAGCGCCCATTCGCCATCCTTCCTGAAGCCCTGATCATATACGCAGAATGAGGCTTTATCATGCCGTTTCATGGCGTCAATCTTATGCCCTTTCCGCCCTCCGTGGAAGTAGATTTTGCCGTCCTCTTCACAGTAGTAATGGTTGAGCGGCATACCGTATGGATAACCGTCATCTCCCATCACGGAGAGGACACCGCGAAGTTCTTTCTTCAAAACTTCAAGACACTCCTCATCTGACAGCTGCTGTTTCAACCGAAGCATTTCCCGAAACATCTCTACCCCCTTCTTAAGAGTACAAGGTCACGACAGGGAATATCATCCATCCCCTTCAGAACTGTAATTCAAAAAGAAGGGGAACAGAAAGTACCGATCCGTCTCATCTTCACCCTGCTCTGTAGAATGATGATCCCAGAGAAAAGAAAAGATATGACAGATATGACTTTTCGTTTTTGCATACGATGGCGGCCGTTGTATTTTTCGCTTTTCCTGAAAATACAACGGCCGCTCAGCATTCTTCTTTATTCAATTAGTTCTTACCTCTTCTAATATCTTTCAATCAGGATTGGTTAGGATTCCTCTTGATCCGCAAATCCGTTTTTTCGGTTTTGTTTTAGATCTATATATAAATGTTTATTTTTATTCCCGGCTCGTCTTTTGACTTAGAAATTCATATCCATTTTTCGATGTCAGATATCTCTTATCATCTTCCCTGGTATTGGAGTGATCTCTTTCTCCCTGATCATCGATCTATCATATTCCGAAACGTTTCACGCCGATTTTGAAATCTCCTGCTGATCTGTGCCTTCTCAGATGCTTTCCTCCGGAATCTAAAGGCTCCCAAAACTACTCTTACTTCTTCGTCTCAAAAACTTCCGTCTCTTCCGTCGGTTCGGATCTTTCTCCACCCATTTCAGTTTATGATCTGGCAAGTATCTCAGTATGAATGAGCCAGCTGATATACCTTTTCTTCTTCTTTGTGATTTCCACTGATCACTTTAGCATCCCAATGCCATCTTCGTAAAAAGGTTTTCTTGTCGGGAACTGCTATGCCCTGCCATATTCATACTGAGGATCTAAGTAGATCGGTTCTTCTCTAATGTCCAATGGGCAAGTCCTCCGTTTCTTTACTGGTTCTTCTTCAGCTCTTCTTTTTGTCTTCCGTATGACTTTCCTTCTTTACCTATGCTTTTTATGCACTTTCATACGTTTTTAGACTTCTTCTCGGTCTTTGGACTTCCGGTCTTCTCTTCTCGAAGGTCTTTTTTGACCTTTGTCATTGATGATCTGATCCGTCTTCCTCTCTTTTCCGTTCCTGCAGCTTTCTCGTCACTGCCAGGTTTCTGTTTTCAAGAGCTGTTAAGAAGTGGGGTTTCTTTTGATGCATCTAATATAGCAGAAGCGCCTCTAATTGTCAATCTTTTCTTTTGTTAAGTTTTATTTTTACATTTTCTTGAAGTTATTTTTTTATATTTTCTGATTATTATCTGCATTTAAGACATTTGCATCAACTTATGCATCTCGGACTCGCATATCTCCAACTTATGCATCTCCGACTTATTCATTTCCAACTTATGTATTTCACCGCTTCCAAAGCCTTCCCCTTCTGCAGCACCAGCTAAGGTCTTCCCCCGCTGCGTCTGTAAAGGCCTCCCCCTTCTGCAGCATCGGATAATGACCGGGCTCTGGGCTGATCCTCCACGAATCAAGAATCCGGCCCCCGCTTCCTTTACTGGCCGGGGCTGAATTCTTGATTTGGGCAATTCCGGCCCCCGTACAGCGCTGGATTTCTCTCGATTTGGGCTGGATCGGCGTCAATTCTGGATCCGGCCCTCGCACTGCAGCAAGAAAGGAGCTGACTTTCTATTTCATAATCATACGGCCCTGCCCGGTGGCAGCGATTTTTGCTGAATCTTCATGCAGACAGAAAAGCAGTGCTGTCTATATTTCTATTTCGACAGCCTCAGCAAGATATACCCACCCGGAGAAAGAGAAAGTCTGTTGTTGGTAAAAAGCAAGATGCGCCGGGTGGATTCACCCGACGCATAGAAACAGCTGCCGCACTAATTCCTTAGTGCGACAGCCTCCATTTTTTATCAGTGATTTCGATAGTAATTGATCAGGCAGCCATCCAGGATAATCGTCCGCTCATCCTCCGTCAGATCACCAAGTGTCATCGTGAAGGAGCGAACCTCGCCGCCCTGTACCGCATAAGCGGCGATGCCCGCCTGCTTCTGCGAGACTGCCTCCCGGATTCCGGGAACAAAGATCCAGTCCCCGTTCTTAAACGGAAGGTCTCCCTCCGGAATCACAAACGGCAGCATACCCCAGTTAATCAGATTGGAGCGGTAGCGCTTCGTCGCATATTCGTTGGCGATATTGGCCCAGCCGCCCAGCACCTTCTGGCAGGACGCGGCCTGCTCTCTTGCGGAGCCGTCGCCCGGTTTGACTGCGAAGATCGTGGAGCCGATCCCGAGATGCTCCCAGTCGGATGCAGCGCTCTGACCGCCTGCCGCAAGGGCGGATACGGCATCTGCAATCTCCGGCAGTGCACCTTCCGCCGCCTCTTTCGCGGAGGATCCTTCGGCAATGGCGGCGAGCAGCGCTGTCTCCGCCGCCTGTACTTCCTGCGCCAGCCCGACATAGGCCGGATCCTTTCTGGAAAGCGCGAAGGAAGCCAGCTTCAGCGGGTTCGACCGGTAGGAGGACGTCTCCCCGGACGGGATCAGTTCATCTGTCGTCGTAACCGGATCGTGAATCTCCGAGACGACTTTCAGGAGCAGGTTCTCCGCCAGAGGCGGCATGACCGGCCAGTCCTTGATATTCGGACCGAGGATCAGTTCCGCATCCGGGTCCGCCTTACCGACCGCATCAAATACCCGGTTCTCATAGATCTTCGCGTCAAAATGATACACCGGGTTCGAATAGGTTCCCTCAAAGGACGCCGCAGAAGTGAGGACTCCTCCGTTCGCAGCCGTCGCGGCAATCGAGCGCGCATCCATAAGGGCGACGGACGAGATCTGCCCTTCCTGTACTTTCGAGCCCTCGCGGTTCGGGAAATTCCTCGTCGAATGCCGGATCGAAAGCGCGTTGTTCGCCGGGGTATCGCCCGCGCCGAAGCACGGTCCGCAGAACGCGGTCTTGATGATCGCGCCGGCGTCGATCAGGTCAGCAAATGAGCCATTCTTGAGCAGCTCCATATAGACCGGCATCGACGCCGGATAGACATTGAGTGAAAACGCCCCGTTCCCGGTACTCTTCCCGCGGAGGATGTCCGCCGCCGCGCACAGATTCTCGAATCCGCCGCCGGCACAGCCGGCAATGACGCCCTGGTCGACGCGGATCTTCCCGTCCGCAATCTTTCCGGTGAGATCCACCCTGACCTTATCGCCGAAGGATATTCTCGCGCGTTCCTCCGCCTCGCGGAGATAATCGCCCGGATTTGCAATGACGTCGCTAAGCGGGTAGACGCAGCTCGGATGGTAGGGCATAGCGATCATAGGCTGCATTTCCGAAAGATCAAGTTCAATGCAGCCGTCGTAGTACGCGACGTCCTGCGGCGCAAGTTTCCGGTAGGCGTCCGCGCGGCCGTGGATCGCCAGATATTCCTCCGTCTTCTCATCCGTCTCCCAGATGGAGGAGAGGCAGGTCGACTCCGTCGTCATGACGTCCACCCCGATCCGGAAGTCCATGGAGAGGTTTGCCGCGCCGGGGCCGATGAATTCCATCACTTTATTCTTCACATAGCCGTTCTTGAAGACAGCGCCGATGATGGCAAGCGCGACGTCCTGCGGACCGACTCCGGGAGCCGGTTCGCCGGTCAGATACACCGCCACCACCTCCGGCATGCGGATGTCATACGTCCTCTTCAGAAGCTGCTTGACGAGCTCCGGTCCGCCCTCGCCCATCGCCATGGTGCCGAGCGCGCCGTAGCGGGTGTGGGAATCGGACCCCAGGATCATCTTCCCGCAGCCGGCGAGCATCTCGCGGGCGTACTGGTGGATGACAGCCTGCATGGGAGGTACATAAACACCGCCGTATTTTTTAGCTGCCGTAAGACCGAAGACATGGTCGTCCTCGTTGATCGTCCCGCCGACGGCGCACAGGGAATTGTGGCAGTTGGTGAGTACGTAGGGCAGCGGGAACTCTGTGAGGCCGGAAGCTCGCGCTGTCTGGATAATCCCGACAAATGTGATGTCATGGGAGACCAGCGCATCAAACGCGATCCGGAGGTTCTCCTCCGAATCCGATGTGTTATGGGACGCAAGAATCCCGTATGCGATCGTCCCCTTTCTGGCTTCCGCGGCGGAAACCGGACATTCTTCCGTAAGCTTTCCATTGATGAGGTAGATTCCCCTGTCGTGAAGTTTCATGTGATCATCCTTTCGTATAACGCAGGCAGCGCCTTTGCCTTTCCGCAGCGGGTCTTATCCCGCGGCACGGAGAGGTATTCTGAATCAAAAAAACAGCGGTTCTGTTTTGAACCGCTACCATTTTAAGACGAAATCTATGATTCGGTCAATCCCGATCCTCTTCAGCAGACGCCCGCAGGATACCGGGACGCCTTCAGGCGCATCCCGATCATCCTCGCCAGATTCAGTTTCTGCGCGTCTTCAAAATTCCGGAGGTCGAGTCCTGTGTCCGCGCGCAGCTTCTCCAGACGGTACACAAGTGTATTCCGGTGCAGAAACAGATGCCTGGCGGTCTCCGCAATGTTCAGGTTATTCTCAAAAAACGCCTCGATGAGGGCCTCCCCGTCCTCGTCGAACGCAAGCCCCTCCTCACTGCCGGACAGCTCATTAAGGAACACCCGGCAGGTCTCCTCCGGCAGATCATACACCAGTCTCCCGATGCCCAGTTCCCTGTAGGGAAACACGCTCTCCATACTGTTAAACAGGGCACCGATCTCCAGTGCGCGGAGAGCCTCCCGGTATCCTTCGGCAAATGCAGCCAGTGAATCCACCGGGTCCGCATACCCCACCCGCGCGCTGACCATCGCCTCCGCGCCGAGCATATCCACGATCGTGCGGGCCAGTTTCCGCGCCTCCTCCTCACTGTCGGTATTTCCGACCGGCCGGATGAGTACGAGGTGCCCGCTGTCCACTGTTTCCGCCAGATCACCCGTGCGCCGGATAAACATGGCCCGGAGCACTTTCAGCGCCTCCCCGGTCTTTCTCCCCGCGCACTCGATGGCGTAGATTCTCCTCCGGCCATCGCAGGGAATGTGGAAGCCGGGCGCATGTGCAAGGATATACTTCTCATCAGCGGTCCCGGTCAGAAGCCCCCTTATAAATCCGCTCCGATCATATTTATCCTTCCACGCGGAAAGAAGCATTGCGACCTTTTCCTCCGCGTCTTCGCCGTCTTCCCCGGACAAATCCGCGATCTCCAGGGAGAGCCCGGTTACCCGCCGGAGCTCCTCCAGTTTCTGATCAATCTGTCTCCCATCCGCCATACCGCGATTCTCCCCGTCTTCTTCCTCTGTAAAGAAACAAACCTGCAGATTCAGGTCAAGTCTATCATCTTTCCGGCTGCAGAACTATATGAATTTTGCAGGCTGAACCGGAAAGCAGCTTCCAATTCGATGAAAAAGTGAAAAAAGGACCGGCCCCATTGACACCCGATTTGAAAGAAAGTGTCAAAAAGAACCGTCCGCATTGACACTCCGAAAAAAAGCAGAGGCCGCTTTGGGCCTCTGCTGTCGCTTGCCTGTTCACCGGGATCAGTCCACGATCGTGAGCTGCGTCTCCTTGTCGAAGTAATGAGTCTTGGACATATCAAGTGCGAATTTAACTGTATCGCCTGCTCTCGCCGGAGTCTTCGGATTGACGCGGGCGGTCATCTGTGTGCCCGCGAAATCGAAGTACAGATACACTTCGGCGCCGAGAAGCTCGTAGACACGGATCGGAGCGGAAATAACAGCGTCCGGATTCGCTTTCAGGAAATCCTCCTCGTCGTGGACGTTCTCCGGACGGATGCCCAGAACGATGGTCTTGCCGTCATAGCCGCCGTCAATGATGGCCTGCGCCTTCTCCGCCGGAACCTTCAGCTTCGATCCGCCGGTGGTCACGAACACATCCTGGCCTTCCACCTTCACTTCCGCATCCATGAAGTTCATCTGCGGAGATCCGATGAAACCGGCGACGAACTGGTTGCAGGGATGATCATAGAGGTTCTGCGGGGTATCGATCTGCTGTACGATACCGTCCTTCATGACGACGATTCTGGTTCCGAGCGTCATGGCCTCTGTCTGGTCATGTGTGACGTAGATGATCGTCGCGCCGAGTCTCTGATGGAGTCTCGAAATCTCTGTTCTCATCTGGACACGGAGCTTGGCGTCCAGGTTGGACAGCGGTTCGTCCATGAGGAAGACCTTCGGGTTACGGACGATCGCGCGGCCCATGGCGACACGCTGTCTCTGACCGCCGGAAAGAGCCTTCGGCTTGCGGTCCAGAAGCTTGTCGAGGTCAAGGATCTTCGCGGCTTCCTTAACCGCCTTATCAATCTCATCCTTCGGAACCTTGCGGAGTTTAAGTCCGAACGCCATATTGTCATAAACCGTCATATGCGGATACAGAGCATAGTTCTGGAAGACCATCGCGATGTCACGGTCCTTCGGCTCCACATCGTTCATGACCTTGCCGTCGATCATAAATGTGCCGCCCGTAATATCTTCAAGACCGGCGATCATACGAAGGGTGGTGGACTTTCCGCAGCCGGAGGGGCCGACGAAGATGATGAATTCCTTGTCCGCAATCTCAAGATTGAAGTCCCTGACGGCCTTGTATCCGTTCGGATAGGTCTTGTCAATGTGCTGAAGTGAAAGACTTGCCATGATAATAATCCTCCTGAAACAATTGTATTTGCTCTATGCAATCTTTTGCTTATAGGCAGAGTATAGCGCCCGGACCTCCCGGGCGCCATGGTCGAATCGCCAAATATTTTCCGTTTTATGTGTCATCCTGACGAAAATGCGGCACACCGGGCAGGTTCTCCCGGCATCCCCGTCCGCGCGGTTCCCCGGAGCCCGGAAAAGCAGGCGGTCCCACGCCAAAGCGGCTTAGAACAGGGGCTGTTCCCGCGGTTCAGAACCCCCGGATCGCGTCGTCCGCCTCGTCCGTCGCCTCGCCGATCCGGCGGATCACGACGTCGTAGCCGGCTCCGTTTCCCATGTCGACATGAGCCGTCTCGCCGGCTTTTTTGTGAAGAAGCGCCTTCCCGAGCGGTGAGTCGATGGAAATGAGCCCCTTGAGGGAATTCCCGCGGATGGTCGTCACGATCCGGAATATCTCCGTCTCATCATCCTCCGGAAAGTACACCTCCACCGGCCGGTTCATCGATACCTCTCCTTCCCCGGCGTTATCCTCCACGATCTGTGCCGTCCGGACCATCCGCTCGAGGTACCGGATCCGGCTCTCGTTCTGGTTTTTCTCGCGTTTCGCCGCGTAATACTCGAAATTCTCGGAGAGATCCCCCTGCGCCCGCGCCTCCTTTACCGCCTCAATCAGCTCCGGGCGGACCTTCAGCTTTCTCTCCAGTATCTCCCGCTCCATCTTCTCGATGTCACCTTTTGTCAGTCTGTCGTACATATCTCTTCTCTTCCAAAAATGAGGCGCCCGAATCCTCGGACACCCAAACAACCTTCTTTAAATAAAGTCCGCAAGCAGACTTCTGCTGTCCCGTCCCTCATTCATGAGGGGCGCGAAGCCGGACTTTGTACTGTCCTGCCCGTCCATTGGACGGGCGGGCTCCCTGTCACTCTTCAATCACCTGAAATTCCAGGCAGTCAAACGGAATCTGCTCAATAAAGCTGTCCCGCCCGAATCTCGTCTTCGACGTCTTTTGGAATTCGCTGATATTGGCGTCAAGCCAGATCGGCTTTTCGAGATCAAACTCCATCGAAATCGCTTCGAGAAGGCGGAAGATCTTGTGTGTCCGCGTGTCGTCGGACCAGTCCTCCGCAACCGTGTCCCGCAGCATATGCCCGTCTTTCCAGATCTTTCCCCAAACTCTCATATTGTTCCGCTTCCCTGCTTATAATCTGCGTCAGCCGGAGACGGATGTCCCGGCAAAAGACCCGTCCCCGCCTCTTTGATGGGATTGCGGCCCGCCGCCTGTCGAGGCGGGGTCCTCCTCCACCGCGTTCTATTCGAAAATGCCAGGGTCTCCTCACCGCAGGCGCGCCGCAATTTTCTCCGTCTCAAAATACACCCGCTCCTCGTCGATCGTCGTCAGGTTCCGATCCCGCATAAGGATCTTTCCGCCGATGATCACATCCGACACCTCGGAGCCGTTCGCCGAATAGATAAGGGAGGCCTTCCTGTTGTAGATGGGGCGGAGGGACGGCTCATTTTCATTAATTAAGATGATGTCCGCCGTCTTCCCCGTCTCTATGGAGCCGAGGTCCGCAAAACCGAGCGCTTCCGCGCCGTTTCGTGTGGCGATCGCAATTGTTTCCTCCGCCGTAAGCGCCAGCGCTTCGCGGTTTGCCCCTTTCTGCGCCATTGAGAGAAGCCGCATCTCGGAGAACATATTGAGGCAGTTGTTGCTCGCGGCGCTGTCTGTCCCGAGGGCAACGCGGACGCCTTTTTGCAGCATGCGGGGAATTGGCGCGAAGCCGTTGGCCAGCTTCATATTGCTGGCCGGATTCGTCACGACGGAGACATTCGGCCTCGCGAGAAGCTCCATGTCATGCTCCGTCAGATAGACGCAGTGAGCGAAAATGCACCTCTCCTCAAGCATACCGATCCGCTCGATATATTCCACGGGTGTGCACCCGTGTTCCTTCAGGCAGTCGTTGTATTCAGTCTCGGTCTCCGCGAGGTGAAGGTGGATCAGACCGCCGCCCTCATGTGCGAGCTCCGCAGCATACCGGAGAAGGTCCTCCCCGCAGGTATAAATCGCATGCGGTCCGTACCCAAAGGTGCACGGCGCCCCGATACTCTCCCCGTAGGCTTTCTCATCCGCGGCTTCCGCGAGGCGGCGTTTCGCGCCTTCATCATTCCGGTCCGCCCCGGTGAGTCCCCGCGTAATTACCCCGCGCATCCCTGTATCGGCGCAGGCCTTTACAGTCATTCTCGGGAACATATGCATATCAACGAATGTGGTCGTACCGGTCCGGAGCATCTCAATAAAGGACAGGAGGTTCCCGTAGTACGCCTCCTCCGGTTTCAGCGTGTCCTCCACCGGCAGAATCTTTTCGAAAAGCCAGGTGTGGAACGGCACATCGTCCGCAAAATTCCGCATAAGGGACATATACGCATGGGTGTGGCAGTTGATCAGTCCCGGCATCAGCGTTTTGTGGGATCCGTCAATGACCTCATCCGCGGAGAACCCCCGGGGCTCCTTTCCCACGCCCGAAATGCGGCTTCCGCTGATATATACATCAGTGCGTTCAGACTCCGGGCTGTTTAAAAGATGTACGGAACGGATCATGATTCCCATTGTATTCGTCTCCTTATCTGTGATATATTGTGCAGAAATCATTGTACGCCCGCCGCCTGACTGCCCCTTAAAGAGGCGGTGCTCATTTACTTGCGCGGTGCGGCGCATAAACGAAACACTCAGGAGGATTTGACTTATGATTTATAAAACACGCGGCACCTGTTCCCGGAGCATCACATTCGATATTATCGACGGCAAAGTCACCGGCGTCTCCTTCGAGAGCGGCTGCAACGGCAATCTGAAGGGCATCGGCACCCTCGTTGAGGGCATGGATGCCGAAGACGTCATCAAAAAGCTGGAAGGCATCCGCTGCGGCACCCGCCCGACGTCCTGCCCGGACCAGCTGGCCAAAGCCCTTAAGAAGGCGCTCGCCTCTAACCGGTAAGCCGCCGGCTGCCGGGAGATTATTCCGGTATGCTCCCCTCTGTCTATTTCCACTTCTCGCAGAGCGCAAGAATCTGGTCGGCAAACTTCGCCTGGTCCTTGTTGGCCATGCCCTGGCTCGCACGGACAATCGACAGAAGCTGCTGTGCCGCATTTTCCAGACGGTTGTAGACGGAAGCGGTCCGAACCTTTGCGGGCTTGTACTTCTTTTGCGCTTCTCCCGTCTCCTCTGCCTGACCGACCGGAATTCCCGTCGTCTCGCGGAGGCACACATTATTGGTCAGATCCCACACCGTGCCGGAATACGGCGCGTACGCGTCGAATCCGAGCCGCTCGTGCAGCAGGTCGCGGAAGATCTGGACAACCATATCGTCGCCGTGAACGACGAAGACCTTCTTCGGTTTTTCATAAAATCCGCCCGCCCAATTGAGAAGGCCCTCGCGGTCAGCATGTCCCGAGATGCCCGGCAGGAACAGGACCTCCGCCTCGACGACAATCGGCTCGCCAAAGAGCGTCACTTCCTTCGCGCCCCCTAAAAGGGAGCGTCCGAGCGTTCCCTCCGCCTGATAACCCACGAACAGAATCGTCGACTCCGGTCTCCAGAGATTGTGCTTCAGATGGTGCTTGATCCGGCCGGCTTCGCACATCCCGCTCGCGGAGAGAATCACCTTCGGCTCCTCGATGAAGTTGATGGCTTTCGACTCGTCCGACGTAAGTGCGAGCTCAAGCCCCGGGAACGTGATCGGGTTGATTCCCCTGGCCACAAGCGCCGCGGCCTCCTCATCAAAGCAGTCCGACGTGTGCTTGTTGAAGATTTCCGTCGCGCGCACCGCAAGCGGGCTGTCCACGTAGACGCGGAATCCGTCATGTCCCTTAATCAGATGCTCCTCTTTGATCTGCCGCAGGAAATACAGCAGCTCCTGCGTCCTCCCGATCGCGAAAGAGGGCACCACCACATTGCCTCCCCGGTCAAATGTGCGCTGGATGACCTTCGCAAGTTCCACCTTATAATCGGGCTTCACGTCCCCGTGGCTGCGGTCGCCGTACGTCGACTCGATGAGCAGATAATCCGCCTCCCGGATATACTGCGGGTTGTTGATCAGCGGCTGGGACGAGTTGCCGATATCTCCGGAAAAAACCAGCTTGGTTTCTTTCCCGTCCTCATAGACCCAAAGCTCAATCGCGGATGATCCGAGCAGATGACCGACGTCCGTAAAACGGACCGAAATCGCGTCCGTTATCTGTACTTTCTCCCCATAATTTACGGGAACAAAATGCTTGCAGATACGCTCCGCATCCTCCGCCGTATAGAGCGGGACGTACGGCGCCTCGCCCTTTCTTTTGCCCTTGCGGTTCCGCCACTCGGCTTCAAATTCCTGAATGCCGGCTGAATCGAGGAGCATGATATTGCACAGATCCGCCGTGGCGCGCGTGGCGTAGATCTTTCCGTGAAACCCCCTCGCGCCGAGAAGCGGCAGCAGGCCTGTATGATCGATGTGGGCATGCGTAACAAGGACATAGTCGATCTCTCCCGCGTTTACAGGTACCTCCACATTTTCAAAAACATCCCTGCCCTGTTCCATGCCGTAGTCGACAAGAATCCGCTTGCCGGCGGCTTCCAGGTAATGACAGCTGCCGGTGACCTCGTGATCCGCTCCGATAAATGTCAGTTTCATTATCCGTACCTCCTGCTCTTGCTCCTGCGGTAACTGTTCGTCTATGCTGTTGGTCTGTGTGCTTCTTTTATTCCTTTTTCTCTTCCCCCCGCTTCGCGTACTGCTCAATTAAGTCCGTGATGATCGTGATCGCGTCGGAACTGCTGCTCGCCTCCATGGCTTTTATGTACTCTTCTCTCTTTTCATACAAGGTATTTACTGCTTCCGTCAGGATTTCTTTTGTGAGTCCGTCCTCGGAGAGCACCGCCGAAAATCCCTGCTTTTCAAAAGACCCCGCGTTCAGGATCTGGTCCCGCGGCTCGCCTTCGCCGAAAGCGGAATCAGAAGATTCGGCTTTTTCAGAGCCAGGAGTTCGCAGATCGCATTTGCGCCGGCCCTGGAGATCACAAGATCCGAGAGCGCGAAAAGATCCGGTAATTCCTCTTTGATGTACTCGTACTGCCGGTATCCTTCCGTTCCTTCATAGGAGGCGTCCATCTTGCCCTTCCCGCACAGATGGATCACGTCATACCGCTCAAGGAGCGCCGGAAGCGCCTCGCGGACTTTCTCATTCACCGTCTTGGCTCCAAGCGACCCGCCGATCACCATGAGAACCGGCTTCTCCCCCGAAAGTCCCGTGAACGAAAGTCCCCTCTCCCTGCTTCCCGAGAGAAGTTCGGCCCTGATGGGGGTACCGGTGAGAACGGCTTTATTTTCAGGAAGCGAACGGACAGTTTCCGGGAAATTGCAGCACACCTTCGTCGCCATCGGGATGGACAGACGGTTTGCCAGTCCCGGCGTCATATCCGATTCATGCGAAATCACGGGGATATGCCGCCTGTAAGCGGCCCGGACAACGGGTACGCTGACAAAGCCGCCCTTCGAAAAGACGACGTCAGGGCGGATCTCCTTCAGCGCGTTCTTTGCCTCGATGATCCCTTTCAGGACCCGGAACGGGTCCGAAAAGTTTTTGATATCAAAATACCGCCGGAATTTGCCGGTCGCGATGCCTGTGTAGGGGATGTCATAATCTGCGATCAGCTTTTTCTCAATCCCGTCGTAGGAACCGATGTAGTAGATCTCGTAGCCCAGCTCCCGCAGACGGGGAATGAGCGCGATGTTGGGGGTGACATGTCCGGCAGTGCCGCCGCCGGTCAGGACGATGCGTTTCATGGCGTATCCCTCCCTGCTTATCTTTTATGGTTTCATTAAAGTAATTTTATCATAACACAAAACAGGTCATTTGGAGTATACTATCTCCTGAAGATTCCGATGCGGGAGGTTATGTCATTCTAAGCAGAGACGAACGAACACCATATGTCACGGGCGTGATTGCGGGGATCAATATCCTCGTCTTTCTCATTGCCGAAATATTCGGAGGAAGCACCCTTGACACGAACGTGCTGATCCGGTTTGGAGGAGCCTATACGCCCTATATCCGGGACGGTGAATACTGGAGGCTTCTGACTTCCATGTTCATGCACTCGGGCATCCGCCACCTGCTGAACAATATGCTGCTTCTCTATGTTCTCGGGCAGCATCTGGAGTTTCTGCTTGGCAGGGTCCGTTACACGGCGGTCTATCTGGCGGGCGGTCTCGCTGCTGACGTAATTGCATACCTCTGGTACCTCAGAGAAGGACGGGACGTGGTTTCGGTCGGTGCTTCCGGCGCGGTATTTGCCGTGATCGGTACCCTGGTTTATATCATTATCCGGAACAGAGGACGGGTGGACGGACTGAGTATGCGGCAGATGCTGATTATGCTCGGATTCTCTCTCTACTTCGGACTGGTGGCGGCGGACGTATCGAACGCGGCCCATATCGGAGGCCTTCTGGCGGGATTTCTGCTCGGTGTGCTGCTGTACAGAAAACCGGGCAGGAATAATCCTCCTCTGACGATGTAGTTTAATACCATATTCTTCTGCCCATCCCCGCTCCGGGTACAGCGTTTTCCCGGTAGCAGACTTTACCGGGCAGCTGCCATGTTTACAATATTTCTTCAGGAGGAAAAAGATATGTCAGACTGCATTTTCTGCAAACTCGCAAACGGGGTTTTCCCCACCGCCACGCTCTATGAGGATGATTCCTTCCGCGTCATTCTCGACGCCGGCCCGGCCACGCGCGGCCACGCGCTGATCCTGCCGAAAGCGCACTACGCGGATATCTATGATATTCCCGAAGATCTCGCGGGAGAGGCCATGAAGCTCGCCAAAAAGATGGCCGGAAAGATGACGGCTGCCATGGAATGCGACGGATTTAATATTGTGCAGAACAATAAACCGGCGGCGGGCCAGACCGTGTTCCACTTCCATATGCATCTCATTCCCCGCTATGCGGGAGAACCCCCGATCGTTGCGAACTGGACGCCGGGCAGCCTCAGCGATGAGCAAAAAGAGGAAATTCTGAAGAAGGTTGCGGAAGCGTAACTTCGGGCAGATTTTCAGGCCCGCACTGCGCGGGCAGCGTGTAAGGAAGCGCATATTCTCCGGCTCCCTGACGGGCTGCAAGATGCGGGAATCTATAAGCGGATGCCGTTCCGAAAGCATCAATTAACAATCTCAGCCTGTGCGCGGATGCGTGCAGGCATTTTTTAACGGACAGGAAATTCCCCGGAATTCCCTGTCCGTTAAAAAAGCCTCCTGCAGAATGCAATGGGCGCGTAAGTGTTCCTTGGTCGAAGTCCACAAAAACCGCTCTCTGATTTCGTGCAGAATTCCATCTTGCGAACATTTGTTCTATCTTCTATAATGAACGGCATCCCGGTTCTATCAATCACCGTTCGTGTGATTATTTATCAGTCTGTTTTATAAACCCTCTCCAGGCCGTATTACCCGGCCCTGTGTTTCGTGTACCCGTCTCTCCTGACATCTGTTCTGCGCGGCGCAGTTGATCAGATCTGTTGTTCGCCGGATGGCACCTGCCGGTCCTGATGACGGATGTGATATGAGGAGCGCATCTCATATCACGAGCCGGTCAGGTCCGCACCGCCGGCGGCCGCAAAGAAGGAGAACTTACATGAATGCCACATATAAACGGGACCTGAACGGTCACTACCTGATCCTCCATTCATCCGGGGATCTCCCTGACAACCACGAGATGCGGACGATCACATCCAACCGCATTCCCGGTCTTCTGCCCATGGAGGCGGATTCCCTGAACGGCGAAACATCCTGCCGCTACGATATTTCCTCGCTTCTCCCGTTTTCGCTTCTGTTTCGCGTCATACCGCCTTCGGAAGAAGTGATCCGCGATCTCTATCTTAAGCTTCTGGATTCTCTGGAGCTCTTTGAGGACTATCTGCTGAATGCGGATCATCTGCTTCTGGATCCGGAATTTCTCTATACACCCAGAGACGAACCCGCCCTGCGCATGGCATATGTCCCCTTTTACCGGAAAGACCTGCGGGAACAGCTCATCGCCCTCACGGAATCCATCCTGCCGGATGCGGGCAAAGCAGAGGATTTCTGCGCCGTGCTGCTCATACGGATTCTGGGCGAACTCAAGAATGAAACGTCAGGCCTCTCCGAACTCCGCATGATTTTGGAGCAGTACAGTTCCGGTTCTTCCGTCCGCGCCGCGAAGGGAACGTCCCAAAACAGCGGTTCTGCCTCTAAGAACAGCAGCTCCTATATTGTGTACTCACCGGATCTGCAGGGAGAGATTCCCATAGACGGGCATGCATCCAAAAAAAGCCGTGCCGGGTCCGGAGTTTCTTATTCCGGGGATACACGCAGCGATCCCCGTGACGGATCCGGCTTCGGGGAACCCGTTTTTCCTGCGGATCCGGACACACATGCACAGTCCTCCGGCAGGCATACAGGGAACCTTTCCGGTAAAAAGCGCCGGGATATACTCCGGAAACAGATGCCCGAACCTTCCACCTGGAGGACGGCGGCGATTTTTGCGGTTCCCGCAGCTGCGCTTTTTGCGCTGCTGCGCCTGCAGGACCTGTTCTATCTGTCCGGGACGACAAGCTGCGGGATCACGCTCCTCGGGGCTTCACTGACCGCATTCGGGTTCCGGCTCGCCGGGCATCCGGCCGATGCAGATACAGACAGCGGGACTGCATATAACCAAAGCGCAGTCCCGGGGGTCCACCACCCGTACGGGGAAGATTCGGCATGTGCATCTTCCGTGGACCGCAGTGCTGAAACAGACCACCGGTTTTTGCCGTCGGCGGACACACCGGATGCGGATCTTTACGCAGCGGGTCCCTTTGCGTCGGGATCCCTTCCGGCAGATGCACACGGCAGCAGATCGTCTGCAGCGTCCCCGTATTCTGCATCCTCCGGGACAGAGATGTCCGCGCCGTCCGCCGGGGGGCATCTGATAAGCCACGGTCCCGCAGGATATGGCTCTATGCCTTCCTGCACGTGTCCGCAGGGTATGTCCTCCGGATCTCCGCCGGCTCCTGCGCCGGGTGGAAGCGCGGTCCCGGAAACCTCAGTCCTGTCCGGCGGACCGTCTCTTCCATTTGCGGCGTCTCTCCATCCGGAAGATCCCGGATCCGGACTTCCGGTCATTCCGCTCGACCGCCCGGTCATCCGGATCGGAAAGATCAGCGGTCCCTCATCAGCGGTTCTTGCCGACGAGACGGTCAGCAGGATTCACGCGGAAATCCGGTGCATGGACGGACAGTTCTACCTTATCGATCTCAATTCCAGAAACGGCACGACCGCAGGTGGAAAACTCCTCTCAGCAGAAGAAAAGTACCTCCTGACCGACGGCGTTTCGATCGCTTTTTCAAGGTGCCGGTATATATTCCGCAGCGGCAGTGGGAACTGATGTGTCCGCATATTTAGTACGGTCCATGTAATTGTTGAGGCAGCCCGAAGCACTCTGCTGCTGAGGGCGTATGTTGGTGTAGAGCAGGTCTGCCGCAGGCAGCCTGGAATGCGCGAAGCGCCTTGCCTGCGGCCCGTAACTGTTCAGGGTACCTGAACAGTTACCGTTCCATGACAATTGAACAGGGCATGAAAGAATGCTGCAATTCCTCCAAAGGAGGTATGATTTATGGGGGAAGAATCTATGGAGTTAAAGACGATCGCTGATCTCATAAGGGAACGCGACAGACTGAACGATCTTCTGGAACTGATGGAACAAGGCGACATTAAAAAAGCGATAGAAAAAGTCCGAAGAGACGTCAAGACCATCAACGAGGCACTGGAATCAATATAAAAACGAACAGTATTGCTTACAAAGATAGATGCAGAGCACTCCGGGTACGCAGGGGCGCTGCATAATTACATTGTTCTTTCAGAAAGTACGAGAGGATGTATATGAAAAACAGATCTACAAGAATCATTACAAAATGGAGCACCGGATTCAGGCAGGCCTCTCTCACCATAGAATGTGCGGCAGTTCTGCCCCTCTTCCTCTTCGCCTGCATCACCCTTCTCATGTTCATGGATGCGGTGCGGATGCAGACGAATGAGACGCTGATTCTTTCGAACCGCGCCCGCATGCTCTCCTCCTCCGCAGGGCTGTTCAGCGAAGGGTCCGGCGGATCCGGTCAGCCGGACGCGGACTCAGAGGGAAGTACCGGCGAAGGCAAAAGCATCTGGATTGATCTCAGGAAAACATATCGGTATGAGCATCCCTTTCCGATCTTCGGTCTTCCGAAGATCCGCATCCCCATCCGTGCCCGGGTATACCCCTGGATCGGCAGTGAGAATGGCATCCGGGACAGTGCCGGAAGCGGGGAGTCCGCTGATGACGACGATATTATTTACATTACGGATCATGAATCCGTCTATCACACGCATGCTGACTGCACGCATCTGGATTTGACGATTATCAAAACATCCCTGTCCAATGTCGGGAATCTGCGGAATGCCGACGGGAAGAGATACAAAAGATGCCGCGGATTCCCCCGCGGATATTCCGGCCCCGTCTACGTCAGCGCGCGGGGAACGTATTACTATCCGTCCACTGACTACGGCGCACTCACCCGTCATGTCCACATCTCGACGAAGCACGACCACGAGGGACTTCCCCTCTGCCAAAGATGCGCCGCTATGGACGGCGCAGGAGGATAATGCCTATGCCGTTCCATTTAAGCGCATCGGAATGTGCCGCCTTGCTGTTCACTGCCGGCTGCTCCCTTACCGACCTGCAGACACTTGAAATCCATCTCCCCTTCTGCGCAGCTTTCCTGATTCTGGGAATTGTCTCCGCCGCAGGGATCGGGCAAAGTCTCCCGGAAACCGTCATCTCCCTTATTCCCGGAATGGTACTTCTTTGGACTGCGCGGATCTCGCGGGGAGCGGTCGGCGGAGGGGACGGCGTTGTCGTGCTCATCGCCGGGCTGTTTCTTGGTTTTTCCCTTACCCTGGCCTCATCCGCCGCCGGCATCCTGCTGGCCGGGTGCTATGCGGGATTCTGCCTTGTCACCGGCCGGTTCAACAGGGCGGCCTTTCCGTTTCTGCCCTTCCTTTTTGCGGGGGAATGCCTTGTTCTTCTTTTGAGGTAAAGAGCCGAATTATGTGCCGCCGGCCAAAGGCGGCGGAATGGAGATTCAGATGCTGATTAAATCTATAAGCAATACCGTCAGTTCCGTCATGGTTTCCCGCAAATCGCTCAGAGCCGCCTCCATGACCGTGGAAGTATCTCTTCTAATGCCGGTCATATTGGCGACGATCTTCGCTGTTCTATATCTGACTGCGCATCTTCACGGCCGCACCTGCCTTTTCGCGGAGGCCGCAGAGCAGGCCGTCAGCGGACACGAGCAGGAAGATCCTTCCCTGTTCGCGGTCGCGGGGATTGCCGTCACGCGAAGTGACGAAAAGGACAGGCGCGAGATCTCCTACAGCGCGGGCACCTTCCATTTCTCCGGGGAGAAACTGTGGACGATCAAAGAGAAAGCCACCTATAAAAAATACCATCCTGTCAAACTGATCCGCCGGAAAAATGAGGCAAAGGATGTCCTCGATTCGTAAATATGATACAATGCCTCCTGAAAGAAAAGAAAAGGATGTATTTACACAAACCGGAGAAAATTATGAAATACCCTGCTTTTATTAAACCCGGCGATACGATCGGCCTTGT
>JAFRMI010000013.1 GCA_017430765.1 Lachnospiraceae bacterium | reverse complement strand
GGTCCACCGGATCCTCTTTGTCCTCGGTATCTGCGGTATGATCTTCGGGTCGGTCGCGGCAATCCGTGAGAACAATGTGAACCGGATGGTTGCCTTCTCATCTGCCGCACAGATCGGATACATCTATGCCGGAATCGGGATCGGCGGATTATACGGATATACGGCGGCCGTCTTCCATATCATGATGCATGCGGTGACGAAATCGCTGCTGTTTCTGACGACACCCAGACTCGCGGAGGTCTCGGAGGGGAGCCTCCGGTTCCGGAATCTGACGGGTGCCGGCCTCCGGGACAGGAACGCGGGAGTCGCGTTTCTCATCGGTTCTTTTTCCATGATCGGAATTCCCGCGTTCGCCGGATTTTCATCCAAGATGCTGTTCGGCGTGGCGGCGGTCCGGTCGGAAGAGGTCGTGCCGATGACAGTGCTCATGCTTGCTCTCGCGGCGAGTTCGATGCTGAACGCCGTGTACTTTATGCGGACTTTAATCCGGCTCTATGATTATAAGGGGCCGGGAGGGGAGAAGGTGCGGAGCCTGCACCGCGCGGACTACAATGTGCCTGTTCTGATGCTGACGGCCATGAATCTGTTCTTGGGACTTGCGTCCGGTGTGGTGGTGAACCTGATCGAGACAGGTCTTAAGATGCTGTGAGGAGGTTAACAATGCTGCTTGGTTTATCAATGCTTCTGCCTGCGGTTGCCGGAACTGCCATATCCGTTCTTTATAAAGATGATCCGGGGCAGGAGGCAGAAAAAAGGAGAGAGCGGACGGTTTCCAGAAACCGTCTTTACGGGGCTCTTGCGGTCGTGACCGCGGTGCTGTGCCTTCTCGCGATGCGGTTTTCCGGGACGGTTACGCCCCTTGTTTTGACGGAGGGCGTCAATGTGACGTTCGGACTCGACGGAATGGGACGGTTTGTGCTCCTCGCGGTGGTTCTTCTCTACACCTGCGTATGTTTTTACGGGTTCGAATATATGGATCACGAGGAGAGACCGCATATCTTCTACGCGTTCTACTTTGTGTCTTACAGTGCCCTCATTGCCTGCTGCATGGCAGGGAATCTTCTGACGCTGTATTTCTGCTTTGAGATGCTGACCCTTTCCTCCATGCCGCTCGTCCTGCATGAGCTCACGAAGGAATCCGTCACGGCGGCCCTGAAATATATGTTCTATTCGATTGCCGGCGCGCTGCTCGGCCTTCTGGCTGTATTTTTTGTATACCGGTATGGTCCCGGAAGCCATGAGTTCGTCGCGGGCGGATTTTTGCGCCCCAAGGATATCGCGCAGAACAGACAGGTCTTTTTGGGAGTCATTATGGCCGGAATCATCGGATTCGGAACGAAAGCGGGCCTTTATCCCATGCACGGGTGGCTGCCGGCTGCCCACCCGATCGCCCCGGCGCCGGCCTCTGCTGTTCTGTCCGGCATTATTGCCAAGGCGGGCGTTCTGTCGATCGCCAGGCTGGTGTACTATTCGGTCGGAGCGGATAACCTGCGGGGGACCTGGGTGCAGACGGCCTGGATGACCCTCACGCTCCTGACGATTTTTATGGGATCCATGATGGCGTTCCGCGAGAAGATCCTGAAGAAACGGCTCGCTTATTCCACAATCAGCCAGATTTCCTATGTTCTTCTGTCGCTGTCCTTCCTCGGAGACGGGGGAGTGCGAGGGGCGATGCTGCATCTGATGAGCCACGCGGCGTCCAAGGGGTGCCTCTTCCTTGTGGCGGGCATCTTTATTGTGAAACTCGGCATCCGGAACGTCGATGACCTCAAAGG
>JAFRMI010000012.1 GCA_017430765.1 Lachnospiraceae bacterium | reverse complement strand
TAATGATACGAAGTTGCTCCGGACCGGAGCAGGAATGAAACTGACAGAAAGGGAGTCTGAGTATGGTTATCGGTTATACGACGGGTGTCTACGATCTGTTCCACATCGGCCACCTGAATCTTCTGAAGAACGCGAAGGGAATGTGCGACAAGCTCGTTGTGGGCGTAACGGTCGATGAGCTTGTGCAGTACAAGGGAAAGCAGGCGATGATTCCATTCGAGGACCGGATTGAAATCGTGCGGAGCTGCAAGTATGTGGACGCCGCCGTGCCGCAGTACGATATGGATAAATTGAAAGCGTGCAAGGAACTCGGCGCTACGATGATGTTCGTCGGCGACGACTGGTACGGGACAGAGAAGTGGAAGAAGTACGAAGAGGAGTTCTCGAAAGAGGGCATCCGCATCGTGTATTTCCCGTATACGAAGGGAATTTCTTCGACGAAGATCACGGAGGCGCTGCAGACGATCCGAAAGCATGATCTGCGGGACGTGAAGTAGGAGACCAATGTGTCGGAATGAGTCAAAAAAGAACCGTCCCCTTTTGACTCACTTTTGGCTTATGAAGAAAGGATAGAGTATGGTTGATAAAGATTATTGCTGCAGTTCGTTTCTGGCGCTTCGGTGCATTGAGAAAGACGGAATGAATTTCTTCGAGGGGCTCGATCATAAAAATGCAACCATCTGCCCGCTCGCGACCCGCATTCAGGTCGGGTCCGCGGAGGAGATTGATGCGGAGATTCAGAAGGTGTTCGACACCTTAAAAGGCGAGAAACTCGGCATCATGCTGAGCGGCGGGATGGATTCCGCGATTCTTGCGTCCTATATGCCGGGCTGCGACGCCTATACGTTCCGTTTTCTCGGCGGAGAGTTTCAGAGGCCGGAGCTCGAGCGGGCGGAGTATTACGCGAAGGTTTACGATCTGAAGCTGCACTATGTCGATATCGACTGGAGCGTCGTGGAAGATTATCTTCCGATCTGCTTTGACGCGAACCAGGCGCCGGTACATTCGATCGGTCCCCAGATCTACAAGGCGGCGATCATGTCCAAGGAGGACGGCGTCACGAAGCTGGTTCTCGGCGAGTGCGCGGACAACCGGTTCGGCGGCCTCGACCGGGCTGTCTCCAAGGACTGGACATTTGACGAATTCATCGAGTTCTATACCTATCTCGATCCGAAGATCGCGCTAGTGAACCCGGTCGATATGACCTATGTCTTCGAACCGTACCGGAAAGACGGCAACATGATCGACTACAACCGTTTCATGCAGACGGTATTTGCCCGTGAGAGCGAGACGTCGTATGTCAATATCTTCACGAAAGCGCAGGTGCGCTGGGCGTATCCGTACGAGAATCTCGCGGTGCGGGGCGGCCTCGATCTGGAGCGGATCCGCCGCGGGGACACGAAGTACCTGCTTCGTGACCTTTTCGCCATCAAATACCCGGGATATCCCTGCCCCGATAAGATTCCGATGCCGCGCCCGGTCGACATCTATTTTAAGGACTGGGAAGGCCCGAAGAGACCGGAGTTCCGTAAGGATATTCCGATGGACAAGATGTCGGGAAACCAGAAGTGGCAGCTGTGGTGCCTGGAAAGATTCCTGAATGACTATGATCCGCTTTAAAATGCGGACTGCTTTACGCGGTCTTAAGACAGAGAGCCTATAAACCCAAGCGTATGATCAAACGTATCTGGAAAAAATATCAGAACTTTCCCGTACAGGTGCGGGCGTCGTTTTGGTTCCTGATCTGCTCCTTCCTGCAAAAGGGCATCTCGACGATTTCGACGCCTATCTTTACGCGCCTGCTTACGACGGCGGAGTACGGCCAGTATAATGTCTTTGACTCGTGGCTGAAGATCGTCACGATCTTCGTTTCGCTGCACCTCTACAGCGGCGTCTATGTACAGGGGCTCGTCAAGAATTCGGAACACCGGAAAGAGTATTCCTCCTCCCTGCAGGGCCTCACGCTGACGCTCACGGCGGGGTGGACGGTTATCTACCTTCTGTTCCGGGATTTCTGGAACGCGCGGTTTCGTCTGACGACGGTGCAGATGCTCGCCATGCTCGTTATGATCTGGGCGACGGCGGCATTCAATTTCTGGGCAAATGAGCAGCGCGTCGAATACCGTTACGTCCGGCTCGTCACCGCGACCCTGATCGTCTCGATCGCCAAACCTACGGTGGGGATCCTGTTCGTTCTGCGCGCGGAGGATAAGGTCACGGCGCGGATTCTCGGCCTTATGCTCGTGGAACTGATCGGCTATACCGGCTTTTTTATCGTGCAGATGTGGCGGGGCAGGGTGTTCTACTCCGGAAAATTCTGGAAGCACGCGCTTTTGTTCAATCTTCCCCTGATTCCGCATTATCTGTCGCAGACGGTCTTAAACAGCGCGGACCGGATCATGATCAAGGATATGGTGGGACCTTCGGAAGCCGGCATCTATGCCCTGGCGTACCAGATTTCGCTCATTATGATGCTCTTTAATACAGCCCTCTCTCAGACAATGAGCCCGTGGATCTATCAGAAGATCAAGGATCGCAGGGCAGAGGACATCTCGCGGGTCGCCTATCTCGCGATGGGGATGATCGCGTTTGTCAATCTGGGCGTGATCGCGATCGCGCCGGAGGCGGTGGCAATATTTGCCCCGAAGACGTATCACGAAGCGATCTGGGTCATTCCGCCGGTCACGATGAGCGTGCTGTATCTGTTCAGCTACGATATATTTGCGAAGTTCGAGTTTTATTATGAGAAGACCAAATTCATCATGCTGGCCAGTTCGTTCGGCGCCATTCTCAATGTGGTGCTGAATTATATCTTTATCAAGATCTACGGCTATTACGCCGCCGGATATACGACACTGTTCTGCTATATCATTTACGCGTTTGCGCACTATTTCTTCATGCGGAAGATCTGTCGGGAAGAGATGGGGGGCGTCTATGTCTATGATTCCAGAATTCTGCTGTTCATTTACGGCATATTCATGGGGGCGGGTTTTCTGCTCATGATGACGTATAACCATCCCGCCGTACGGTATGGGATCATTGCGGTGACATTTGCGGCGCTGATCATAAAACGAAAAGCGGTCGCGGGGCTCGTAAAGCAGATGGCGTCGCTCAGAAAGGCGAAGAAGAAAAGCTGACAACCCGGGCGGACTTTGCCGCCCGGCAGGAAAGGGTAACGTTTTGAAAAAGCGGAAGGCCGCAAAGGCAGCACGCTGTGTGATATTTCTGATCGGACTGGTTCTGCTCATGAACGCTGTCACACAGATCGTCACAAATAAACTGTCCGAGCAAAAGTTGAAGTCCTTCTTCGAGGAGGAGCAGGACTTCGACGTTTTATATATGGGCATCAGCCATATGATGCGCGGCCTTTCGCCGCTCGACGCCTACAACGATTACGGGATTGCGTCTTTTAATTTCGGCGAGGCCGGAAACCGCCTCCCGCAAAGTTACTGGGTTCTTCAGAATGCCTTAAAATACACCACGCCAAAGCTCGTGATCATCGACGTGCGGCGGTTGGAGCTCAAGAATAAAAAGACAACCGCCCGGTACGCAGTTAACTTCGATATGTTTCCGCTGGACCGCACGAAGATCGATGCGGCGATGGACCTTCTCCCCACCTGGGAGAAACGGATCGAGCTCCTGTTTCCGCTCATTAAGTACCATCAGCGGTGGGGTGAGCTCACCAAAGAGGACTTTCACGTCACAAAATATGACATCAATAAAGGGACGCAGTATTACCGGGATGATTTGGTGAAAGTTGCCAGACCTGCCCGGGAGCTCCCGTATGATACCGACAAGAAAAGAGCCGGCAGCGAACTGATGCAGAGTTATCTGCGGAAGATGATCGAATACTGCAGGGACCGGGGAATCGAAGTGATGCTCCTCGAGATGCCGTATCCCGCGGATAAAAAAAGCCGCATGCTCGCGAACGGGGCGCAGGATATCGCGGATGAATACGGGATCCTTTATCTCAACTGCCTTGAGACGGAAAGACAGGGGGTCATCAATTACAACACGGATATGAATGATACGAAGTCCCATCTCAACGACTCCGGGGCGAAGAAGTTCACGGATTATCTGTGCTCATTCATCAAAGAAAACTACGACATTCCCGACCGGCGGGAGGACCCCGCGTACGCGTCATGGAATGACGATTACGCGGAATTTGCAAAACAGAAATGCAGCCGCATTCTCGCCCAGACACAGCTGGACCGGGTCCTTATGCTTCTGGCAGATAAGCATATGAACTGCCGCATTTTCATTAACGGCTCGCCGAAGCTTTTCAACGACGAGCGGATGCGGATGCTTTTGGAGAATATCCCGAGAGGAGAGGAGACGCTCCATCTGCCGGCCATCGGCGCCATGACGTATCCGGCCTATTATGCGGACATCCGCAATGAGGAGGGGACTGTCAGGGAGCAGGAGGAGATTCCGGAGGACGGGGACTGGGTGAGCCCGGACCACGATGTTTCTATTCTTGTCACGGAGGCGGAGACCGGAGAAGTGCTGGAACCGCTGTATTTTGATATGGACAAGGTGTCCGCGACGAGGGCGAAGGAGTAATACCATGCTGACAATGTCTTATAACAGCATCCTGTTTCTTGTCTTTTTTACGGTCCTGGCGGCGGTTTATCTGTTGATGCCGAATGTGCCTCTGCGGAAGGGCGTGATCTTCATCGGGAGCATGATCTTCTATCTTTCCGCGGCAGGGGCCGGCGCTCTTGTCATTCTGTTTCTGACATCCCTTATCACCTATTTTGTGTCGATTAAAATTGCAGGGATCTTTGATGAGTACGAGGCGGAGGTCCGGACGAAGGAGGAAGAACTGTCGTCGCAGGAGCCGCCTGCCAAGCTGAAGGCGAAGGAGAAGTCGGCCATGCTCGCGCCGTACAGACAGCGCGCGTTCCGCTTTCTCCTTGCGGGACTTGTTCTTGTCTTCGGCGTTCTTATTTACACAAAGATCGGGAAGCTTCTGCAGTTTGAGAGCGTCACGTCTCTGTCCGAGATCCGGTTCTCGAAGATTCTTGTGCCGCTCGGGCTCTCCTACTACACGTTTTCGGCAGCCGGGTATCTTCTGGACATCTATTGGCGGAAAGTCAAAGCGGTGAGGAAGTATTTTGACCTGCTTCTTTGCATGACGTATTTTCCG
>JAFRMI010000002.1 GCA_017430765.1 Lachnospiraceae bacterium | reverse complement strand
GCTTCTGTCAGGAACAGGCAGGGACGTACGGCGAAGAAGAAGGCATCAAAAACCGCCCTGCTCTTATACCTGGTCATTCTTCTTGTTGCCTTTCTTCTGCAGCGATCGGAACGGCTCCTTTATTCCCTGCGGCGGTACCCGAGACTGCGGTATTTCCTTTGGAGATATCCGATGCTGCCGTATGCCGCCATCGTGATCATCGTTTTCGTGGTTCTGATAGTTGTTCTGCCATCGATCCGCAGGAACCGCAGGTGAACGGCGCAAACAGTCCCCACCGCTAAGCGGAATTCCCGGGCAGAAATTATGAAATGATGAATCGTATGGAAAAGAGTCGCCATGCCGGCGGCTCTTTTTTTTAGCGGATCGGATATTCCCATGAGATCTTCAATGCGATAAAAGCATTTGGCCCGTCCACCGGGGACGCTCCTTTGAGGGCTGTTTTTCCTTGATTTTGCAACGTTTTTTGGGGAATAAAGGATCGGCCGCGGTTCCTGTCCCCGTGGCTCATGTGTAGATGCCCAGGCGGATGACGGTGCGGCCTTTTTTGGAGGTGCCCTCTTCGCCGAGGTAGGCGAATTTGCCGCGGTGGCGGACGGAGATGACAGAACCGGGTTTTACGGAGGCGGAGGGGGAGAGGGTCTGGCGACCGTCGATGAAGACATATCCCGCCTTGATGGTATCCTGTGAAGTGCCGCGGGCCATGCGGAAGGCGGTGCCGACGAGGGCATCGAGACGCACGGAGGCCACGGTGCCGGTGATTTCGCGCAGTGACGGTTTCCGGAGGCTGTCCGGAAGCGGTTCTTCCTCCGCGGCGACCCTCGTGTGCTTTACGGAGAGCAGGTTTTCGCAGAGATAACCGGACAGAGAGCGGAGGACGGCTATGTGGGCCGCATTTTCCGCGACAATGATGTCCCCGGTGCGGTCCCTCTCGATGCCAAGACTCATGACTGCGCCGAGATAATCCCGGTGCGTCAGGGATTCCGCGAACCGCGCGTCCGCGGGGCGGACGCGGACCCAGGCGATCGGGTGGGGGGAGAGGCTGTCTTCTTCGAGATAGGACGGCAGAAACAGAACCAGTCTGCGCTCGGCCGCCTCATATCCCCCGGTCAGTAAAAACCGCACCCCCTTTATCTCCCGCTGCATACGAAGAAAGATATCCTGTTCCTCGGGCGTAAGAAACGGCGTGTACGTCAGGATATCTTTGTAAAAGCAGGTGTCTGCCAGCTCGATGATTCGCTTTTTCAGCTGATCCGGCGTCATTATGCGTGCAAAATGACAGCCACGAGTTCCAGCACTTCCTCTTTCCGGTTCGCGATCCCGTGCCCTTCACCCGGGGGGCAGATCGTGACGTCTCCGGCGGAGACCGTTTTGATCTCCCCGTTGTCGCTGTATTCTCCCTCACCCTTCATTATATAGAACAGTTCCGATTCCCCTTCGTGGGTATGAAAGCCGATGGAGCACCCGGGGTTCAGGGTAATCTTCGCGAACAGCCGTCCCTTGTCGTTGAGTTCCCCGGCACCGGCGATCAAACTTCTGACTTCTACGGTCCCCTCGCCGCCGCGCATGTGCTCGTTGTATTTGATGCTGCATTCTGCTTCTCTTCTGATCATGGCGTCATTTCTCCTCTCGATGGTATATGTGGAACGACGATGCTATTATATCACATACAGCTGAGGGAGATGTACTTCGGACTCCATTTTCCGCAGTATGCGGCAGGAATTTGCTCATCCTAAAGGAAGGGCTTATATTGCACAATGGCATTGAATCCATTATTATAAAATAAGTTGATGCGGGTGTCTTAGAGAGATCGGAAACCGCATTCTGGAAGCGTACGAATCTGACGATATGAGAGGGCAGTATGGACATACGCGATAAAATCAACGCCTTCTGGCCGGACTGGGAACTGGAGACGGAACTGGGCAGGGGAAGCTTCGGTGTGGTCTACAGGGCAGTCCGGCGCGGGATGAGGGAGACATACCCCGCAGCGATCAAGATTCTGTCCATTCCCGCGGACTCCGGAGAACTCACACATCTGAAAGCGGTCGG
>JAFRMI010000011.1 GCA_017430765.1 Lachnospiraceae bacterium | reverse complement strand
GCTTGACGCCCTGCACGGGGATATCATCGCGTTTGCGAAGGCAGAGAGGCTGACTGCGCATGCCAATTCGGTCGCGGTGCGTTTTGGAGAGGAGATCTGAAGCTTCCGGTTTTTACACGCTTTCCGGGGAATGTGTTTTCCGGATGTTTTACTGAAGTAAGCATTGCGGCTGAATCGCTGCAGGATTACGGGGGTTTGCGGATATGACAGAAGATGTTAAGGCATTGTGGGATTCCTTTACGAAGAACGAGGCGGGCCTTATTCCCTGCATCGTACAGGACGACGGTAATGGGGACGTGCTGATGATGGCGTGGATGAATGAGGAGAGCTTCGCGGAGACGGCAAAGACCGGACGGATGACCTATTATTCGAGGAGCCGGAAGGCTCTTTGGGTGAAAGGGGAGACGTCGGGGCACTACCAGTATGTGCGGTCGATGGCGGTGGACTGCGACCGGGATACGCTGCTTGCGAGGGTGGAGCAGGTGGGGGCGGCATGCCACACCGGAAACCGGAGCTGTTTTTATACCCCGCTGTTTTGAGCCGCGAATGCAGTCCCCATCTTTTAGCCGCAGAGGCGCAGGTGGGGATCCGGGAGGATGCTGTCCCGGCAGGACGGAAAGCTCCTGTCAGAAAGCTGTACAATGATGTTAAAGAGATGAGACTATGAGCAGAACGTGTGCGCTGCCCGACCGGATTCTGGCGCAGATTGAGAAGCCGGCCCGGTATACGGGGAACGAACTGAACAGTATTGTAAAGGATAAACATGCGGTTGCGATCCGGTATGCGATGTGCTTTCCGGATGTATATGAGATCGGAATGTCCCATTTGGGAATCCAGATTATATACGAGCAGCTGAACCGGCGCGAAGATACGTGGTGTGAGCGGGTGTACTCGCCGTGGCCGGATCTGATGGAGATTATGAAGCGGGATCACATCCCGCTTTTTGCGCTGGAGTCGCAGGAGTGTGTCCGGGCGTTTGATTTTCTGGGAATTACGCTGCAGTATGAGCTGTGCTATACGAATGTGCTGCAGATTCTGGAGCTCTCCGGGATCCCGTTCGATGCGAAGGAGAGGACATGGGAGGATCCCATTGTGATGGGCGGCGGTCCCTGCACCTATAATCCGGAGCCGATCGCGAAGTTTTTTGACCTGTTTTATATCGGCGAGTCCGAGGTGATGATGGACTCCCTCATGGATCTTTATAAGAGGATGCGCACAGAAGGAGCCGCGCGGGAGACGTTTCTTCGGGAGGCAGCCAAACTGCCCGGAATCTATGTGCCGCGTTTTTATGAGGTGGAATACAGGGACGACGGGACGATTCTGGAAATGCGGCCAATGTACCCCGACCTTCCGCGCACGATCGAACGCCAGGTATCTGTATCTCTCGACGAGGACCCGTATCCCGAAAAACCGATTGTACCGTTCATCCGGCCGACGCAGGACCGGGTGACTCTCGAGATCATGCGCGGCTGTATCCGCGGATGCCGCTTCTGCCAGGCGGGAATGGTGTACCGGCCGCTTCGGGAGAGGAGCCTTCCTGTTTTAAGGAGATATGCGGAGCGGATGCTCGCGGAAAGCGGACACGAGGAGATCTCTTTAAGTTCGCTCTCTTCCAGCGATTATCGCTGCCTGCCTGAACTTCTGACATTTCTCATGGATACATTCCGGGAGGAGCATGTCAATATTTCCCTGCCTTCGCTCAGGATCGACAATTTCTCCCTCGATGTCATGAAGAAGGTGCAGGATGTGAAGAAGAGTTCCCTTACATTCGCGCCGGAGGCAGGGACGCAGAGGCTGCGGGATGTGATCAACAAGGGCATCACGGAAGAGGACGTCCTAAGCGGCTCTCTTGCGGCATTTAAGGGCGGCTGGAATAAGGTGAAGCTGTACTTTATGCTGGGACTTCCGACGGAGACGGAGGAAGATCAAAAAGGGATCGCCCATCTGGCCCAGGAGATCTGCGAGGTGTATTATGACGAGATCCCCAAAGAAATGCGGCAGGGGGCCGTGGACATCACGGTCAGCACGTCCTTCTTTGTGCCAAAACCCTTTACCCCCTTCGAGTGGGCGCAGATGAAGAAGCCGGAGGAGTATATTGACAGCGCGCATGTCGTCAAAAATGAGATCCGCCTGATGAAAAACCAAAAAAGGATCCACTACAAGTGGCACGATGCCGACGGCACCGAGCTGGAGGGTCTCCTGGCGCGCGGCGACAGGCGCGTGGCGGACGTGATCGAGTGCGCTTACCGGATGGGGTGCGTCTTTGACGCCTGGACGGATTTCTTTGATTACCGCAAGTGGCAGGCCGCTTATGAAGCGTGCGGCCTTTCGATCGGCTTCTACACCAGAAGGGAGCGGCCTCTCACGGAAGTGTTCCCGTGGGATTTCATCGATATCGGCGTCACGAAGGAGTTTCTGAAGCGTGAATGGCTGCGAGCCGTCAATGAGGGCAAAACGACGCCCAACTGCCGCGTATCCTGTTCCGGCTGCGGCGCTGCGAGATATGGGAAGGGCGTATGCTTTGAGAAGCGCGGGGAGGTGACAGCATGAGAATCCGGATCCGCTTTTCCAAGGAGGGCCCGGTGCGTTTTGTCGGCCACCTGGATTTTATGCGCAGTTTCCAAAAATACGTCAAAAAAAGCGGGCTCTCCGCGTGCTACTCCGGAGGCTTCAGCCCGCATATGCTGATGAGTTTCGCGGCGCCTCTGGGTGTGGGAGAGGAGACGCTCTCGGATTATGTGGACGTGGATTTTTCCTATCGCGATACGGCTCCCCTGACTGACCAGGAGTTATACCGTCTCAAAGATATGGGACTTGCCAATGACGAGCTGCCGCTGCCTCCGTCCCGCCGTGATTTCTGCCGCATTCTGACTTCCGCCATGCCGGAAGGAGTGAAAGCGCTGGACGCGGCGCGCGTGGGGCTGATCAAAGGCAGCAAAGCCATGTCGCTTGTGCGGTACGCGTCCTATCAGATTCATCTGCTGGACGGTTTTCTGCAGGATGTGGATATCCGTTCCGGGCTGGCTGCATTTTCCGCGCAAAATGAGATCGTTATCCACAAAAAGACGAAAAAAGCGGAAAAGGATGTGGATATCCGTCCCATGATCGTACACCTTGACGGAGACGGAGGGACCGTGCAGCTGACCTGCGCTTCCGGAAGCGTGGAGAATCTGAAACCGTCCGCCGTCATGGAAGCCTTCAGCTGCTTTGCCGACAAGGAGTATGACCCTTACGGATTCCGCGTTGTGCGAACGGAGCTCTATGACGAGAACCGCGTATCGCTTCTCGAACTGGGAACACTGTTTTAAAATGCGTGAACAGCTTCCTGTCTTTGAACCGCGGCAGCAGTTATCCTGTCTCAGCGTTGTGTGAACAATCTTTTTTGTTCCTAAACCGCAGATACGGAGACAGGGACTGTGGGATCCAATGCGTGAAGAGGCTGACGAATGTCCGTTTTGCAAAGGGAATGGCGTATGCTTGATTACATATATACAAAAATGGAATACAACGGCAAGCCCTTTTATATCGCCGCTCTCTTTTGCGACGGGGAAGCGGAGGAGCTCATGGCGGATAGCGCGGACAGCCACTCGCGCGTCGGCTGCATCTACCGGGGCGTGACGGAGCGCATCTTACGCGGGACCGGCGGCGTCTTTGTCCGCATCGGCCGCGAGACGGCATATCTGCCGACGCGGAAATCCGTGCTGACAGGGGAGTGGATTAACGCGTCCTGCCCCTGCCTGGTGCAGATCCGCAAGGATCCTGCCGGATTAAAAGAAGCGGTCGTGACAGAAGATCTGTCTCTCACAGGGAAGTACGCGGTCGTTTTCCTGAAAAAGGGCGCCCCGGCATTTTCGGCGAAGCTTGCCGATGAGAGAAAAGAATGCATCAAAAAATGGCTGCGCGATGAGGATATCGGCACCCGCCAGATCATCATCCGGACAAATGCAGCCTCGTGTGAGAAAGCGGACCTCATCGCCGAAATCCGCAGCCTTACGGAAAAACTGGAAGGCATTCTCGAAGCGTCTAAGAGCGCTTCTTTGGGAAAACTCCTCTATCAGCCGGATCCGTATTATGTGACGCTGCTAAGAGATCTGAAAGTTGTGCCGGACCGGTGTATTACGGATATTCCAACTGCTGTCACTGCTTTGAAAGAAGTATTCGGGGACTGCGTATTCCGGGAAAGACCGGGGACGCAGATGACGCTCGCCGAAGCGTATAACCTGCCGCATCTTCTCGACAGGCTGTCCCGGAGGGTGGTGTGGCTGAAAAACGGCGCATTTCTTGTGATCGAACAGACAGAAGCGTTTGTGAGTGTGGATGTCAATACCGGAAAATGCGCGAGGGGGCGTATTCCGGAAGAGACATACCGGGCGGTGAATCTTGTGGCGGCGGAGGAGCTGGCGCGGCAGCTGCGGCTCCGCAATCTGTCCGGCATCATCCTTGTGGACTTCCTGAAAATCGAGCGGGAGGAGCATAAGGAAGAGCTTTTCAATGTCATGAAGAAGCTTTTGCGGCGCGACCGGGTCAAGTGCGAGGCCGTGGACCTCACTCCCCTTGGAATCATGGAAATCATTCGGCAAAAACAGCAAAAACCACTTGCGGAAGTGCTTTCAGTGTGATAGTATATTCGAGTGTGCCGCACGGAGAGGCTGAAAGTGCGCCCATTTCGGGAGCCGCCGTATCCGGCGAGTATTGTGAAGAAGGAGGTAAAGAATCATGTATGCAGTGATTGCTACCGGCGGAAAGCAGTACAGGGTCTCTGAAGGTGATATCGTTCGTGTCGAAAAGCTCGGCGTGGAAGCGGGCGAGAAGGTCACTTTCGACAGCGTTCTCGCTGTCGGCGGAGAGGAACTGAAGTTCGGCGATGCTGTGAAGGAAGCGACTGTCGAGGCAGACGTCATCCGCAACGGCAAAGAGAGAAAAGTGATCGTATACAAGTATAAGCCGAAGTCCGGTTATCATAAGAAAAACGGCCACAGACAGCAGTATACGGTTGTGCGGATCACAAAGATCAACGGTTAATTATGATCACAGCGACGATCTATCGGCACGGCGATTCCTACGCGGGGTACCTAGTGGAAGGGCATGCGGAATATGCGGCGACCGGAGAGGACATTCTGTGTGCGGCGGTTTCCGTTCTTGCGGAGAACACGCTGAATTCCATTGAGCAGCTGACGGACACGGAGGTGTCGGCTCAGGTTGAGGAAGGTTTCCTTCAGTGCTCATTTCCGGGCGGTATGAAAGACGAAGCATGTCTCCTTATGGAATCGATGATTCTCGGTCTTTCACAGATCGCGGAAATTACGGATGCCGAAGACGGCGGACACTTTTTAACATTACTTTTCGAGGAGGTTTAAGTCATGCTGAATATGAATCTTCAGCTCTTCGCCCACAAGAAAGGTGTCGGTTCCACGAAGAACGGACGCGATTCCGAGGCTAAGAGACTTGGCGCCAAGAGAGCGGACGGTCAGTTCGTAAAAGCCGGCAACATCCTCTACAGACAGCGCGGAACACACATTCATCCGGGCGCTAACGTAGGGAAGGGCGGCGACGATACGCTGTACGCGAAGGCGGACGGCATTGTTCGCTACACAAGACTTGGCAGAGACCGCAAGCAGTGCTCGATCGAACTGGTCGACGAGGCGTAAGCGGGATATAAGGCAGATTTCGGGCTTCGAATCATTGTGATCCGGAGCCCTTTCTTTATCGAACAGGAAATTCCCCGGAATTCCCTCCTTGCGTTCAGAATGAGGAAATGAAAGATGGCTTTTCTTGATTATGCGAGAATTCATATAAAATCCGGCAAAGGCGGAGACGGACACGTCAGTTTCCGCAGGGAGAAGTATGTCCCCGCGGGGGGACCGGACGGCGGTGACGGCGGCCGCGGCGGCGACGTTGTCTTTGAGGTGGACAAGGCAATGAATACGCTGTTCATCTATAAACACCGCTATCATTTTAAGGCCGAGGACGGCGAACAGGGCGGGAAGAAGCGCTGCCACGGGAAAAACGGGAAGGACATCGTTCTCAAAGTCCCGGAGGGCACGATTCTCCGCGAGGAGCATTCCGGCAAGATCATCGCCGATATGTCCGGGGACAACCTCCGGCAGGTGATCTTAAAAGGCGGCCGCGGCGGACGGGGAAATATGAATTTTGCCACGCCCACGCACCAGGCCCCGCAGTACGCGGAACCCGGCAAACCGGCGATGGAACTTGACTGTACGCTGGAGCTGAAGCTCGTGGCGGATGTGGGACTCGTCGGCTTTCCGAACGCCGGGAAATCGACTTTCCTTTCCCGCGTGACGAATGCGGACCCGAAGATTGCCAGTTACCCGTTCACGACGATCGACCCCAATCTGGGCGTGGTGGATCTCGGGGACGGCAGGGGGTTCGTCATCGCCGATATGCCCGGTCTCATCGAGGGCGCTTCCGAGGGAGTCGGTCTCGGTCACCGGTTTTTGCGGCACATCGAGCGCACGCGCGTGCTGATCCATCTTGTGGACGCCGCTTCTTTTGACGGAAGGGATCCCGTGGAGGATATCTATGCCATTCACGAGGAACTGAAAAAGTTCAATGCCGCCATCATGGAGAAGCCGATTCTCATCGCGGCCAATAAGGCGGATGTGGCGGTCTACGCGGACGACGACCCGATCGGGCGCATTAAGGCGGAGTTTGAGCCGCAGGGATATGCGGTCTATCAGATCTCTGCAGCGACCGGTGAGGGCGTGCGGACGCTTCTGGAAGATGTCAGGAAACTTCTTGATACCACAGCGCCCAAGCAGTTATACTATGAACAGGAGTATTTCCCCGAGGATCTCATTTCGCAGTCGGATCTTCCGTATTCCATCACGGAGGAGACGGACCGGGACGGCGAGACGGTTTTCGTCGTCGAGGGACCGAAGATCGAACGGATGCTGAGTTATACGAATCTCGATTCCGAGAAGGGGTATCTCTATTTTACGCAGTTTATGAAGCGGTCCGGCATTAACGACGAGCTGCGCGCGGCGGGAATCCGTGACGGCGGCAGCGTCCGGATGTACGGGCATGTATTTGAATTCTATTACGACGAGGTGGCCTCCGATGAATCTGACGAGTAAGCAGCGGGCATATCTCAAAAGCCTCGCGATGACGATGGACCCGGTGCAGTATATTGGAAAGGCTTCGCTTACGGATGAGAATCTGAAGAATGTGGAGCAGGCCCTCGCGGCGAGGGAACTGATCAAACTCGGCGTCCAGAAGAACTGTGACGATGACCCGCGCGAGATCGCGGATGCGATCGCGCAGCACACACAGGCCGCTGTTGTGCAGGTGATCGGGAAGAAGATCGTCCTCTACCGGCCGGGAAAAGATGACAAAAGAAGAATCATTCTGCCGTAAGTCGGCCTGCTGAGAAATACTGCAGCTGTTGAGGCAGGCCTGCAGTTCGACACCGCGGAGGCGGAGATCATCTTCGCCGCGACAACATCAGGAGACGGTAATTTATGCGAATCGGTATTATGGGAGGGACATTTGACCCCATTCATATCGCGCACCTGATTCTGGGGGAAAGTGCCTGGTATATGTTTTCCCTCGACAAGGTGCTGTACATGCCGGCGGGAAATCCTCCGCACAAGCGTCACCGCGAGGGACGCGCAAGTGACGAGGAGCGCACGGAGATGGTTCGCCTCGCGATTGAAGGCAATCCTCATTTCGAACTGAGCCTCCGTGAAATGAACGCTGACGGCTACACCTACACCTACCGGACCCTGGAAGGAATGCTTGCGGAGCACCCGGAGGACGAGATTTTCTTTATCATCGGCGCCGACTCGCTTTTCGATTTCGACACGTGGATGAAACCGGAGCGGATCAGCGCGGCCTGCACGCTTGTCGTCGCGACGCGGGGTCACATCGAGGATGAACGCCTTGAGGCAAAGATGCAGGAAATCCGGGATAAGTATCACGCGCGGATCGAAAAGCTTGACACGGAGAATATGGACGTCTCGTCAAGCGAGATCCGGGAGTGGGTTCGCAGCGGCCATCCCGTTAGATATTACCTGCGGTCTTCCGTCGAGCATTATATAAGGGAAAACGGCATTTATCTCAATTAACCGCGCGAACAGTCCTCTGCTTTCCAAACCGTGTTGACACAGGTATGTTCAGGGGCTGTATCCACACTGAGCCTTACGGCACAGACAGGTTTACACAGTAACTAAGAAAAGTAACAGATACAAAGACAGCGGCTTGTACCAGGAGGAATATACGATCATCTATGGCAGGACATGGACCGGATCTGGAGCACATGAATAAACGGCTTCACAAGTATATCGACGACGATCGGTTTTATCACACACAGGGCGTCCGGTTTACAAGCGCCGCACTCGCGATGGCACACGGTGAGGATATACGGAAAGCGGAGATCGCAGGTCTCCTCCACGACTGTGCAAAATGCATCCCGGACAGCAAGAAATTCAAAATCTGTGAAAAGAACAATATCCCCGTTACGGATGTGGAGAAGGAGAATCCGTTTCTTCTGCACAGTAAAGTCGGGGCCTATATTGCCAGAACAAAGTATGATATCCGGGATGAGGAGATACTGAATGCCATCCGGTATCATACGACCGGGAAGCCCGGAATGACAAGGCTCGAGCAGATTGTATTCATCGCGGATTATATCGAGCCGAGAAGAGATAAATCGAGAAGACTGCCGGAGATCCGGCTGGCTGCATTTGCCGATCTGGATGAATGCTGCTATCTGATTCTCGATGATATGCTGAATTACCTGAGCACAAAAAAAGGCCGGATCGATTCCTACTCACAGGATGCGTACGGCTATTACAAGGAAATCCATGACGCAAGAAGCAGCAGCTGATCACAGGACGTTTAAACGCGCGGGACATCAGCTTGAACGCAGAGCACTTACAATACATAACGCACAAATCAACAGACGAATACAGGACACTTACACTTCAGGCTATCTGATCATTTACAGGAAAGGATCCAATATGGAAAAAATCGAGAGCATGGAATTGGTGAAAACGGTTGTTCGGGCACTTGAGAGCAAAAAAGCGGAGCATATCCAGGTGATCGAGATTGACGAGATCTCACCGCTTGCGGACTACTTCGTGATCGCGAACGGCACCAACGCGAGCCAGACGGATGCGATGGTGGAGAGCGTGCAGGAGTTTGCGGAGAAAGCCGGCTTTCAGGTAGATCACGTCGAAGGACACCGGAATGCCAACTGGACGCTCATTGACTTCAAGGGCGTCGTGGTCCATATCTTTGACGAGGAAGCGCGCGACTTCTATGATCTTGCGAGAATCTGGAAGGACGGGAAGCAGCTTGATCCGGATACGCTGGAGGAGACTGAAACTGCTGCGAAGTAAGAAACGGCCCGGTTATTCCTGACCCGGCAATACAGGCGGAAAGCACTGCGGAGCAGAAAACTGCCTGGATATTATTAAGCAGGATCGTTTAAAACCGGCTCTATGTGGTGAGCTTGAAGGAGGCAGATGAGAAGACGGATTGCCGCTTTGCTTTTATTGTGTACAATGACGGCTGCGCTGACAGGGTGCGGCCGTTCTTTTTCCGATGTTCAGGAGGCGGTTACCGAACGAATCGAAGAGATCCTCTCTGATTCAGAGCTGTCGGAACCGAATGCAGCAAGTGATGCGGAACAGGAGGCAGTGTCAGGTGACCGGGACGAAGGAGGGACGGAATCCCGGGACGCCGTTGTACAGGAAGAACAGGCAGAGTCTGCTGCCGGCGATGCAGTGAGTGAAGAAAATACAGCCGAGAAACAGGCTACGGACCTCTTCGGCTTTCCGGTCGAACGAACCGGGGACCTGAGTGGTTTTATTTATGACCAGCTCACAGAGGATGTGCAGGAAGTGTACGGACAGCTTTATACGGGGATTGCGGACAGAAGGGCTGTATTTCCTATAAGGGCGAGGGACACAGAGCATATCCGGCAGGCACTGACGGCAGTCATGACGGATCACCCGGAATTCTTCTGGCTCACGGGATCCGCCGGTATGAACGGATTCGAGTCTCTCGGAATCTGGCAGATCTCGCTGGACTTCAATATTCCGGAGGATGCGATTGATGACGCAGCCGCGAAGATTAATGCGGCAGCGGAAGAGTACCTCGCCTCACTGCCGGAGGGAGCTTCGGAATATGAGAAGGTGAAAGCGGCTTACGAGTATATCATCTTCCATACAGATTACAGTCTTGACAGTGAGCAGAACCAGAATATTCAGAGTGTCTTTATCAATCATATGTCGGTCTGCGCCGGTTATGCGAGAGCCTTTAAGTATCTGCTGGACAAGGCAGGCGTCTGGTGCGGGTACGTTGAGGGTCACATCACGGATACAGGAGAAGGACACGCCTGGAATCTTGTCCGGATCGACGGAACCTACACGTATGTGGACCCGTCATGGGGAGATCCGACATACGG
>JAFRMI010000010.1 GCA_017430765.1 Lachnospiraceae bacterium | reverse complement strand
GAGGTTTATTATGATTTGCAATACCATTCTGGATGCATTGGGGCACACCCCAATTATCCGGCTGAACCATATGACAAAGCCCGGTTCTGCGGAAGTCCTTGTTAAATTTGAAGGTCTCAATGTCGGAGGGTCCATCAAGACGCGGACCGCCTATAACATGATTCTCATGGCGGAAAAAGCGGGCAGAATCAATAAGGATTCGATCATCGTGGAACCGACGAGCGGCAACCAGGGCATCGGGCTCTCGCTCGTGGGTGCCGTCCGCGGTTACCGGGTCCGGATCATCATGCCGGACTCCGTCAGCGAGGAACGGCAGAAACTGATGAAACACTACGGCGCCGAGGTGATCCTGGTCCACGACGACGGTGACATCGGCAAATGCATCGCGGCCTGTCTTGACATGGCCCTTCAGATGGAGCGCGACGATCCGCGCGTCTTTGTCCCTCAGCAGTTCGCCAATTCGGACAACACCATGACGCACAAGAATCACACGGCACTTGAGATTATGGAACAGGTGGCGGGACCGATCCACGGGTTCTGCTCCGGCATCGGAACGGGCGGAACGATCACCGGCATCGGCGAGACGCTCAGAAACCAGTTTCCGGATATCCAGATCTGGGCCGTCGAGCCGGAAAATGCGGCCATTCTCTCCGGCGGCGACATCGGCACGCACCAGCAGATGGGCATCGGGGACGGCATCATTCCGCCGATCTTAAACCAGAACATCTATCAAAGAATCTATATCGTCTCCGATGAGGAAGCGATCAATACAGCGAGAGACCTCGCCCGCAAAGAAGGAATTATGTGCGGCATCTCAAGCGGCACCAACGTCGCGGCAGCTCTCCGCCTCGCGGAGACCCTCGGAGAAGGCAGGACAGTCGTCACGGTTCTGCCCGACACGGCGGAGCGCTATTTCTCCACCGTTCTTTTTGAAGACTGACGAATAAAGCCCGCAAACGGACTTCGGCTATTCCGAGATATTATCTGTTCGACATCAAAAAAGGAGAGACCGGGAATCCCGTCTCTCCTTTCTGTTTCTTTACATGTTCTTACATAAGCTTCCGGAACATCTCAATGACCTGTTCCTTGGTCGCTTCTCTCGGGTTGCCCGGATAGCAGGCATCCGCGAGTGCATCGTCCGCGAGCTGGCTGAGATCCTCTTCACGGATCTTCTCATTTTTCTCCGGAATTCCGACATCGATGGAAAGCTGCTTGACAGCTTCAATCGCCGCTGTGCGGTACTCCTCCTGGCTCATCTCATCAACGCCCTTGACGCCGAACACCCTGGCGATTTCCCTGTACTTCTCGCCCGTGTAATCGCGGTTGAATTCCATGGAGATCGGCAGGAACATCGCGCAGGCGACGCCATGCGGTGTGTCATAATAAGCGGAAAGGGTGTGCGCCATCGAGTGATCGATTCCGAGACCGACATTGGAGAAGCCCATTCCTGCAATATACTGCGCCATCGCCATCATTCTGCGGCCTTCCGGCTCATTATTGACAGCCGCGCGCAGGTTCTGCGCGATCATCTTAATCGCCTCCAGATGAAGCATATCGGTAAGCTCCCAGGCTCCTCTTGTTGTGTAGCCCTCGATCGCATGGGTCAGTGCGTCCATTCCTGTGGACGCTGTCAGTCCCTTAGGCATGGAGGACATCATATCCGGATCGATAACCGCGATCGGCGGGATATCGTTCGTGTCCACGCAGACGAACTTTCTCTTCTTCTCGACATCAGTTATGACATAGTTGATCGTGACCTCTGCCGCTGTACCGGCTGTCGTCGCGACAGCGATTGTCGGAACGGCATGATTCTTGGTCGGAGCAACGCCCTCGAGGGAGCGGACATCCTCAAATTCCGGGTTGGTGATAATGATGCCGATCGCCTTAGCGGTATCCATCGCGGATCCTCCGCCGATCGCCACGATTGCGTCCGCTCCGCACTCTCTGAACGCCTTGACTCCGGACTGGACATTCTCGATCGTCGGGTTTGGCTTAATGTTGGAATAAACTGTATAGGAAATTCCGGCCTCATCCAAAAGGTCCGTCACTTTCGCGGAGACTCCGAACTTGACAAGATCCGGGTCGGTAGCGACAAATATGTGCTTATAACCTCCTCTTTGAAGTTCCGGAACGATTTCAGCGATCGCACCCTTGCCATGATAGGAAATGTTATTAAGAACGATTCTGGCTGCCATAAACTGTTTCCTCCTGTGTGATACATAATGAGCTGCCGGAGATCCGGCCATTTTCCATTCCTCATTGTATGCTTTTTTATGCGTCTTAGCAATTTATTTTTTGTGTAAATCGCATATTTTTCACAGTCGGCAGGAAATATTTATCGTCACTATTACACTTATCTCTGCCGTTTTGTATCCTTCTTCCGTGCCGTCACTCAATGATTCCCGCAAAAACAGTTCACGCGGGTCAATCTGTCAGATCCAGATCCGGCGTGATCATAATCTCGTAGTCCGGATAGGCCTCCCGGATCTGCCGCATCAGGATTTCAAGTCCTTCCTTCGGATTAATATCAAAGCTCATCACTACATCAAACCGCATTTTTCTGTTTGCCGTATCCACGTTAAACCCGTGGATCTGCAGCGCCCAGTCGTGCGCAAGGACTTTATTTTGAATATCGTTCCGGATCCGCGCCGCCTCATCGTCCTTCGTATTATAGGCGTAGACGCCAACTCCGGTCAGAATCACACCGGTTTCATAATAAACCCTGGCTTCCACTCTTCTCGTAAGCTCATCCACTTCCGCGACCGTCATGGTGTCCGGCAGTTCCAGATGGACAGACCCATAATTCCTGTCCGGACCGTAATTGTTGAGGAAAAGATCGTAGGCACCCAGCACCTCCGGCTCCTCATTGAGAATCTTCTTAATTGTCCGGCTGACATCTTCGTCAGCCCGTTTTCCGAGAATATCATCGTATGTTTCCAGCATCATCTCAATTCCCGCTTTAATGATCATGATGGAAATCAGAACTCCCACATATGCCTCCGCCGAAATTCCCGCAATGATATAGAGGATCGCGGAGAGAAGAACGGACAGGGAGATCACCGCATCGAACATGGCATCCTTTCCGGAGGCAATGAGTGCACCGGACCCGACATCTTCCCCCTTCTTTTTCACATATCTTCCCAGCAGGAGCTTGACAGCCACTGCGACGGCAATAATCAGCAGGGAAATGCGGCCGTAACTGGCTGTCTCCGGGTGAATAATCTTTTTTACTGACGTAACGAGGGAAGTCAGGCCCGCATAGAGAACAATCGCCGATACGATCATGGCGCTCAGATATTCCACCCGTCCGTGCCCCAGCGGGTGCTTTTTATCCGGATTGCGGCTGGCGAGCCGGGCGCCGGCGATTGTTATAAGAGAGGACAGGGCGTCCGACAGATTGTTGACAGAATCAAGGGTGACGGCGATGGAGTTGGTGATCACTCCGACAGCCGCCTTAAATGCGGCCAGCAGGACATTCGCCCCGATCCCGATCAGACTGGTTCTGACAATAATCCGGTTGCGGTCAGCTTTCTGTTCTTTGTTTGCTTGCATTTTCCGATTTATCTCCTTTTGTTCTTATCAGCAGGCAGTCTCCGGCCTGTGTTCCGCATACCAGGCGTATGCGAGAATTCCGGCCACTGTCTTCGCGTCTTCTATCTCCCCCGCATAAATTCTGCAAAGAAGATCCTTCATATCGCAGGACACCACCCGGATGGCTTCCGCCTCGTCAAGATACTGCTGTCCCATAAGCTGCACATTCTCCGCAAGATAGACATCCGTGAACTCATCGAAGAATGCGACAGCCGTCTTAATAGAGAACAGTTTCGTGACCGTCTCCGCCCCGTAACCTGTCTCCTCGCGGAGTTCACGCAAAGCCGTCACCTTCGTATCCTCATAGATCGTTTTTCCGTCCCCGTCCGTCCCTATGGGGTCTCTCGCCCCGGCGGGTAGCTCAAGTGTCTCGCGGTCGATGGCCGGCCGCATTTGCCGGATCAGTAAAATGCGTCCATCCGGCAGCACCGGAACCACACACGCCCCTCCGCCTTTTTTGTGATGGATAAAATCCCACTCCTCAATCCTGCCGTCCGGCAGGCGCATCGTATCCTTGCAGAAATCGATCGCCCTGCCGTTAAAAACCGTTCTTCTGTTAAGCCGTTTCAATTCGTCCATAAGGGCAGACTCCTTTTCATCAATATACGGCACTCCTGTCCGAATCGTCACAGGGAGGACTGAAATTTCGTGCGATCACCTCCGCGACGCGGATCCCGTCGACCGCCGCAGACATAATTCCGCCGGCATATCCGGCTCCTTCCCCGCACGGATACAGTCCTTTAAGCGAAGACTCGCATCCCCCGTCCCGAAGAATCCGGACCGGGGAGGATGTGCGGCTCTCGAGGCCCATCACGTATGCCGCATCTCCCGCAAAACCGGGAATCACATGATCAAAACGCTCCATTCCCTGGGTAAATGCTTTCGTAAGCTTTCCCGGCAGTAAGGTATGCAGAGGCGCATACGCCGCCTCACCGCGGATGCACAGCGCACACCTCTCTTCTTTTGTAAGCGGCCGCACTTGATCTTCCCCGCCGTTATTAATTTGTTCGTCTGTATCTCTCCCGTCATCCGCCAAAGTCAAACCACTGTGTTTCGTATCATCTGTCCGCAGAAGTATCTCTCCGCCTTTACCGTCGTATCCTGCCGTTTTGTTCCGAAAGTCTTCGTAACTTTCAACAGGAATCCGCCCGTCCGCAACCCTGTACGCTCTCCTCTCCAGCTTCTCCTGATAAGACAGACCCGCAAGCGGATGCGGTGATCCGAAATCGTCCTCCGAGACCGCCATGACAATGGCGCTGTTCGCCCTCGCGCTGTCCCTCGCGAAATCACTCATCCCATTGACCACAAGTCCGCCGGCCTCCGAGGAAGCGTTGACAACGTACCCGCCCGGACACATACAGAAGCTGTAGACGCCTCTTCCGTCAGAGGCTTTCGCCGTCAGCTTATAACTGGCCGGCGCAAGAGAAAGCCTCTCCATATCTTCCGATGATGATACTCCGTACTGCGCGTCATTGATGAGGCTCTGTGGATGGGACACGCGGAAACCGACCGCAAAATTCTTCTGCTGGATTTTGACACCATGTTCATAAAGCATGCGGATCGTGTCACGCGCGCTGTGTCCCGGGGCAAGAACGACCGTCTCCGTCTCTAACTCGTACTCTGATCCTTCCGGACCCATCACCCTGATGGCCGTCACGTTTCCTTCCCTGCTCACGATGTCCGTTACAAGCGAGGAAAACCGCACATCTCCTCCCAGACTCCTGATTTCCTCCCGCAAAGACACCACCACTCCTGTAAGGCGGTCCGTTCCGATGTGCGGCAGATTTTCATAAAGGATTTCCTCCGGCGCGCCGGCGTCCGCAAATGTCCGCAGCACGAAACGGATCCTCCCCGACCGGTCTTTCACACCCGTCGTCAGTTTCCCGTCCGAGAATGTCCCGGCTCCTCCCTCCCCAAACTGCACGTTGGAAGAAGGATTGAGTTTTCCGGTCTCAAAAAATGCAGCCACATCCCGGATCCGCTCCTCCATCGGTTTCCCTCTCTCAATGAGAATCGGGCGGTAGCCGCCCCTCGAGAGCATGAGGGCACAGAACAGTCCCGCCGGCCCGCTGCCGACCACCACCGGACGGTGTAAAAGGCGCCGCGCTCCCGGTTCCGTCTCCGGAAACACATATGCCGTATCTTCCGCGATACGAATATTCTGATTCCTGCATTTTCGAACGAGCTGCGCCTCTCTCTCCTCCGCTATAGAAGACTCTTTTATGCCCTGTTCGGCTGTTCTTAAACCGTCTGTTCTAAAGTTCCCTGCTTTCCGGGCTGTGAGGCGTCCGCTTTTATCTGACAATCCGTGCCCGTGATCACGCTTTTTTGCGGCTCCTGTTCCCGCTGCACAAAGAGAAACCCGCACAGTATAGACATCGCTAAGTTCCGGCTTTTTCCGGGCATCGACTGAGTGACGGCTTATTTCCCAGAAGAATTCATCCTCCGCTTTCAGGCGGAGCGTCCTTCGGATCTTCTCCTCAACCGCTTCCGGTCCGCTGCCGCACCTGACTTTCAATTGACTGATCTCAATCATATGATATATCTCTTTGTCTTTCATTCTTCTTTCATACAGCTATGATACACGAAAATGCATCTCAAAAAAAGCCCCCGGTCTGATAGCGCATCTTACGGGCAGCGTGGTATGTCGAAGAGGAATAAAAAGAGGCTTCACAGAAGCGTTTCTGCTCCCATGAAGCCGTTTTCCGCTGTTCCCGGTTGAAGAATGACGGTTCAAATCAGCTCGATGCTGAATTTCCTATTATGAACCGCATTTTAACCGGGAACACTTTTTGTTTCTCCTGTAACTGCCTGCTCTTTAATAATGGCTGTACATGAAGTACTTGTAGCCGAGCGGGTTAGAGAAGTAACCCTGCAGTGTATCGTCGATCATGTAGAGATCCGTGTAGAAATAGATCGGGCAGATGCAGCCGGTGCTCATGAGGAGATCCTCTGCCTTGTGCATCAGCGCGTATCTTGTCTCCTGATCCGTGCAGCTCTTGATATCCGAGATGAGAACATCATAGGTCTCTGCCCATGTGCCGTCCTCGACCTTGGTGTCATAGCCGAGATCTGTCAGGTCAAGGCTGTATGCGTGGACATCCTTATTGGCGCCCTTGCCGAACTGGACGTCATTGTTGCCGGACGCGGTGGTCCACATGTCAAGGAAGCAGATCGGATCGTTGTAGTCCGCGAGCCATCCGTTCCGGGCGATGCTGTAGTCACCGTTCTTACGGGTCTCAAGGAAGGTGTTCCACTCCTGGTTCTCAAGGTTCATCGTGATGCCGATGCTCGCGAGGGCGCTCTGCAGATACTCGCCGATCGCCTTGTGGCCTTCAGAAGTATTGTAGAGGTAGGTCATTGTCGGGAAGTTTGTGAACATCTGTGTGCTCTCGTCGAACTCATAGTACTTCTTCAGAACTTCCATGGCAGCCGCAAAGTTGGACTCCAGCGCATCCGCGGCGACATTATAATAGCCGTCGAAATCCGCATTGTCACCGGCGTTCTTGTAGAACTCGGATCCGTCAGCATCCGTCATACCCATCGCGACGAAGGAGGAAGCCGGAACCTGGCCGCCCTGTGCGATATCGTTGACAATATAATTGCGGTCAAAAATCAGGGAGATCGCGTTGCGGATCTCTTCCTTGGCATGCTCCGCCTCTGTGCCGGTGAGATCACTGTCAGCGGGAAGGATCTCCTCGTTGACGTTCCAGCAGACATAGTAGGTGCCGATCTGGCCTTCAACGCGGAAGTTGTCCGGATACTCCTCCTTAAGAGCGGCGATTTCATTGGTCGGGACATCGTCGATGAGCTTCCAGTCGCCGTTCTTGAAGTTGGTCAGCATGTTGTTGGCGTCGTCGGAGAGATAGAAGTTGATGGCCGGCATCGTGATCGTATCGGCATCCACATAGTTCTCATTCTTGACGAGCGTGATCAGGGAGTTGTGTGCCCAGTCGGACATGACATAGGCGCCGTTGTTCACATAGGTCTTGGGATCTGTAGCCCAGGATTCGTTGGAAACAACATCTTCTCGGACCGGGAAGTAGGTCGGGAACGCAAGCAGCTCGTTCCAGTAAGAAATCGCGTTGGAGATTACGACCTCAAGCGTCTTGTCATCGACTGCCGTGACATTGAGCTTCGCGTCCGGATTCTTCGGATTGCCTTCCTCATCCAGATCCCAGATGTCCGCATAACCGTCAACGACCTCAAACATATAGCCGTAGTCAGCCGCGAGTGCAACGCTCGCCGCGCGGTTCCATGCAAACACAAAGTCATTCGCGGTCACAGGCTGACCGTCGGACCATGTGAGGCCGTCGCGGAGCTTATAGGTATAGGTGACCTTGCCGTCATCACCGACAACGCCTTCTGTCAGCTCTTCCGCCGCGTCAGGGACCAGTTCGAGAGTACCGTCCTCTTTCTGGGACCACTTTGCGAGACCGGAGAACAGGTGCGCAAGCATCGTCGCGCCGTCCACCGCGCTGTTGAGTGCGGGATCAAGGGTCGCAGGCTCGGAAGCCAGGCAGACATTCAGACCGTCCGCCGCGCCTTCCGGCACCTCTGCAGCTTCTTCAGCCGGAGCTTCCGCTGCTTCTTCAGCAGCCTCTTCCGTTCCTTCAGCTGCAGATTCGACTGCATCCACTGCGACCGATGCGGCTGTCGCGTCTCCGGAAGATGCGGAATCGCCGCATGCGCCGAGGCTCGCGACCATCACACCTGTGAGGAGGAGTGCAAGAATCTTTTTCATTTTCATTGTGTGCTCCTTTCTGCTACTTATATCATTTGCTCCGGGCAGAAAACCGCCCGCTGCTGTATCATCAGAAGCAAATGCAGCACCGGCAGCCTGTATACCGGTCCGCCTTTCGCTCCGGATAATCTTTGAACATCCGCTATGATCCGGAAAACCATCTGCTGTTCCCGCAGATCAAAGGATCATATGCCCTTTTCACAGTTCCCTTAAGATATCAGTTAATCTCCCTGACACGGTGGCAGGCGACGAAGCGGTCTTTCTCCACCTCTTCAAACGCCGGCATTGCCTCCCTGCACACCTCCGACGCATAGGGGCAGCGCGTGTGGAACGGGCATCCCGGAGGCGCATTTAAGGGGCTCGGGATCTCTCCGGAGAGCTCCACGCGCTTATTTGCGCGCGCCGTCTTCGGATCCGGCACCGGCACCGCCGACATCAGAGCTTTTGTATACGGGTGAAGGGGCCTCATGTAGATCTCATCCGCATCCGCGAGCTCAACCATACGGCCGAGATACATAACGGCGATGCGGTCCGAGATGTGGCGCACGACGAGAAGGTCATGAGCAATAAAGAGGTATGTCAGATTCAGTTCATCCTGGAGCTCATCGAACATATTGATCACCTGGGCCTGAATCGACACGTCGAGTGCGGAGACCGGCTCGTCGCAGACGATGAAATCCGGATTTACCGCGAGAGATCTGGCAATTCCCACGCGCTGTCTCTGTCCGCCGGAAAACTCATGGGCATATCTTGCCGCGTGCTCCGAGTTGAGGCCGACGTGATCCATCAGTTCAAGAATCTTCTGCCTGCGCTCCTCTTTGGAACTGTACATATGGTGAACGTCCAGCGGCTCGCCGATGATGTCCGCCACTGTCATTCTGGGGTCAAGCGAAGAGTACGGATCCTGGAACACCATGGTTGCCTTCGTCCGGAACTCCTCGATGTCTGCCTTCGTTTTGATCGGCTTTCCTCTGTAGATCACATCACCGGCGGTCGGTGTGTAGAGGTGCAGAATGGATCGCCCGGCGGTCGTTTTTCCGCAGCCGGACTCCCCGACCAGACCCAGCGTCTCGCCCTCACGGATGGAGAACGAGATGTCATCCACCGCCTTCAGCGGTTTTGACTGGAAAAAACCGGTGTTAATCTGAAAGTACTGTTTCAGATGTCTGACTTCAATAAGAGGCTGATTCGAATTCAATGTATTCATCACTCCACTATACGTATTTCTTTAACACATTCACAACCGGGTTATCTTAAGACTGCTCCGCGTTCTTCTGCCCGCCTTTCCACATACGGCGGCAGATATCACTGCGGCTTCACATTCATCCAGCACGCCGCCATATGGGTTCCGCCCACATGAATTCTCTCCGCCTTTTCACGGATACAGATCTTCATGGCGGCGTCACAGCGCGGGGCGAATGGACAGCCTTTCGGCATATTGAGCAGGTCGATCGGCGTTCCGGTGATCGGCTCCAGCTTCTTCCCTGAATTCGTTGCCGTCGGGATGGAGCGGAGGAGCCCCTTCGTATACTCATGGCAGGGGTGATAGAAGATCTCGTCCGCAGTTCCCTGTTCACAGATCCCGCCGGCATACATGACAATCACCTTATCACAGAGCTGGGCGATGACGCCAAGGTCATGCGTAATCATGATGATCGCCATTCCGATCTTCTTCTGTACGTCCTTCATCAGCTCCAGAATACCGGCCTGAATCGTCACGTCGAGAGCCGTTGTCGGCTCGTCCGCGATCAGAATATCCGGCTCGCAGGCAAGGGCCATGGCGATCATGACTCTCTGGCGCATTCCGCCGGAAAACTCGAACGGATACTGCTTCATGCGCTTTTCCGGTTCGTTGACGTTGACCAGACGGAGCATCTCGACCGCGCGGTCCCACGCCTCCTGCTTATTCCGGTCCGTGTGCAGAAGAATGGCTTCCGTCAGCTGCTTCCCGATCGTGTAGGTCGGATTGAGGGATGTCATCGGGTCCTGGAAAATGATGGAGACGCGGTTCCCGCGCACATCCTTCATAATTTTTTCCCCTGCTCCGACAAGTTCCTGCCCGTCCAGTTTGATCGAGCCGGAAACGATCTTTCCTGCGCCGGCCAGAATCTGCATGACGGAATAAGCCGTCACCGACTTGCCGGATCCGGATTCGCCGACGATACCTAAAACTTCTCCGTGATCGAGATCAAACGAGACGCCGTTCACCGCGCGCACTTCACCGGCATCCGTAAAGAAAGATGTGTGAAGATCTTTGACTTCCAAAAGTGCCATCTGCTTCTCCTCCTTCCCTTATCCGTTGAGCTTCGGATCGAAAGCGTCACGAAGTCCGTCTCCGAAGAGGTTCAAAGACAGAACGATCAGTGAGATTACGATTGCCGGAATAACCAGTCTGTAGGGGAACGAGTTGATGCCGTTCAGCGCGTCGGACGCCAGGGAGCCGAGGGACGGCATCGGTGCGTTGACGCCGAGGCCGAGGAACGACAGATAACTTTCCGTAAAAATCGCGCTCGGTATCTGAAGGGCCGTCGAAATGACGATGACGGAGATGCAGTTGGGGATCAGATGCTTCCGGATCACCCATCCTCCCCTGGCGCCTGCCGCCTGCGCGGCCAGGACATATTCCTGCTCGCGGAGAGAAAGGATCTGTCCCCGGACAAGTCTCGCCATGGAAACCCAGTAGAGCAATGCGAATATTATGAACAGGGAGACAATATTGGTGCCGATCTTGGCCAGTACCGTTCCCTCCAGCGCTTTTTCCAAAGTCGTCTTCAGAGACGCCGCAAGCAGAATCACCATGAGCATATCCGGGAGGGAGTATATGATATCCACAATACGCATGATAATCATATCCACTTTGCCGCCGGCATAGCCTGAGATGGCTCCCACTGTCAGGCCGATCACAAGAACAATGATGCTCGCGAAGAAACCGACCGCGAGAGAGATTCTTGTGCCGTATACCACACGGATGAAGTAGTCACGCCCATTGGCGTCCGTCCCGAAGATATGCGGGAAGACCTTCTCCCCTTCCGCGATTCTGCCAAGCTCTGTCGTCGAATATTCAAACGGCTGCAGATTCTTGAAGGAGGGATCGACGGGTTTGCCGGGGGTCATACCGAGCATGGCCTCGTATTTATACGGCCAGAACATCGGCACAAAGATCGCGGCAAGCGTGATGATGACGATGATCCAGAAACTCACCATCGCCACTTTATTTTTTTTGAGGCGGCGTACACCATCCTTGAAAGCGGTGGTAGATGGCCGCATTTTTACCATATATTCTTTTTCTTCTGCGCTCGCAGGCAGGAAATCATCGACATTCAACTGCGCGCTCATGCGTTTTAAATTGTTCGCGTCCATAGAAATCCTCCGGTCACTCGAGATTGATGCGCGGATCGACCACCTTGTACAGGATGTCGCTGACGAGATTCATAATCACGATGAAACTCGCAAGGACAATGGTCGTTCCCATGATGAGTGTGTAGTCGCGGTTTGTGATCGAGCTGACGAACGCGCGCCCGATTCCCGGCACGGCAAAGATCTGCTCGACAACGAGAGAGCCCGTGACAATGTACGCAAGCATCGGCCCGAAATACGTGATGACGGGGATAAGCGCATTCTTAAGCGCATGTCCGAAGATAATTTTCATACGCGAGACGCCCTTTGCCCTGGCCGTCCGGATATAGTCCTGCCCGAGAACGTCAAGCATGGAGGAGCGCGTCAGACGGGTGATGTAGGACATCGGGGACAGCATCAGCGTGATGACCGGCAGGACAAGACCTGCGGATGTCGACCCGTTGGCGGGAAGTATATGCAGTTTGATCGCAAAGAGAACCAGCATGAGGGAGCCCATGATGAACGAGGGCATGGAGACGAACGCGGTGGTCAGAACCATGATCAGGCGGTCCAGTACCGTATTTCTCCGAAGAGCCGCGACGGAGCCGAGCACGACGCCGATCAGCAGGGCGAACACAGCTGCGATCACACCGAGTTTCGCGGATGTCTTTAATCCGTCCCCGATGATATCGATGACCATCCGGCCGCGCTGCTTAAGTGACGGGCCGAATCTGAACTGGATCACGTCCGTCAGGTAGGTGAGATACTGCTCCATGAGCGGTTTGTCGAGACCGAATTTGGCCTCCATTGCTTTCTGTACCGCGGGGCTGACGGCTTTCTCACCCACGAACGGGCCGCCCGGCACCGCGTGCATGATGAAAAATGTCACCGTAATGACAACCCACACGGTAAAGATTGCGAGAACAATTCTCTTCAATATGTACTTGAGTGTCTTGGGGTTCATATGCTTCCCTTCCCGTGAAATTATTGACGGAGAGCCGGCCTTCTTCCGGTGCAGCAGCCGGCTGTACAAAAAAATGGCCAATACAGCACAAAATGCGGCAATGACGGTCACAGATGTCATTGCCGCGCTGCAATCGCTGTACAATATGCGATTTTAATCGATAAATCCGTGCATGTCAATGATTCCTGTCCACAAACAGCGCCGATTTGTGTAAAAAATGAACAAAAAAAGGCCGTCAAATCGAGTGTGCTGCGACGGGAATGCACCTGACCGGTTCACAGAAAAGTCAGAGGTTTCTAATTGCAGAAGATACGCGAGTGCGATAAGATGGTAAAGATAAAGGAGGACAGATACTTATGGATAAAACAAAGGTCGAATACCTGTGGAAAGACCGCAAGCGCAATTTTCTCGGGCTGCCGTGGTCCTTCACCAAATACAGACTGAGCAAAGACCGCCTGTTTGTTGAAAAAGGCGTACTCAGCACCCGGGAAGATGAAGTCCGTCTCTACCGTATTGTATCGCTCACGATGACCCGCAATCTCTGGCAGAAACTGATCGGGACCGGGACCATTCATCTGGACTCCACGGATCAGGCCATGCGGAATTTCGACATCAGGAATGTCAAGCATCCGCACGACGTCAAGGAGAAGCTCTCCGAACTGATCGAGGTCTCCCGGAAAGAGAACCGTGTTTACGCGAGAGAGAACATGATGACCGGAGGGCCGGACCCGCATCTCTTTGACGCGGATGAATTTGATCACGAGGAGCATATGGGCGAATTCGAGGGCGGCGATCTTGATCCCGATGATGATAATCATTGATCATTTCCTAATGACATTGATGCAATGATATTTCTCAGTAATGGATGCCCCTGCCTCTGCAGGCGGCAGGTTTCAGGGCAGTCTCAGTGGCGGGTGTCAATCCCCCACTGAGATACAGCTCCGCCCCGCGCAGCTCCTTTTCTGGAGGATCATCTCCATCCCGATTTTCTGCGGGATAAGGCCGCATGTCTCATAGAACGCGATTGCTCCGGGATTGCAGCTCCAGACATTGAGTGTCAGGTTGTAGCACCCGATCTCTTTGGCGAAGGTTTTTACATAATCAAATATTTCGCGTCCGATCCGCCTTCCGCGGAAAGCTTCATCCACACACAGGTCGTCAATATAAAGGGTCTTTATATCAGTCAGAAAGCTGCTGTTCTCTTCCTGCCGTATCACGCAGAAAGCATAGCCCCTTGTTTCATCCTGTGCATCCGTCCACACAAACACGGGCGTCCGCTCGCTGTGAATAATCGCGGAGAGTTCTTCTGCCGTGTATTTCACCGCCGGCTCCGGACCTTTGAAAAGATCCGGTCTTCCCAGATGGTGGACATGTTCTACCTGAATCAGCAGCTCCAGGATGCGGGGTATATCTCTGTCTTCTGCCCGTCTGATTGTTCCCATGATTCCTCCTGTTTCTTACTGCCGCAATTTGGCAGTTCCAACTTGTAATTCCATGTTATAATACTACAGATGCCGGGCACTTAAAACACCGGTATTTAAAAAGAACTGTTTTTGACAGAAGAACAGGAAGGTGCACAAATGGCTGAACAGGAACAGACGATCTTCAGACAAAAGACATTAGACCGGATCTCCTCCCCAGACCAGCTGACGGATTATCTCCGTGTGACGAATCCCGGCGTGTGGGCAGTTCTCGCCGCCGTGATCCTGCTTCTTTCAGGGATGCTTGTCTGGTCTGCGGTGGGCACTTTGGAGACAAAAGCAGCCGCCAAGGCTGTCGTGTCCAATTCCTCCGCACAGATTCTGTCATCAGGCGGAGATGCAATTAAAGAGGGGATGCCTGTCCGCATTGATTCCAAAGAATATACTATTTCTTCTGTCGGAGAGGATGAGTATGGCAGAATCGTCGCACAGGCAGATGTCGCGCTGCCGGACGGCACGTATAATGCGGAAGTGATCACAGAGAGGATCCATCCGATCAGCTTCCTTCTCGAAAGCAGGTGATGCGGCATGAATCCCAAAACCGACCCAGCAAAACAAAAAAGCAGAGCCGTTAAGCCCACTCTGACAAAAGGGGTGGCCAAAGTCCCTGTCATCATGCAGCTTGAGGCACTGGAATGCGGTGCCGCGGCTTTGGCCATGGTGATGGCATACTACGGCAAGTGGGTACCGCTCGAACAGGTCCGTCTGGACTGCGGCGTCTCGAGAGACGGATCCAAAGCGAACAACATCTACCGCGCGGCGGAACATTACGGGTTTGACGTGGAGGCTTACCGCGCAAGCCCGGAGGCGCTGGTGGAGCAGGGACGTTTTCCCTGCATTATCCACTGGAACATGAACCATTTTGTGGTCCTTGACGGATTCAAGGGGAAATGGGTCTATCTCAATGACCCGGCGAGAGGCAGCATCAAGGTATCCTGGGATGAATTTGACAGGGCCTTTACAGGCGTCACGCTCATCCCGGTTCCCTCTGAAAGATTTGAACCGAGCGGAAGCCGCCGGAGCACCCTGGAGTTCGCCAGAAAACGTCTTGTCGGCACAGGGGCGGCGGTCGTATTTGTCATGCTCACAACGGCGGTATCCTACCTCTTCGGCATCGCCAATTCCGTCACCTCCAGAATCTTCATGGACCGCCTTCTCACCGGGATCAACAGCAGCTGGCTGAACCCGTTTATTGCCATCATGTTTGTGCTCGCCGCGGCGGAGATCGTCGTGTCTTTAGCCCAGACGATTTATTCCCTGAAGATCAACGGAAAGATGGCCGTCATCGGAAGCACATCGTATATGTGGAAGGTACTTCGGATGCCGATGGAGTTTTTCTCCCAGAGACTCGCGGGTGACATTCAGTCAAGATCCGGCATGAATGCTTCCATCGCAGGCATCCTGGTGAATACTTTTGCCCCGATCCTTCTCAATACCGTAATGATGGTGTTCTATCTGGGACTGATGCTGCGGCAGAGTCCTCTCCTGACCGCGATCGGACTGGTCACTCTTCTCTTTAATATTATTCTGTCCCGCGTGATCGCCGAAAAGCGGATCAATATCTCCCGCGTTGAGATGCGGGACGCCGGCAAGCTGGAATCCACGACTGTTTCCGGCATCGAGATGATTGAAACCATTAAGGCCAGCGGCGCGGAAAACGGCTTTTTCCAGAAGTGGGCCGGTTACCAGGCATCCCTCAATGTGCAGTCCGTGAAAGCAGCAAAAACCAATCAGTTTCTCGGAATGATTCCTTCCTTCCTAGCGCAGATGGCGAACTACGCCGTTCTGATCCTGGGAATCTTCCTGACGATGCAGGGAAAGTTCAGCCTCGGCGCCGTACTGATGTTCCAGGGATTTTTAAGTTCCTTCATGTCCCCCGCGCAGACGCTGATCAGCGCCGGACAGACGATTCAGGAGATGCGCACGCAGATGGAGCGCATCGACGACGTCATGGAGTATCCTGATGATGAATATGTCCTCGACAACCCGGATCCGGAGGTAAAAGATCTCGCGAAACTGCGCGGTAATGTCGAACTGAAAAACATCACGTTCGGATATTCCCGGCTGGAGAAGCCCCTGATTGAGGATTTCTCCCTGTCCATGAAAACCGGCGACCGAATTGCCCTTGTCGGGGCGTCCGGCTGCGGCAAATCCACTATCTCGCGCCTCGTCTCGGGTCTCTATAAACCCTGGAGCGGGGAGATTCTGTTTGACGGAAAGCCGCGGACCGCATATCCTCGCGAGGTGATGGTGGGATCGCTGGCCGTCGTCGACCAGGATATCATTCTCTTTGAGGACACCATCGCCAATAACATCAAGATGTGGGACGATTCCATACAGGACTTTGAGATGATTCTCGCCGCCAGAGACGCGAACCTCCATGAGGATATCATAAAACTCCCCGGCGGGTACCAGCACAAACTGACGTCCGGAGGGCGGGATCTCTCCGGCGGGCAGCGGCAGAGACTGGAAATCGCGCGGGTGCTTGCCCAAGATCCGACCATCATCATTCTCGATGAGGCGACAAGCGCCCTGGACGCGCGGACCGAAGGCGAGGTCGTAAATGCCATTAAGGACCGCGGCATCACCTGCATTGTCATCGCACACCGCCTCTCCACCGTACGCGACTGCGACGAAATCATCGTTCTTGAGCACGGAAAAGTGATTGAGAGAGGAACCCATGAGGAACTGATGCGCCTTGGAGGCTCCTATGCCGACCTGGTAGCCAATGAGTAGAAAGGAGGAGAGCTGTGAGCTGGTTTGAAAATCAGATCGAAGAGCGGCGCCGGGCCGACCAGCTGCTCCTCGAGGAATCCTTCTTAAAAGTCGCCGGTGTCGTCCTGGGCCGGAAAGGCGCTGCGCGAATCAGCGAAGAACGGATTATAACAAAGAACGCAATTGACGAGATATTAAAATACTACCATTATCAGACCGCAGAGCTGCCGGATCACATCCGGGACTGCGAGGATCAGCTGGATTACTGCCTTCGTCCGCACGGCCTCATGCGCCGCACGGTGGAGCTCACGGAAGGATGGTATAAAGATGCCTACGGTCCGATTCTCGCATTCACCAAAGAAAGCAGTATAGCGACACCGCTTCTTCCCGGAAAGATCAGCGGGTATTATTTCAAAGATCCGGAGACGGGGAAGAGGACAAAGCTGACTGCAAAGCACGCCGCACTATTTGACAATGAAGCCGTCTGTTTCTATCGTCCGCTGCCCCAAAAAGAGCTGGGAATTCCCGATCTTATGCTCTATCTGAAGCGCTGCCTTTCTTCCAGCGATGTCATCCTTCTTGTCGCTGCCACGGCGGTCTGTTCGCTGATCGGTCTTCTGATGCCGCGGATCACCAAGGCACTCACGGGACCTGTTCTGGCCAGCGGACGAACTGATGCCCTGATCGGGATCGCGATCTGTATTGTCTGTGTCTCGCTGTCCACACAGCTGTTAACAAGCGTGAGCGGTCTGATCTCGAAGCGGCTCGAGATCAAAACCTCTCTCGGCGTGCAGTCATCCATGATGATGCGGCTGATCTCTCTTCCGGCGAGTTTTTTCCGTCAGTACAGCGCGGGGGAATTGAAAAGCCGCTCCATGTCGGTGAACCAGCTTTGCTCTCTTCTTTTCGGCATGGTGATGACGACAGGCCTCTCTTCCGTGACTTCGCTCGTGTACGTCGAAGAGATCTTTCATTTCGCGCCGGTTCTCGTGGTGCCGTCTCTTCTGATCATTTTGCTGACAGTGGGATTTTCCATCGTCTCCGCTTACGTCCAGATCGGTATCAACAAGAAGCAGATGCAGATTGCGGCAAAAGAGTCCGGCATGAGCTATTCCATGATCACCGGTGTCCAGAAGATCAAGCTGGCAGGCGCGGAGAAGCGGATCTTTGCCAAATGGCTGAATCTCTACTCGGAAGGTGCCGAGCTGACTTACAACCCGCCGCTGTTTATCAAAATCAACGGCGTCATCTCCACCGCCATCAATCTGGTGTCGACGATTGTTCTTTACTATCTTGCCGTTAAAGCACAGGTGGACCAGTCGTCCTATTTCGCATTTACGGCGGCGTACGGCATGGTTATGGGTGCATTTATGACCCTGTCCGGAACGGCACTTTCCGTGGCGCAGATCAAACCGATCCTGGAGATGGCGGAGCCGTTCTTAAAGACGGTTCCGGAGACATCGGAAGGAAGGGAAATCGTCACAAAACTGAGCGGAAACATTGAGCTGGAACACATATTCTTCCGTTACAGCAAAGAGACGCCCTATATTCTTAATGACCTGTCTCTCAAGGTCCGGGCCGGAGAATATGTTGCGATCGTAGGAAAAACCGGATGCGGAAAGTCCACTCTCATGCGTCTCCTCCTCGGGTTCGAAAAGCCCGAAAAGGGAGCTGTCTATTATGACGGGAGAGATATCAACACACTCGATCTTCCCTCGCTTCGAAAGAAGATCGGCACCGTTATGCAGTCCGGCGGGCTGTTTCAGGGTGATATCTACTCGAATATCGTGATCTCGGCACCGCTCCTTACACTTAATGACGCGTGGGAAGCGGCGGAGAAAGCCGGTATCGCCGATGACATCCGCGCGATGCCGATGGGCATGCACACGATCATCACTGAGGGCAGCGGCAGTATCTCCGGCGGACAGAAGCAGCGCATCATGATCGCCCGCGCCATTGCGCCAAAGCCGAACATCCTGTTCTTTGACGAGGCGACCTCTGCCCTCGACAACAGGACCCAAAGGCAGGTCTCAGAAGCGCTGGATGCCATGGGATGCACCCGGATTGTCATTGCGCACAGGCTCAGTACCATCCGGCACTGTGACCGCATTCTTGTGCTTGACGGGGGTAAAATTATCGAAGACGGAACCTATGACGAACTGATTGAGAAGAACGGGTATTTTGCGGACCTGGTGGAACGGCAGAGGCTTGATACCGCCGGATGATTCTTCTGAGCGGCTGATACAAACCATCATTTCCAATCGAATATCTGTATGGGTAATAAAGGGATGCATCAGCTGCCCGGCTGCTTCCGGGAAGGATCCGCGAGGAGCCGGAGCGGCTGATGTCCCCATCAACATTCATAAAAAGGAACAACTATGAACAAACCTGTCCGAATACTGCTTAGAATCGCGCTCGTCGTCCTTGCTGCTGCAGCTGCAGCGGCGGTTCTCGCGGCCGCCTTTCTGACAGTCGCAGAATACCGCCCGGACGAAGTGGAGCCGCTGACGGTTTCCGGCGAAGCTGAGCGGACGCTTTCCGTCGGAGAGCCTGTCCGCGTCATGACATGGAATATCGGATACGGGGCTTTGGGGGATAACGCGGACTTCTTCATGGACGGCGGAAGCAGTGTCATGACGGCCTCCAAAGACCGCGTGGAGCAGAATCTGACCGACATCACGGAAGAAATCACAGCGGAGGATCCCGATCTTCTTCTGCTGCAGGAGGTGGATGTCAATTCCGCGCGCTCCCACCATATCGATGAAACGAAGTGGATCGGCGGGAAACTGAAGGGGGATTATGCGGGTGCATTTGCCGCAAATTTCAAGGTTCCCTTTGTCCCCTATCCTATTCCTCCCGTCGGTAAAGTCGACTCCGGAATCCTCACATTCTCGCGCCTGTCCGTCAGCGATGCAGTCCGCATGCAGCTGCCGGTGCCGTTCTCATGGCCGGTCCGCACCGCCAATCTCAAGCGCTGCATGACTGTCGAGAGGCTTCCCGTGGAGGGCAGTTCGAAGGAGCTTGTTCTCATCAATCTCCACCTCGAGGCGTACGACAGCGGCGAGGGGAAGCTCGCACAGACCAATATGCTGAAAGGCTATCTGGAATCGGAGGCGCACAAGGGCAATTACATCATTGTGGGGGGCGATTTCAACCAGACCTTCAGCAATGTGAAAACCGATATGTATCCGCAAAAAGAGGGAACGTGGAAATGCGGCCGGATCGACACCTCTCTTTTTGAGGACTTTCTCCTGTTTCTCATGGACAGCAGCACGCCGACCTGCCGGTCGCTTGACCAACCGTACGATACATTCCCGGGGGATAAGAGCGATTTCCAGTATTATGTGATCGACGGGTTTATTGTCTCCGACAATATCATTGTCAATTCCGTAAAGACGAAGGATCTCGGATTCCGCGCATCGGACCACAATCCCGTAATCGGGGAATTCATTCTGGAAGCCAGAGAGCTGCAGCCTTAAACTTCATGTAAAGAACGCTTTTTTCAGATGTTCTTTTACCGCATCATAATTTTCCGGCCGATGCGGGAAGGTGCAGCCGGTGCAGTCCTTGTATTCCTTACCGGACGGAAGTCTTCTCCTTACAGGCGTACCGGGACAGTCCGGCAGCATATAGAGAGGACAATAGCAAAACAGGCAGTTAAAGTTCTCCCAGTCTTTTGCTTCCGCATGGCACGGATAATACCGGCACTCCCTGTTGGCAAAATACGCGGAACTGTTCTTAAGCTGTTCCTCTCCTGCTCCCATATCTTTCTCCTTTTATCAGGTATGTTGGCCGCGGGAACCTGTTTTAGCAAAAACCTTGATCTGTAAGGAAACAGATCAGCTTTATATTTCTTAATGAGGTGACATATATGGCAGAAATCATTCGTATAAAAGGGCAGTCTGAAACTCTGGGTTTTGCGGACGGACAGGGCTTTACGGCCGAAGTCATCCAAAGCGAAACCATCTCGCAGGAAGAGCCTGCGTTCTCACCGGCGAAGGAGCGTCAGTTTGCTCTCATCGACGCCGCCGCAAGGGGAAGCATCGAAGCCGCTGCGGAACTGGCGGAAGGGTATTTCAAGGGCGCATTCGGAGAAGCGCCGAACGCGCAGAAAGGCCTTAAGTGGGCGCGCTATGCCGCCAAACGCGGAAATGCGAAAGCCGCTGCCCTCCTGGGAGAATTCCCGGACAGTCTCTGATCCCTCTCCCGCCGCCCGCAGTTTATCTTCATATCCCCGGGGCCGCTTTCACAGCTGTTTCTGCCCTGTGCGAAGAAGGGACATACCATGCCGAAAGAACTGACACGCATCCAGAGGATCGAACGAAGCATCATCAAGACCTACCGCGATTCGCTGTGGCAGCCGTTTATCGACGCCGTCAGCCGCTATGAACTGCTTTCCGAAGGCGACCGCGTCGCCGTCTGCATCTCCGGCGGCAAGGATTCCATGCTCATGGCCAAGCTCATGCAGGAAGTCGCGCGGCACGGCAAGGTGGCATTTGAGAACGTCTTCCTTGTGATGGATCCCGGATACAATGAGGAAAACCGCGCGCGGATTCTTGAAAATGCATCCATTCTCGAAATCCCCCTCACAGTTCTCCCCTCCAACATATTCAGCGTCGCTTACAGCCAGGAATGGGGCAGCCCCTGCTACCTGTGCGCGAAGATGCGGCGCGGCTTCCTCTACAGCCACGCGAAGGAGCTGGGGTGCAACAAGATTGCGCTGGGCCATCATTTTGACGATGTGATCGAGACGACTGTCATGAGCATGTTCTACAGCTCGCAGCTCCGCGCTATGCTCCCGAAGCTGCGAAGCGACAATTTTGAGGGAATGGAACTCATCCGCCCTCTCTATAAAATCCATGAAAAAGATATCATCCGGTGGTGCAATTACAACGATCTGCACTTCATCCGCTGCGCGTGCCGCTTCACAGAAAACATCGAAAACAGTGAAGACGGCATCGGCGCCTCCAAGCGCCGGGAGATCAAGGAACTCATCCGCCGGCTGAAGAAGGAGACGCCGGATCTGGACCAGAGCATTTTCAACAGCATTCACTCCGTCTGCCTCGACACGATGCCGGGCTGGAAAACCGGCGGCGTCCGTCACAGTTTTCTGGAGAACTATTAAGCTCTTACTTTCCTGCGACTTCTCTGCACAGATCGTACCACTCGCAGTCCCCGCAGATTCCCGGAACCGGTGATATACCGAAGGAAGCACGAACCTGCAAGTCCAGTTCCCGGTAGGGCCGCGGCGGCAGGTCATTCCTGTTTACGGGTTGATCCGTTGCTGCATTTTCCAGCAAAAAGCGAACTGCCGCATCATAACTGTGCACCTTCTCTTCCGATCTGCAGCGCCCGTCCGCAAGAAGATTCGGACAGGCGGCACAGATATCATCCGCTCCGGCTGCCAGTGTCACCGGCTCTTCCGGGTGTTCCCGGAGCTTTGCGGCGATCCGGTTCATGTTCTCCGTAAACGCTTCGCTGTATCCCCTGCTGGCCCATGTCTGAAGACAGAGGAGATGATGCGGCCGGATCCTCATATCCTTACGCCGCCTGATCGGATGGTTTCAGGATACCCGCTTTCAGCAATGACTGACGGAGAACGACCCCCAGAAGTCCTGTCAGGATCACCTTGATGACAGCAGTCGGGATAAACGGCACCACGCACCCCATAAGCGCAGTTGTAAGAGATGCTTCCGCCGCTGCCATAAACCACACCGTCCCGATTGCGTAGTTAAGAAGCGCGCCCGCGATGAGTCCCGCCCAAAGCGGAAGCTTCACCCGCGAAGATTCATCGGATTTTTCCATTCCAAGTCCTGCCAGATAGGCCATGATGGGGAACGAGACTATGAAGCCTCCCGTGATGCCAAGCACTATTCCCAGTCCGCCGGTAAACCCCGCGAAGACGGGCACGCCGACAGCCCCAAGAAGTACATAGACCAAAGAAGCGAGAAATCCCCGCTTTTTCCCAAGCACCACGCCGGCAAGCGGCACGGCAAATGTCTGAAGCGTCATCGGCACTCCCGCAGGCATCGGGATGCTGATCTGCGCCAGCACCGCTATAATCGCCGTGAACATTCCGATATAGGTCAAGTCTGCTGTTGTTAATCTTGAGTTCTTCATAACTTTCCCTTCTCAAACATCATCGTAATTTTACTTTCTTAAACTATAGTTCCAACCATACGAAAAGTCAACGAAGGGAGGCAGCTTCCCGGCCTCCCCACGTTTTAAAAAAAGAATCACCGCATAAAGATAATAAAATGTGACCCGCCGGCTGCGAATAGGCAAGCGATGATTAAATCAGCGCTGCCTCAGTATTTCTCTCTCTCGACTACGCACTCATTCTTCAGCTTTCCGACGAGGAACTGCAGGGCATCTACCGTATGGGGGCGAATATCTCCCCCGACAAGAACCAGCATGATGCTGTCGCCCGGCAGAAGATCCCCCTCGTTCAGCCACACGCGCACGTAATAGATCCCCTCCATAGCGAGTGCTTCTCTTTGCGCATCTTCCGCTTTCTTTGCATCATACGAAAAATACAGCCCCGTCACAGGCTTCGTATCTGTTTCCCCAAAACGAACCGCCGCTTTTGCGGTTTCACGGACGACCCCATTGTGTGTGAGATACATACCGACTTTAGAGGCATTCGGATCGGCTTTCGCCTCCGCAAGCCAGGTGTCGACTGACGGCATTTCTTTTCCGGACATATCTTTCATTTCCTTTCAACTATCTGTTTCTCTATCTATAAAAGCCCGCACACGGGAAAGATTGCGTTCCGCCTCCTCCCTGCCAATCTCATAAGTCTCCTGAAGGACGTCCGGGTCATGACAGATGCGGTTTATGGGCAGCTTTTCCGGGGGACGGATCACAAGAACGCTTCCTTCTTCCTCACATTTTTGCACATATCGCAGCTGCGCATTGTAATTATGCGGCCGGCGGAGCAGCGCGTGTTTTGCAGCGGGGTATTTTCCGAGCGTTTTCGCCGTAAGCACACCGGCCCGGCTCTGCTTCTTGGTATATCCTTCCGGCTGTGTCAGAATCACGATATTCCGTTCGAAGCCTCTCCCCTGCATAAAATGCAGCGGGATGGAGTCCGTAATACCCCCGTCCAGAAGAAGCCTCCCTCCTGCAGAGACCGGCTTTGATACAAGGGGCATGGACGCGGAGCCGCGGATCCACAGCAGATCTTCATCAAGCCCTGTGCTGCACCTGTAATAGACCGGTTTTCCCGTCTCCATATCCGTCACAACGACATAGAACGGAATGGGATTCTTTGAAAATGCATCCGCGTCAAACGGATCCAGTTCCATCGGCAGCTCCCTGTAGCAGAAATCCGCCCCGTAAAGATCTCCTGTGAGAATCAGGGAACGAACGCTGCAGTATCTCCAGTCCCTGGCATATTCCTTATTGTAGCGGATTGCCCGCCCGGTCTGCCGCGACTTATAGTTGCAGCCGAATGTCGCGCCGGCGGAAACGCCGACCACACCGTCAAGCTCAATTCCCTGCGTAAGGAACACATCCAGAACGCCGGCGGTAAACATGCCCCGCATCGCGCCGCCTTCCAATACAAGTCCGTATTTCATCTTTTCTCTCTTTGCTTTCTTAATGGAATTTCCACAGTGCTGTATCCAAATGTTTTGCGGAACGCCTGCCGTTTTTGAAAACGTCATTCCGTGCGTGTTGTTTTTCCGAATTTACAGATATCCCTGAGGCAGCATGCATCGCATTGCGGGCGGCGCGCGATGCAGACTGCACGGCCGTGATGAACGAACCGGTGGCAGAGGTCATTCCCCTCTTCCGGAGGGACGATTTTCCGCAGCTCCCTCTCCACTTTCGCCGGCTCCTTTATCCCGTCTACGAGCCCGATCAGGTTGGACAGGCGGATGCAGTGCGTGTCTGTCACAATCGCGGGTTTTCCGAATACGTCTCCCAGAATCAGATTGGCGCTCTTTCTCCCGACGCCGGGAAGAGACAGCAGTTCCTCCATGGTATCAGGCACTTTTCCTTCATACTTTTCGTCCAGTATCTTCATGCATTTGGAGATATCGCGTGCTTTGCTTGGGCCGAGGCCGCAGGGTTTTACGATCTCCTCAATTTCCTTTACATCCGCCTCCGCCAGGGCCTTCACAGTCGGAAACTTTGCGTAAAGCTGAGGCGTTACGATATCCACACGCGCATCCGTGCACTGCGCTGCCAGCCGGACGCTCACGAGAAGCTGCCACGCGTCTTCATAATTCAGTGTACATTCTGCAAGCGGATACGCCTCTTTCAAGCGCGCGATCACTTCCTTCGCCAGCTGCTTTTTCGTCATGTTCATTCCTCTCCTGCGGCAGGTAATAATATACATCAATCCTTATCATTTCCGGAACCGGACCGCTTTACCCATTATACCACGGGGATTTTTTCTGTGAAGCAGGAACCGCCCGGCCATTTTTCTAAACCTGCTCTTTTTTCAGGGATTGAAATCCGCTATACTATTAAGAAAAGCTATTCTGAATCATACAGGATACAACAATGTTTTTGAAAGGAGATACATCATGACTGCAATTGAAAGAGTCTGCACATTTATGAAAGAAGCGGAGACCTATTATCTCGCGACGGTGGACGGTGACCAGCCGAGAGTCCGCCCGTTCGGCACCATCAATCTATTCGAGGGAAAGCTGTACATTCAGACAGGCAAGGTAAAAGACGTCTCCAAACAGCTCGCGGTGAACCCCAAAGCGGAACTGTGCGCATTCAAAAACGGTGAGTGGCTTCGCGTCGCCGCAACTTTGGTCAATGATGACCGCATAGAACCCAAAGTGGATATGCTGGAGAATTATCCATCCCTCAAGGCTATGTACGATGCAAATGATTCCAACACACAGGTTCTGTATCTGAAGGACGCGACAGCGACATTCAGCTCCTTCACGGCAGCTCCGGAGACAGTCACATTCTGATTGAATCCGCGGAAAACAGGTCGAACTGAGAACGTTCCGGCAGGAACACCCGTGTGTTTCTGCCTTCCATTCGGTCTCAATCCCGACTCAGATCATGAACGGAGGAAGGTAGTATGGATCCCAGAATTGCAACGGTGAAACGCAGGACCAAAGAAACGGATATCGAACTGACCCTGAATCTCGACGGCACCGGAAAGAGCTCCATTGATACCGGCATCGGATTCTTTGACCATATGCTGGATGGTTTTACGCGCCACGGTCTGTTTGATCTCACGCTGAAGGCGGTGGGGGACCTGCATGTCGACGCGCACCACACGATCGAGGATGTCGGTATTGTTCTCGGCACCGCGATCAAAGAAGCGGCCGGCGACAAAAAGGGAATACGCCGCTACGGAAGCGCCATACTTCCGATGGATGACGTTCTGGTTCTGTGCGCGGTAGATCTGTCAGGACGGCCGTATTTTTCCTACGACGCGAAATTCACGGCGCCGATGGTGGGAGGCATGCCGACGGAGATGGTTCACGACTTTTTCTACGCGGTGTCCTACTCCGCTGCAATGAATCTGCACTTTAAGCACTTCGATGGCTGGAACAACCATCACCTGATCGAGGGCGGGTTCAAGGCCTTTGCAAAAGCACTGGATATGGCGACTTCCTTTGACCCAAGGATTGAGGACGTATGGTCGACAAAAGGGGCACTGTAATATAGCTTACGATGAGGACCACCGGCTGGCCGGTGGTCCTCTTTTTC
>JAFRMI010000001.1 GCA_017430765.1 Lachnospiraceae bacterium | reverse complement strand
GCGGAGACCTCTCGCGCCGGTCTTTCTCTCAAGAGATTCCCTCGCAACTTTGCGAAGAGCCTCTTCCGTGATTGATAAGTCGACGCCGTCCATTTCGAAAAGCCGCGTGTACTGGCGGACAAGAGAGTTCTTCGGCTCTTTCAGGATGCGGACGAGAGCCTCCTCATCCAGCTCATTTAAGGACACGACGACCGGGATGCGGCCGATCAGCTCGGGAATGAGGCCGAACTTCACGAAATCCTGCGGCATGACCTGCCTTAGGATCTCATCCGTCCGCTTCTCACGGTCCGTCTTACGGATCTCCGCCCCAAAACCGATTGACTTCGTATCGATCCGCTTCTCGATGATCTTGTCCATGCCGACGAACGCGCCGCCGCAGATGAACAGGATATTGGTCGTATCGATCGGAATCAGCTCCTGCTGCGGATGTTTTCTTCCTCCCTGCGGAGGAACCGAGGCGACAGTCCCCTCGACGATCTTGAGAAGCGCCTGCTGGACGCCTTCGCCCGACACGTCGCGGGTGATGGAGGCGTTCTCCGACTTTCTTCCGATCTTGTCGATCTCATCGATGTAGATAATCCCCTTCTCCGCGCGGCGGATATCATAGTCCGCCGCCTGGATCAGCTTCAGGAGAATGTTCTCCACATCCTCGCCGACATACCCGGCTTCCGTGAGCGTCGTGGCGTCCGCGATGGCAAACGGGACGTTCAGCATCCGGGCAAGGGTCTGCGCGAGCAGGGTTTTGCCGGACCCGGACGGCCCCAGCATCATAATGTTCGATTTCTGCAGTTCGACATCCGCATCCTCCGGCGCCGTGAGCCGCTTGTAGTGGTTGTAGACGGAGACCGCGAGCACCTTCTTAGCCTCATCCTGCCCGATCACATAATCGTCCAGAAAAGCCTTGATTTCTTTCGGCGTCCGCAGATTGATGTCTCCGCGGAACTGTTCGTCCTTCTCCGTCTCCTCCTCCTCGAGGATGTTCGCGCAGATATTGACACAGTCGTCGCAGATGTAGATGCCGTTGTCACCTGAGAAAAGCTTGCGCACCTGTTCCGCGGATCTCCCGCAGAAACTGCACCGCACTCTGCCGCTTCCGTTTTGCTTTGCCATGTAAACTCCTTCAATAAAGTGACACAACAACTCCTGTGCGCGTATCCGCTGCACAGGAGCTGTGAATGGGTGTTTCTGAACTATCTGTTTGTCACAACACTGTCTATGATTCCGTAATCCACGGCCTCCTGAGCCGTCAGCCAGTGATCCCTGTCCGTATCCTGCTCGATCCGGGCAAGATCCTGACCGGTATTAGCGGCGAGGAGCTCGTTCAGCTTCTTCCTCGTTTTAAGGATATGATCCGCGTCAATCAGCATGTCGCTGGCCTTTCCGGATGTGCCGCCGGACGGCTGGTGGATCATGATCTCCGCATTCGGGAGTGCCTGCCGCTTTCCCTTCGCGCCGCCCGCAAGAAGAAATGCGCCCATGCTCGCCGCCATGCCGATGCAGATGGTCGCGACATCACATTTGATATACTGCATGGTGTCGTAGATCGCGAGTCCTGCACTCACGGAACCGCCCGGGCTGTTGATATACAGGCTGATATCCTTGCCCGGATCCTCGGCTTCCAGAAAGAGAAGCTGCGCGACAACAACAGAAGCGCTGACGTCATTCACTTCCTCCCCAAGGAAGATAATTCTCTCTTTCAGGAGTCTGGAGTAAATATCATAACTCCGCTCTCCCTGTGCCGTCTGCTCGATGACATAGGGGACAAGTGTATTTCTGACCAATTAGACCTCCTTTGCGGAGTCCGCGATCAAAGTGACCGCCTCCTGTACCGCGATATCCTTCTTCATCTGCGTCTTCTCGGCCTCTCCCATCAGCTCCTGAAGCCGCTCGGCGTCCATGTCATACATCTTCGCCATCTTCTCAAGCTCTTCGTTCAATCTCTCCTCGGAAACTTCGACGGGCTCCTGCTTCACAACCTCTTCGAGAACGAGACGGGTCTGGATCTGCTTAAGGGCCTGCGGACGCATCTGCTCCTTCATCGAATCCTCGGTCTGGCCGGTGTACTGCAGGTACATGTCTACCGGAATGCCCTGGCTCTGCAGCTGGCGGATGTAATCCTGGTACATATTCGTCACCTGGCCGTCCACCATCGCCTCCGGAATATCCATGACGGAAGCTTCGATCAGCTTTTCAACCGCCTGGTTCTCCTTAGCGGTTCTCGCGGAGCGGTTCTTCCCCTCCTGCAGTCTCTCGCGGATCTGGTTCTTATACTCCTCGAGCGTATCAAATTCAGAGACGTCCTGCGCGAACTCATCATCCAGTTCCGGCAGTTCCTTCATCTGCACTTTGTGGACCGTGCAGTGGAAGACCGCCGCCTTGCCGGCAAGTTCCTTGGCGTGATATTCCTCCGGGAACGTCACTTCCACGTCCTTCTCTTCCCCTGCGGCCACGCCGATCAGCTGGTCCTCAAAGCCCGGGATGAAAGATCCGGAGCCGAGCACGAGAGAATGGTTCTCCGCCGTGCCGCCGTCGAACGCCACGCCGTCCACTGTACCGGCATAGTCGAGAATCACGGTATCGCCGTCCTTGGCGGGACGCTCCACCTCAAGGAGGCGGGAGTTCTTATCCTGCTCCTTCTTGAGCTCGCCTTCAATGTCCTCTTCCGTCACAAGCGTCTCCTGCTTATCAACCTCGATGCCCTTATATGCGCCGAGGATAACCTCCGGACGGACGGCTACTTCTGCTGTATAGATGAACGGCTTGCCCTTTTCCATCTGCACGATATCAATTACCGGCCTCGAGACGATCTCGAGTTCCGTGCTGTCCGACTCCTTCGGATAGGATTCATTGATCGCGATATTCGCGGCGTCCTCGTAGAACACACCTTCTCCGTACATCCTCTCGATCACGTTCTGCGGAACCTTGCCCTTGCGGAATCCCGGAAGCGAGATCTTGCCTCTCTGCTTCATGTAAGCGGATCTGACTGCCTTCTCAAAGTCCTCTGCCGGACACTCGATGGTCAGCTTCACCATATTGTGCTCTAACTTTTCTACCTGAACGCTCATAATTCCTCCTCGCTTCCTAATAGTGCTCCGCACTTCATATACTTATTTCTGCAGCTGTTCTGTGCCGTTTTCCGTATGGATCCCTATAAGTCCCGGACGTAAAGAAAATCACAGCCATCTGCGCTGCGCAATATTTCATCACGCAAAAACTGCGCGCACCCGCATGAGGTGCACATTAATGCAGTATATCACATGAAAAGCGCCCTGAACAGCATATTTTGCAATAATTCTGTCCCGCATACTGTCCCGCAGAACATGCAGAATGCAGGGCGTCCCGCACACGAAATACAGTCCGCAGGCAGTTCCCTCAGCTCTCCGCTCCGTAAACAATGCCCTTCCGGACCGCCTCGGCCGTCTCGCGGTCCCGCAGCGCCTCGATGAGCGCAAAACCGAACGGGATCGCCGTTCCCGCGCCGCGGCTTGTGATGACGCGGCCGTCGCGGATGACTTCACTGTCCGTCCGGACAGATGCTCCTCCGTCCAGAAGCTTGTCTTCAAGTCCCGGATAACACGTCGCCGTCTTTCCCTTAAGAAGGCCGTGCATGGCAAGGACGGTCGGAGCCGCGCAGATCGCCGCCACATATGCTCCGTCCGCATAGCGCGCAAGCAGAAGATCCCGGAGGCCCTCATGCCCGCCCAGGTACCTTGTTCCCGGCATGCCGCCCGGCAGGATCAGCATCTCCGCGTCCTCCCGGTCCGCCTCACTGAACAGCACGTCCGCCTCAACCGCGATGCGGCTTCTTCCGACGGCGCGCTTCGTGCTTCCGATGGAAACCGTCTGCACATCAATGTCTGCCCTGCGGAGAAGGTCCACGACCGCAAGTGCCTCGATCTCCTCAAACCCGTCCGCCAGAAACAGAAGAACTTTTCCCATAATCGTACTCTCCTTTTTCAATCCACCATCAGTCCGCCGGTCTCATATGCGGGGATTCTACAGTTCCCGGATTCTCTCAAGCGCCGCGAGAGAATTCTCGTACGTTCCGAACGCGGTCAGGCGGAAGAACCCCTCTCCGTTCGGTCCGAATCCCGATCCCGGCGTGCCGACGACGCCCGCCTTCGCAAGCAGCAGGTCAAAGAAGTCCCATGAGCTCATTCCGCCCGGCGTCTTCAGCCAGATATAGGGAGAATTCACGCCGCCGTAGGCCGTGTATCCCATATCAATAAGCCCGCTCTTGATTGCTCGCGCATTCTTCATATAGTGCTCAACGAGGCCCTTGATGGAAGCTTTTCCCTCCGGCGTGTAGCACGCTTCGCCTGCTTTCTGGACAATGTAGGGGGCTCCGTTGTACTTCGTTCCGTGCCGTCGCGCCCACATGGCGTTGAGGGAGGCACCGTCGCACACGATTTCCTTCGGGACAACCGTATACCCGAGACGAAGGCCCGTGAAGCCCGCGTTCTTGGAATAACTGCGGATCTCAATGGCACAGCTCTTCGCGCCGCCGCACTCATAGATGGAGTGCGGTACATCTTCCTCAGAGATATAGGCTTCATATGCCGCATCATATATGATGATGCATCCCTCGCGTACAGCGTAATCCACCCACTCCTGCAGGCGGTCCTTCGTGATCGCCGCTCCCGTCGGGTTATTCGGGAAGCACAGATAGATGATATCCGGGCGTTCCTTCGGAAGATCCGCGACAAAGCCGTTCTCCTCCGTACAGGGCATATAGATCACGTCCGACCAGTACCCGGTCTCCGGGTCATAGGTTCCGGTGCGGCCGGCCATCACGTTGGAGTCGACGTAGACCGGGTAGACGGGATCGCAGACCGCGATGCGGTTGTCGAAAGCAAACAGCTCCTGGATATTGCCGGAGTCGCATTTCGCGCCGTCCGAAACAAAGATCTCATCCGGGCTGATCTCACAGCCCCGGGCGCGGAAATCGTTCTCCGCGATCGCCTCTCTCAAAAATGCGTAGCCGAGATCCGGCGCATAACCCCGGAACGTCGCCCCGTCCGCCATCTCATCGACAGCGCTGTGCAGCGCACGGATGACCGGCTCTGTCAGTGGCTGCGTCACATCGCCGATGCCGAGCCGGATAATTCCCCGGTCCGGGTTCTCCTGTGTAAATGCGGCCACTTTTTTGGCGATCGTTGAGAACAGGTAACTTCCCGGAAGTTTCTGATAATTGTCATTAATCTTATACATCGATCTCTCCTTCAAACACTTCTGCAGCCGGTCCCGTCATATAAACAGAACTATCGACACCATCCCATTCCACCGCAAGATCCCCGCCCAGAAGATGTACCGTCACTTTAGAGGCGCTTTTTCCGCTAAGAATCGCTGCGACAGCTGCCGCGCAGGCGCCGGTGCCGCACGCGAGAGTCTCTCCGGATCCTCTCTCCCACACGCGCATCACAAGGTCACCTGTCCCGGACACATTGATAAACTCCGTATTCACCCGCTCCGGAAACAGGGGGTGATGCTCAAATAGGGGCCCGATCTTCAGCAGATCCAGCTCCGATACCGGTTCCTCCGGAAAAACCACGCAGTGCGGGTTCCCCATGGATACGCAGGTGATCCCGTACTCTCTTCCTCCGACTGTGAGCGGGCGGTTTACAATCGGTTCCCTGTCCGGTCCGGCAAGAAGCGCTGTGTCCACCGGGATCTCCTCCGGCAGAAGGTACGGCTTTCCCATATCCACTTTCACTTTTCGGATTTTCCCGTCCTCTCCCGGATAGAGGGAAAGTGTGCGGATGCCCGCGAGCGTCTCGACCGTCACATTCGTTTTATCCGTCAGGCCATGATCATAGACATATTTTCCGACACACCGGATCCCGTTCCCGCACATCTGCCCGCGGCTGCCGTCCGCATTGTACATCACCATCTCAAAATCAGCGGTTTCGGACCGCCTGATCAGGATGAGGCCGTCTGATCCGATGCCGAAGTGCCGGTCGCTGACAGCTTCGGCGACCCGCGCCGGATCGCGGATCTCCTCTTTTTCCGCGTCGACATAGACATAGTCATTGCCGATGCCGTGCATCTTCGTAAAATGCATCCAGTACCTCTACTTTCTCCTGCCCTGACACCACATGAGGAAGCCGCGAAGAATCGCCCTGTCCTCATCAGAGAGGAATTTCATGCGGGAAAGGCGCCGCTCCGCGCGGAGGAAACAGGCGCGCATCGTATCCTTGGCATAGTCGTACGCACCGCTCTCATCGAAGATCTTCCGCACCTCATCGAGAATCGGTTCCGTGACGTGCGCCTTTCCGTAAACCTTCAGAAGATCCCTCTTATATTCCGACGCTGCCTCATTCATTACGTACATATAAAGGATCGTCTGTTTAAACTCCGAGATATCCGATCCGACATCCTTTCCGAGGAAGCCGGCTTCCGCGTAGATGCCGAGGATGTCATCCATGATCTGATAGGCAATTCCCACATCGTCCGCAAACCGGTCGAGGGCGCGCATATCTTCCTCCTTCGCGCCGCCCAGCATCATACCGAGATGAAGCGGGCCGATCACGGAGTAGCAGGCCGTCTTCAGGTGATAGATCTCCCGGATGGATTTTTCGAGAAGCTTCCTGCCCTCCTCCTCGCTGTAGGATATGTCCTGCAGCTCATAGGGAAGCACCACGTCGAGCAGCTCGCCGCGGATGGTCCTGACAATCACATCGTCAAAATACAGGATGAGATCTGCGAAGGCCGGGTGCTCCCGGTAGGCTTCCGCCAGCTTCACATTAGCGAGATACAGCCCCAGATCACCGACGCACAGCGCGGCGGACCTGGCCACGTCGTCCGGTCCGTCCGGCTCCGCCACCATCTTTGTCCCGCGGACTTTCAGCCTGTGCTCATAGCGTCTGCCGATCGTGTATTTTCCGCGCCGCGTCTCCGCGTTGTCAATGATATCGTCGTGAATCAGGACACTCGTCTGAAAGATCTCAAATGCGAGCGCCAGCGCATCGCTGTAGGCGAGATCCTCTCCCCCGGCAATTCTGTAGCCGAGATTGACGAGCATCCCACGCAGCATCTTTCCGCCCTCGTTGAGATCCGCGAAGTCCTGTTTGAACACCCGGATAATCGGGTTTTTATCCTTCTTCAGCGCACGGTTATACGCCGCGCACTCCTTTGTGAGGCGGGCGCGGCTCTCCTTGAAGAATTCCTGAAATGCTGCCAGATTCCGTTCCGTCATCTTCTTCCTCCGCCGTTTTCGTTACTTTCCTTTATTGATTTTGATCTCCCTGTACCAAGCGAGCGCTTCCCCGAGCAGTTCCTCCGAGAAGTCCGGCCACAGCACATCCGTAAACCACAGATCCGCGTAGGTCGTCTGCCAGGGGAAGAAGTTGGACAGGCGGTGATCCCCGCCCGTTCGGATGACCAGATCCATATCCGGTACGCCGTGTGTCAGGAGATAGGACTCAAATACTTCTTCCGTCAGTTCCCCGTCCGGAATTTTTCCGGCCGCAAGGTCCCGCGCGTAGGCCGCCGCTGCCTGCAGGATCTCATCCCGCCCCCCGTAGCTAAGGGCGATCTGAAGATACAGTTTCCCGCAGTGCTTTGTAACTTCCTCGGCGTCGCGGATGATGGCCAGGTCCTCCGCGCTTAAGGGCGAGAGGTTTCCGACCACGACGACGCGCACGCCCTTCTCGATGCAGCGGTGGATCTCCTCGACGAAGAACCGGCGCATCAGCTTAAAGAGATCCGTGACCTCCTCCTGCGACCGCTTCCAGTTCTCCGTGGAAAACGCGTACACCGTGAGATACGGAATCTCCGCGTTCTCGCACCACTCGCACAGATCGATGAATGTATCGACGCCTTTCTCGTGGCCGCGCATCACGGATTGAAACATATGCCGACGGGCCCACCGCCGGTTTCCGTCCATGATGACGCCGAGATGTCTGACTTTGTTGTCTGCCATATTACCCTTCCTCTCACTCTGCTTGCCGCCTGTCCTCCGTGCGGTTTTTCAGGGAAGATACCCTGTCCCGCCGGGGGAGGGATCTTCCGCTTCTCACATGTGAAAAACGCCGTATGAAATCAGGCTCATGATCGTCGCTGCGAGCGCGATCCCGATGAGGATCGCGACCGACGCCTTCTTAATATCCACTTCCAGAAGAGAAGCAATCAGTGCGCCTGTCCATCCTCCGGTCCCGGGGAGAGGAATTCCTACAAATGCAACCAGTCCCAGGAACTCCGCCTTCTGAATGCTCTCCGATTTTCCCATCGCTCTCGCCTCCAGCTTTCTCACAAGACCGCCGAATAGCTTTGTCGGACGCATCCAGTTGAAGATTCTGCGGATAAAGAGCAGGATAAACGGGATCGGGATAATATTGCCGATACAGGAAAAAAAGATCGCCTGTGACAGAGGCAGTTCGAACAGGCGTGCCAGAGGGATCCCCGCGCGCAGCTCCAGAACCGGGACCATTGAAATCAGGGTTACCGCCAGCTGGGGCGGGAATCCGCTTTGATTCAGAAACCAATCCAATACCGCATTCATAAAGTGCTCTCCGGCTGTCCTCCTGTCATGTTTTCGTGATGCTTCATTTTCATCCTCAAAGCAGGTCGGTTTACACGTCCCGCCGACCTGCTCACGCCTCAGTACAGATAGGAGCGAAGCACGCGGATGAGCGTCTCCATCTGAGCATCTGTCCCGATCGTAATACGCAGATAGTTATCAATCCGCGGTTTCTTGAAATAGCGGACGTAGATGTGCTGCATCTTCAGATAATTGAAGAGTTCCTCCGCCGGGACGCTCTTATGTGTCACAAAGAGGAAATTCGAGGCGGAATCCGGGACGATAAACCCCAGTTTCCTGAGTTCCTCCGCCGCCCACGCGCGCGTCTTCATGATCCGTTTCGTACATCTTCGGAAATACTCCGTATCCCGCATACAGGCTGTCCCCGCCGCAATAGACGGAGCGTTCATCGTATAGGAATTAAAGCTGTATTTGACATCAGAAAGAGCCGCAATAAGTTCCCGGTCCGCGATCGCGAATCCGATCCGCATTCCCGCCAGATTTCTCGATTTTGAGAAAGTCTGAACCACAATCAGATTATTATATCTGCGGGTCAGGGGGAGAGCGCTCTCCCCGCCGAAGTCAATATAGGCCTCGTCGACAATCACGACGCTGTCCGGATTCTCACGGACAATCTGCTCCACCTTCGCAAGGGGCAGAAGAAGCCCTGTAGGAGCATTAGGGTTAGGAAAGATAATGCCGCCGTTTTCGACGAGGTAATCCTCTGCTTCCAAAGTGAAATCCTCAAGGAGAGGTATTCTCCGATAGGGGATCCGAAAGAGCTCCGCCCAGACATCATAAAAGCTGTATGTGATATCCGGGAAGAGAACTGGCTTGCCGGAATTAAAAAATGTCAGAAAACACATCGCCAGCACGTCATCCGACCCGACGCCGACAAAGACCTCCTCCTCCGAAACACCGTATATCTCCGCGATGGCGGCCACGAGATCGGAGACTGCCGGGTCCGGGTAGAGCCGGAGCGACGCGGCCGAAAACTCCGAAAAGGCCTTCTCCACCGCCGGAGACGGCGGGTAAGGGTTCTCATTCGTATTCAGTTTGATCATATCCGGATCCTTCGGCTGTTCACCGGGGACATAGGGTGTGACCCTCCGGATGGAATCTGTGAAACTCATTCGCAAAGACCATATCCTTTCGCAAGCCGTTTAAAGCCCGGAAGTGCGTTTTCGATTGTCTCGTGCGATACGCAGTAAGCGATCCGCACCCATCCGGTGCATCCGAATGAGCGGCCCGGGACGATGAGGATCCTCTCCTCGTCCTTGGCGCGCGCCACGAACTTCCTCTCATCTTCCTCCGGGGATTTCATCCACAGATAGAAGGCTCCCTCGGGCTTTACAAACGTGAATCCGTCTTCTGCCAGCGCCTCCGTAAGAAGCCTGCGGTTGTGGTCATAGAAAGCCACATCCGTCTTCTCGTTCGCGCAGCGGGCAGCGACTTTCTGCATGAGGGACGGGGCGTTGACAAAGCCCAGGATGCGGTTGGCCACATTTGCCGCGGCGATAATATCCTCCGCGCCGTCCGCCTCCTGCGGAATCACAAGATATCCGATGCGTTCGCCCGGAAGGGAGAGGGATTTGCTGTATGAGGAGCCCACAATCGTATCGCGGTAGATCGCCGGGATCCACGGCACTTCCGCGCCGTCGAACGCGATGTCGCGGTAAGGCTCGTCGGAGATCAGATAGATCGGCGCTCCGTACTCCTCCGCTTTCTCATTCAGGAGCGCGGCGAGATCCCGGAGCACGGACTCCGGATACACGACGCCGGTCGGATTGTTCGGTGAATTGACAATCATCGCCCGCGTCTTCTCCGTGATCCTCCCTCTCAGATCCTCCATATCCGGATAGAACGTCTCCGGATCAGCCGGCGACTCAATCAGTACGCCGTCAAAATTACCCGTATAGGAGCGGTATTCGCCGAAATACGGTGTCACCGTGACCACTTCATCCCCGGGATTTAAAAGGGTCTTCAGGATTACGTTGAGTCCGCCCGCGGCGCCGACCGTCATGACGAGGTTTTCCGCGCCGTAATGGGTCCCGTAAAGCCCGTTCAGATGTTCCGCGAGATCCGCACGCACCTCGTCGTAACCGGAGTTATTCATATACCCGTGGACGAGCACCGGATCCTCATTGCGCACGATGTCCACGATCGCGTCCGCGACGGCCTGCGGGGCAGGGACGTTCGGATTGCCGAGGCTGAAGTCATAGACATGGTCCGCCCCGTAAAGAGCCGCCAGCTTTTTTCCCTCCTCAAACATCGCGCGTATGGCGGAGCTGTTCGCCACAAAACCTTTCATCTTATCAGAAATCATGCTGTGCCTCCATCAGTCAGATGCCTTTCTCCATGGTCTGTTCCGGACCGTCTCAGGTATTCTCATACACCAGCTTCTTGTATTTCTTCTTGCCTTTGGCGAGTACGATCCCGCCTCCTTCGATCTCCTCTTTCGTAAGTTTTTCAAACGGGTCTGTCACCTTTCTGCCGTCGATCTTAATGCTGCCGTCTTTTGTGACCGCGCGTCTCGCATCCCCGTTCGAAGTTGCAAAGCCGGCTTTTACAAGGAGAGCGATCACCCCGATCCCGTCCTCCTCGAAATCTTCGTCTTTGAGCACAAGTGCGGGAATCTCCGCGTCCGGGCCGCCGGAGAAAAGGGCTTTAGCCGCAGCCTGCGCCTTTTCCGCTTCCTCTTCGCCGTGCACGAGCTTAGTCAGCTCATAGGCGAGAATCTCCTTCGCGCGGTTCAGCTCGCTGCCCTCCCACCTGTCCATGGCATCGATCTCGGAGAGCGGCAGGAAAGTGAGAAGACGGATGCAGCGGAGGACGTCGGAGTCGGCGACATTTCTCCAGTACTGGTAGAAATCATACGGAGATGTCTTCGCGGGATCAAGCCACACGGCTCCGCCCACGGTCTTGCCCATCTTCTGGCCTTCCGAGTTGAGCAGAAGAACCTGGGTCATCGCGTCGGCGTCCCCGCCGATCTTCCGGCGGATGAGCTCGGTTCCCGCGAGCATGTTGCTCCACTGGTCGTCTCCGCCGAACTGCAGATTGCAGCCGTAATCCGAATACAGTCTGTAGAAGTCATACGCCTGCATGATCATGTAATTGAATTCGATGAAGGTCAGACCCTTCTCCCATCTCTGCTTGTAGCACTCCGCGGCGAGCATGCGGTTCACTGTAAAGTGCGGGCCGATCTCCCGGAGCAGCTCCACATAATTGAGATCGAGAAGCCAGTCCGCGTTGTTGACGATCATGGCTTTTCCGTCAGAAAAATCGATAAACCGGCTCATTTGCTTCTTAAAGCATTCGATGTTGTGGTCGATCTGTTCCTTCGTCAGCATTTTGCGCATATCGGTCTTGCCGGACGGATCCCCGATCATGCCGGTGCCGCCGCCGAGAAGCGCGATCGGCTTGTTGCCGGCCATCTGCAGTCTCTTCATCAGGCAGAGCGCCATAAAATGCCCGACATGCAGGCTGTCCGCCGTCGGGTCAAATCCGATGTAGAAGACCGCTTTTCCGTTGTTGACGAGGTCTCTGACCCTCTCCTCGTCCGTGATCTGAGCGATCAGTCCGCGCGCCTGCAGTTCCTCATAAATACCCATATTTCTCACTCCTTCTTATCCGTTCCGGCAGCGCCGGGTCCATCTTCCGATAACATCCCCGTTCCGCCGCGCACATTCCCTTTGTTCTTTCCGCTTCGCTCCTTACGCACGCGGCACGGCGGCCGGCGGCACTTAATTCTCCCGCAACCGGAGAAACGCGAACGGCTCCTTCTCGTGCAGAAAATGCATCAGGTGAATCGCGCAGTTTACCGCGACTCTCTCTTCCCTGAGGATCCTCTCCACTTCCTTCCGGTCCGCAAGAATGACCTCTATTTCTTCGGAATCCTCCAGATGCTGATCCGTGATATCTCCGTCCCCGTAACCGTAAACCAGGGCGCAGCACTCATCCGTCATGCCGTCCGTCATATAACACGGCTTCTCGAACATGGGATCCGCGTCGACCGGCGTGAGAACAAGTCCCGTCTCCTCATACACCTCCCGGATGGCCGCTTCATGAAAATCCTCTCCCTCTTCGACGAGGCCCGCCGGGAATTCGTAAATATACTGACCTACAGCCCACCGGAACTGACGGATCAGGAGAACACGATCCCTGTTCTTTCCGCACAGCACAAACATCGCGACGCCGTCTGCCCTGGTCTTGCCGCGTCTGATCTCCAGATCCCCCACGTTCTTTGCCCGGGAGGCGAGATAATATGTGCCCTGCTTACCTGTTTTTTTCAACGTGGTCAGTTCATAAAAATTGAGAAATCGGTTCTGTGTATGCTGTTTAATATCAAGAATCTGCCCCATAATTATATTCCTCTGTTATTTTAAATGAATGGCTGCTCCGTCTGTGTATCTTAAAAGCTGAAGCCGTCCAAAGATCTATCCGCGGGCAAATCGCTTTTCTCAGGCTCCTCCGTAATAGACGTCGTAGTAGTAATCCGTATTCACTTCGTTGTGACCGCGTTCATTGACGCCTTCGTCATAATCCTTTCCGTATATGACGACAGCTTCGCCGATCTCGACGTTGTCAAAGATGTCCCCCATAACCCAGGACGGGACATTGACGCAGCCGTGTGACCCGTTCTCGATCCAGATCCTGCCGCCGAAGTATTCTCTCCACGGTGCATCGTGAATTCCCTCGCCTCCGTTAAACAAGACAAAATAGTTTACGGGGTTTTCATAACCCTGCACATCGAGACTTCCGAGAGTCACATCTCTGTCTTTCCGCTTAATACTGTAGCAGCCGTGATAGGTGATACTGCCGTGCACCGGAAGTCCCGTCACAACGTCCGTGTCAACGATGACCTTTCCATCCTTGTAGACCCAAAGATGCTGCTCGTCGATGTTTACTTCCACATAATTGCCGCCGAGACCGTTGTTTTCTTTATAGGGCGGTTCATAGAAATACTTGACCGGATAGGTCCCGAGTTCGTGTTTTTCGAGCTTCTCCATGATGTCGTCCGCCGTACCGTCCTGATCAAGATACCACCCGTAGTCACCGTACGGCGCTATTGTTACCGTTTTCCCGTAATAGTTTTTAAAATCGAAACTGGTCCCGTAGGTATCGTACTTCTCGTGCCACTCCGCCATGAGATCCTCGACCTTCATACGGCTCAGCGTCACTGTCTCCCCATCGTCCGTCAGAAGAGAGGCGATTGTCTTCTTGTCCAGGACCTCCTGCGCAGTACCCAGATTATAGGTAAGGCCCGCCCCGGAGATATACTTATTCCACTGTTTAGCGCGGTTTACCAGAGCTTCATCATCATTTCTGACAAGAGGCAGTATACGGCTTTCGGTGAGATCCACTTCCCTGAGACCTGCAGAAATGGCCTCCCGGATCAGGTTCTTCGCCTTCGGAACATCCAGTTTCGTCCCCTCTTTTTCCGAGACGATCGCATAGGTCCCGTCTTCGCTTACCGTGACATAGGCGTCCTCCGGTTCCTCCATTGCCTCTTCATCAAACATCTGGAGCTGATTCATCCACGCATCCAGAGCAGAACTGTCGTACTCCATCTTAAGAGGCACCACCAGTTCTTTCTCTTTCCCTCCCTCAAACGGCCAAAGGACCGCGGGTTGTCTGCGCATCGCGCTTTTCAGTTCCGCCGCGTCTACCAGCGTAAGCGCGATATCCTGATTACTGAACTCCTCGGTACTCACCGGTCCCTTAATGGACAGGGTGTATGTATCCGTCATGTTCTGCAGGCACTCGGCAGCCTCCTGGAAGCCCATCGTTCCGACTTCCGTCCCGTTGACCTTCGTCTTCGGAAGAAAATGATTTAAATAATACAAAATCCCGCAAAGATACAGTATCACAATAAGCAGGAGTCCCCCAATTATGACTCTCTGCCTTCTTACGATCGCGACCCGTTCTTCTTTAGTCACTTTTCTTTTCAGTTTATCGGATCTTCCTGCACTCATGCCATGCTCTGATTTCAATTTCAAGGCAGCTTCCCGGTCCCCTTAAAAAGTATCCGGAGGGGAAGCAAAATGATTTACAATTTCTTTATGAGCCGTATATAGAATACGATCATTTTAAACAGGGCATCTATTGCAATGGACTCATTTTTCCCGTGAACCATCGCCCGCTCTTCCTTTGTCATCACCATCGGTGAAAACTTATAAATCCGGTCTGTCAGTTCTGAAAAGAACCTGGAATCCGTCCCTCCGTTCATCTGATACGGAACGACAGCCGCTTCCGGCCATGTCTCCTGAATCGTCTTCTTAAGGAGGTCATATTCCCCGCAGCGGATATCCGACACACCGGTCGGATCGGTTCCGTGCAGCACATGGATTTCCGCGTCCGGATCCCCCGATACCTTCTTCAGATATGCAGCAGCAGATTCAACCGTATCACCCTCGAGGAGACGGACGTTGATTCCCATCGCCGCGCAGTCCGGAAGTACATTGAAGGAAGACCGGCCCTCCATAATTGTAATCGCCGTCGTTGACCGGACCATCGCGTGAAAAGAACTTCCCATGCAGGATGCAAGAAGCGACACGGCCGGCGAAAAAAGATGCGCTCCCAAAAAGAGCGGCCGCATCACGGGATCCGCTTCCTTCGCGATTTCCCGGAACATCAGCTTTACAGGCGAACTCAAACGGGCGGGAAACGGGTGCTGCTCGATGTTCACGGCTGCTTTGGCGAGTCTCCCGATCACCGTATGCTTTGGGGGCGTCGATGCATGCCCGCCCTTCGCGTCCCGGATCTCCAGCATGTAATTCGCCGTGCCCTTCTCCGCGATCCCGATCATTGCAGCCGTCCGCTTAAGTCCGGGCACGCCTTCCGGTATGACAGCGCCTCCCTCGTCCAGAACGAGGCGCGGACGGACGCCTTCTCCTTTAAGGAACGCCGTGATCTCCTGCATGCAAGGCCCGCAGGGCTCCTCCTCCCCTCCGAAACAGAGGATCAGGTCGCGGGACGGTTTCCATCCGTTCTGAAGGCAATACTGCACCGCTTCCATAATAGAAAGAAGTGTGCATTTTGTATCCAGCGTCCCTCTCCCCACGATCCTTCCGTTCCGGATCACCGGTTCGAAGGGGTCGGTCTCCCAGCCGTCGCCGTCCGCCGGGACGACGTCATAATGCGCCATAAGAACCGCGGGATCGCCGCTCTCCCTCCCCGGAATGCGGATCACGATCCCGTATTCTCCCACGAGATACGCATCTCCTTCGGAAAATACATCCGGATATCGCTCTTTAAGGAGTTCCCTGAAGCGGCGGAACTCCTCCCTGTCCGCTTTTGACGGGTCATCGAAGGACACCGTCCGTAGGCGGATCATATCCGTAAAATTCGTCAGAATTTGTTCCCTGCACATTCTCATACAGAATATACCCTAGCGATTTTCGTGTCCCGTGTCAAGTATTTTATCAGTGTAAAAGGCTTCACAAAGTCTTCATGTTTCAGACCTTGCCTTGTCACACTCCTTTGGTTAAAATGTCTTAGGAATCAAATTACCGTGATTCCCCCGCCGGACGGACAGAAATCCCCATCCCTCGCGATGAGCAGGCTTTGTGCGTGTCCGAAGCGGCGGGTTCTATAATAAGCTTCAGAAATCAGAACGATTATTATTAAAGAAGGAGAACAAGACAATGAAAAAGAAATTAACAGCAATTCTGCTGGTCACCGCACTGGCACTTACGGGATGCGCATCCGGTTCCGGCACCGAAACGGCTGTCTCCGCCACGGAATCCGCCGAAGATGGAGAAGTTGTCGCCGATACGGAGCTGGAAGAAGGCGATGTCGAGGTAGAAGCGGAGGGCGATCCGGTGGACGACAGCGTCACCGCGGATGAAGCGCCGGTCGCGGACGGGGAGATGACCGCTGACAACATCGCGGAGTTTCTTGACCTCGCGGAGTACAAGGGGCTGGAGATCGAAGCCGCAGAAGGCACGGCGATCGAAAAAGGCATGATTGCGGCGATTGATTACGCCGGCAAAGTGGACGGCAAAGCATTCGACGGCGGAACCGGCAGCTACAACCTTGAGATCGGATCCGGTTCTTTTATCGACAACTTTGAAGACCAGCTGATCGGCCACAAGGCGGGTGAAACACTGGATGTCAATGTCACGTTCCCGCAGGATTACGGCGTAGAGAACCTGAACGGCAAGCCCGCGGTTTTCGAGGTCACCGTGAAGAATGTCTATCACACTATTCCGGAAGTCGCTTTCCAGAATCTCGTGGACGCGTCGACCGTCAAGCAGTATCCGAAGGATATGGTAACTGCCTGGGAAGAGTCCTTCATTGATCAGTACGGCTCCTACGTCACCTCTTCCCGCGAAGAAGTCGGGACGGACGAATCGGGAGCGGATTCCGACAGCGAAGACGCGGCCTCTGAAGCGGAGAGCACTTCCGAATCTGCAGGCGGGGACATCACGCTTGCGGATCTCGCGGAAGTCTTCAACATGACCGAGCAAAGTCTCCGCAATATGATCTACACGAACGTCAAAGGGGATATGGTGGCACGCGCGATCCTCTGGTCCGAGGGCGTCACCAGCGAAAGCGAAGAATATATGGAAACACTGAATTCCGTCCTTGCCGAGAACGGGTTTGAATCTGTAGAAGCCGCTTTAAACAACGGCGCCCCGGAGATCGAGGTCTATTATGTCGGCGACGTGCAGCACGCACAGAAGATTCTGATTCAGTATGAGAAAAAGTAATTGCAGCGCAAAAAAGGCTGTACCCCCTAAAAAGGCAGAGATCAGAATGACCTCTGCCTCATTATTTGCCGGAGAGAGCGCAGTCGGGCTTTTGTACCATACATGGCTGTATTTCCTCTGCCCCGTCAGACGGAGTTCTCAACCTTCACAGTACGCCCCGTTCCGCTTGCTCCCCGAAATGATATAATACGGCTTCGACAGGCCTGCCCTGTGGTGGGAGCGCCCGCCTGAAAAGTCCACGGAAGTCAGCTGGACCACCTCCGCCGCGATTCCCCTCGCCTCAAAAAACTGCGCTGTCCTGCTGCAGCTCTCGATGCAGTCCGTGACGGAGACAAGGCGAACCAGCGGATTTCTGGACAGGAGGATCTCCGTAAGAGGTTCCGTTTCAGCATCGGCATCCATGAAACATGCAGCGTCCGGATCCGGGAGGTGCATCAGAACAGACGGCACCTGTCCCTGCAGAATCGTCATATTATGGAGATACTGCTGCTTCGCGTTCTCCAGCGTGCGCTCCGCCTCCTCCCTGGAGGGACAGGCGGCGTAGACAAGTCCCCTGTCAAGTGCTGCTGCGCACTCCGCCGCAAGCCTGCCATCGGAATCCCCCAGAATATAGACACACTCCTCTCCTGTCAGCGCGAGGCGGGACAGAACGGACGCGCGGACACAGGATGGCAGCCCCTCTTCGCTTACAGCCGCAAAGTCCTCTTCCTTTAAGCCGAAGCACCTTCCCGCCACTTCCGTTCCGCGAACAAGAAAAGCGCACGTGTCTGTCGGAAACGGGTAGTTCACCATCTCCTCTACCGTTCCGCGCACAACGCCCTCCGTCACATATCCGAGATGCATGCCGGCAAAAAGAACGGAATCCCCGTACCCGGCATCTGTCAGTTCCTTCAAAACAGTGTTCATCGAGTCCGCTCCTTCGATAAAGAGCTTGCCCGCTTTTTTGAGCGCAGCCACAGGGTTCGACTTTCCGCCCCGCAGGTCCACTCTGACGGCATCCTGCCAGGCCACACCGGTTTTTGATGAGAGGCAGGACATGGGAGAAACCCCCGGTACAATCGCGGGGTGCAGTTCTTTAAGGCGCCGCATGAGCTCATCGAGCTGGTTGGAATCCCCCGGATCACCGGGCAGAAGAATCGCAATCCTGCGCACATCCGCGGCATCAACGGCTTCGCGGATCTCCTTCGGCCCTTCCGCAAAGAACCTCTTACTGACATCTTCTGTCGGCAGAACCGCCTCCGGGATCACGTCTCCGCGCGGCAGGATCAGAAGATCCATTCGGCGGATCACGCTCTGCGCAGCCCGCGTGATCATCCCCCTGTCCCCGCAGCCGGCTCCCACGATCCATACCTGCTTCCTGAAAGCTTTTCCGCTCATTCTCTCCCCCTCGCTTTTTGGCAGCTGACTTTGCTCTTCGAATTCCGGAAGATCCCGGTCACATATGTTCGCACAAAGGCCTTTTTCGCTGCACGCCCCGTCAGACAGGGCATGACGAGGCGAATACGGCAAAGTCCTTACGCTCCCTCTTCGCTCCCGCCTTGGCCTCTTTTAAAGCCCGGCAGTTGACATAAAACAATTGCAAAAAACATCAGTGCGCACCCGAACAGTTCTCTCCCGCTCAGTTTCTGATGCAGCAGCATCCACCCTCCCAGCGCACTGAAGACGCTCTCGAGGCACATCGCCAGAGAGGCGATCGACGGATCCAGATCCTCCTGTCCTACAATCTGCAGTGTATAGGCGACCCCGCTCGACATGATTCCGGCATAAAGAAGGGCCGGCAGGGCTGCGCGCAGATTCTCCGCCGTAGGATGCCCAAACAGAAAGACGCAGACGGTCGCGATAACAGCTTCCATCAGCATTTCCATCTGGGAAAGCCGCACGCCGTCAGTAAACTGTATAAAACGGCCCACCAGAAGAATCTGCACGCTAAACAGCAGTGCGCACAGCAGCATCATCAGATCCCCGGAAGAAAGGCCTTCCACCCCTCCGCCAAAACACAGAAAATACAGACCGACAATGCTGATCAAAACGGAGACCCACACTCTGCGGGACGGCGCATGTCCCAAAAAAACAGACAGGACAGGTACAAGAACCACATAGAGCGCCGTGATAAAACCGGCCTTCGCCGTCGTCGTGCCCGCAATCCCGATCTGCTGTGCCGCACTGGCCAAAAACAGGGCGGTTCCGCATAAAAGTCCTCCGGTAAGATACACTATCCTCTGCGTGCGGTTCATCGGTTTTCCCGTCGGAATGCCCCTTTTTTCCCTTATGATATCCAGCGTCCGGATAACAGGAATCAAAAACACGACCGCAAGCCAGCTGCGCACAGCGAGAAAGGTAAATGCATCCACATATTCCGCGCCGACGCTCTGGGATACAAATGCAAAGCCCCAGATCAGGGCCGCAAGAACAAGGATCAGTGTATGAGTAATCTGTTTCTTCTTCATGAAAAGTCTCTGATGTGCTATAATAACGGAAATGTAGCCGCAGCTGTTCCGCCGTTCTAAGAGCCCGAAACTGTGCATTTTACGAAACATCCGCAGAACAGCGGCGTTTCGGACCGGCTGAAGAGCTGCCATATTTACATATACTCTAGCCAAAAAAGATGTATTCGTCAAATAGTAATAGGAGAATTTATGTATTGTTCAAGATGCGGCTGTAAGGTACCGGGCGGCACTGCTGTCTGTCCGGAATGCGGAAAGGATTTATCTTATGAAAGTACCGCAAGCCGAAAGCAGCCAAAACACAGAGAGCGCGGATCCCGCGGTTTTCGTCTCGGTCCGCTGGTTCCTTTCTTTTTGATCCTGCTGCTGGCCGAGGCCGTTTTTCTTATCGGCATAGCACCCGGGAGGGTCCGGGAAAGCGCGGATGCCCAGACGGTCGCAGCCGGCAATACCGCGTCATCCGGGATTCGTGAACTGATTCCCACATACACGCCGGAAGCAACGGCGGAAGTTAAGCCGACGGAACGTCCGGAACCGACGCCGACGGCGACCGTCACGCCGAGACCGGACGCGGCAAAGCCGACCGCTGCACCGACGCCGGCTGCCACGACGACTCCGACTGCTGCGCCGACGCCGACACCGACCGCCGCGCCGACGCCGACACCGACTGCCGCACCGACACCGACACCGACCGCCGCGCCGACACCGGCGCCCGAAACCGGTGATGAGGTGGAGGAAGCGATCCCTCTTGGCACCGGTTATATTATTCCGGACAGCGCGACGCGGCGCCTCACAGAGGCGGATCTTCGCCCGCTCGACGCGGCTTCAATCCGGATCGCGCGCAATGAGATCTACGCCAGGCACGGTCTCATCTTCAAATCGGCGGATCTTCGCGCCTATTTCGAGAGCAAGGACTGGTACAGCGGAACCGTAAAGGATGCGGCCCAGATCACCCTCAGCGAAGTAGAAGCCGCCAATGTCAGCTTCATCAATGATTACGAGGCAAAACACAATCTCAATCAATAAAACACAGACAGAGCATTCCGGAGAACGTCCTGTTCGAAAATAAAGTCCGCAAGCGGACTTCAACTCCCCCTCCCCTCACTCCTGAGGGGAGCTTGCCGGACTTTAGCGCCGCCGCACGGCAGCTTTGCTGCCTTCCTATGTGCGACGTGTGCATCCTCACGGAGTGTTTTTATATCATAGGAAACTTCGTTTCCTATGATATAAAAGCAGCCCGCGGTTTCAACCGCGGGCTGATATTTACTTGATTCTTCCGTACAGCTGTCGTATAACCGTGCTGTCCGGCAGATCCTGGCTTACACGGTCCAGGAATGCGCGGGCCCCCTTCGGATCCTTGTTATCGAGGTAGATCCCCACCTGATTTCTTGCGAAATCCTCATAATTCCCGGTTGCCGTAGTCAGAAGTGTCCGTAATTCTATATCCTGCTCGTTGTATTTAAGGGCTTCTTCAAGCAGGTCGATTGCCTCTTTATAATACCCTTTCGATATATACTCACTTGCTTTGGGAATGGTCTGGGATTTGATCGTCATCGCAAAGTTCTGCCGGATCGTTGTCAGTTTGTCGGTGAGAGTCACATCCCCCGGAAGCGTGGCAAGTCCGTCGTTGATCACGGCGACAGCGTGGTCATACTCCTCCTTAGTCTTCGGTGAACCTGCTGATGTGATGATCTCTGCTTTATAAAGGCCTTCCAGTTCCGTGACCTTCGACTGAGCCTCTTCATACCGGCTGTCTCCGCTCTCCACCATGCGGTAGGCGTAAAGCGCGCTTCTTATATCGCCCTGCTCCTCAAGCTTCTGCGCCTCCGTGAAGGCCTCCGCCGAGACGTAAAGGGACTTGAGTTTTTCCGCCTGCCTCTCCGCGTTGCTTAAAGGACTTTCAAATTCCGACAGCTGGGAAAGCCGGGAGAGCGCATCATCATACACCACTTTCCCGCTCTGATACGCTTTCACAATGGCGGAGGCGCCGCGCGGAATAAGCATACGCATCACAAAGGCTTCCAGGGTGCTGCTCCTCACGTCATTTTGATAGAGCGCCTCTGCGGCTTCCTTCTCTCCGGCAAGAGCCAGGGTGTAGGCCCGCCTCGCAGGGGAATACCAAAGCATAAACATGAAAAACAGAAGCAGGGAAAGAAGGAGCGCAGCCCCTATGTTTCCCGCCATTGTGCCGCGGCTGCGCTTTTCCTCGTAAATGCGCATCTTGCGGTATTCCGCTTTTCTTTCCATATATTCCGCGTCATCCGCAATCGGCTGCGGCGCTCCGCACACATAGCAGAACTCCGCGTCGTCTTTTACCTTGCGTCCGCACTCGCTGCAATATTTCATATACGCTTCTCACCTCCCGGAACATACTTCAGCTGCCTGCCGTCCCCGGACTTATGAGGGCGGTCCCCGTGGGCCGCCCTCCTGTTAACATATGAGTGGTAATTAAGATGGCCTCCATTACGATTTGAACAGAGTGCTCAGGATTCCTCTTCCGAGGGACGCGCCGAGGTTTCCGCCGACGGTCTTTCCGAATGCACCGAAATTCTTGCCGACCGCTTTGCCCGCTTCGCGTCCGACCGTACCGGCAACCGTCGACGCTACACTCTTGGCCGCCCGCTTCTTCCGCGCCTCATTGGCTGCCGCTTCTTTCTCCTCGGCTTTCTTTGCAGCCTCTGCTTCCTTCGCCGCAGCGGCTGCTGCAAGAGCCTCCTCCTTCTCTTTCTGGATGGCAAGCCCTCTTCTTTCAAGGAATTCATAGGCCGAATCGGGATCTTCCGCATTGGCGTATTTTCCGTAAAGCATAGCGGATTTGATTGCCGTATCTCTTTCGCTGTCAGAGATCGCGCCGAACCGGCTCTTCGGCGGAAGGATGGAAACCTTCTCGCAGACAGACGGGATGCCGTCCTCTCCGAGGAAGGAGACAACCGCTTCACCGGTTCCAAGCGACAGGATTGTTTCATAGGTGTTGAACGCGGGATTCGTCCGGAACGATTCTGCCGCCGCCTTGACCGCTTTCTGGTCCGCCGGCGTATAGGCGTGAAGTCCGTGCTGCACCTTATTCCCCAGCTGTGAGAGCACTCCGTCCGGAATATCTCTGGGATTCTGTGTGCAGAAGTAGACGCCGACGCCCTTGGAACGGACAAGCTTGACGACCTGTTCGATCTTATCGAGAAGCGCCTTGGACGTATCCTTAAAGAGCAGGTGCGCCTCGTCGAAGAAGAACACGAGCTTCGGCTTCGGAAGATCGCCGACTTCCGGAAGCGTCTCGAACAGTTCAGACAGAAGCCACAGAAGGAATGTCGAATACAGCTTGCCGCTGTTGATCAGGCTCTCGGCGTCAAGGATGTTGATCATGCCCTTTCCGCCCTCGCCGCACGCGAGAAAATCGGAGATCCGAAGCGCAGGTTCCCCGAAGAAGCGGTCTCCGCCGGCCACTTCAAGAGCCACGAGCGCTCTTGTGATCGCGCCGATTGTCGCGGAAGACATTCTCCCGTAATCCGCCGCGAACTCCTTCGCGTTCTCCTGCACGTAATTCAGCATGGCCTTAAGGTCTTTCGTGTCAATGAGCAGCAGATCGCTGTCATCCGCGATCTTGAAGACGATGGAGAGGACATCCGTCTGCAGATCATTCAGCTCCAGGATTCTGGAAAGAAGCAGCGGTCCCATCTCCGTAATCGTGGTCCGGAGCTGGATTCCTTTCTCACCGTAGATATCGAACAGCGTCACCGGATAGCCCTGATACGAAAATCCCGCTTCCGCAAGCCCGAATCTCGCGATTCTCTCCTGCATATCCGCGCTGTCCTCACCGGCGGCAAGCAGGGAAGCGATATCTCCCTTGACGTCCGCCATGAAAACGGGCACTCCCATCTCACTGAAAGACTCCGCCATCACTTTGAGCGTAACCGTCTTACCGGTGCCTGTCGCTCCCGCAACAAGGCCGTGCCTGTTCGCCTTTCCGGGGAGAAGAGATACATTCGTACCGTCAGCTGTATTTGCCAGCCAGATCCTGCCATCCTTAATCATACTCATCACCTCTCAAAGTTATATTGTTGGATCACCACAACACTTAGTGCCATTATACATGAAAACCACTAATAATACCAGTAAACGGTATGATTCCCTTATATCCCGTGGCCATCAGGATTCTTCTTCCGATGATGCCGCTTCT
>JAFRMI010000065.1 GCA_017430765.1 Lachnospiraceae bacterium | reverse complement strand
TATGGCTAAGAATAAGAAAGCTTTCCTGCGGGATTTTTATACGGATGAAACCGGCAGCTATCGCTATGAGGGCAGCTATATGGTGTGTGATGCAGCTCCGGATGTATTCACAAGAATATATACAAAAGCGGCATTGCTGTATTTTGCCGTTGCCGCTCTTATGATCGCTGCCGGATGGGTTCCTTCGACCGGCATGGAGGGCCGCTTCTACCAGCTGATTCCGTATGTGGCCGGCCTGATCGCGGATATCCTCGCACTCATCGCTGTCGTCCGCGTTCGAAACGGCGGGCCGAAGCTTAGAAAATACATCTGGGAGAAAACCGCAGGGCGGCTGCCGCTGCTGCTGGGAATCGCCCTGGTCTGCGCTGCCTTCTCGCTCGCTGCTTTGATGATCCTGCTCTTTACGGGCCGTCTCAGGCCTGCCGGATATGGGGCGGTTATTTATATCGCATCGCAGGTCATTGCGCTGCCCCTGCTCGTTATCATCCGGCGGGATTTTGTGAAGATGGTCTGGAAAATGGGGTGAAGCAGCTGCGTAAAACTGCTAACGGAGGAGGTTGAAAATCTTGAGCAAAAAGGCAAAACGGATTCTGGTATACTGCGCCGGAATTATTATTATGTCGACTGGCCTCGCGTTAAATGTAAAGAGTTTTTTGGGAGTCGCACCGGTCCTTACGGTGCCCAGAGTTCTTTCCGATATCGTCGGATGGGATTTTTCCAACATGCTGTTTGTCTTTTATGCGGGCTTTATCGTTCTGCAGTTTATTCTGCGAGGGAAGCAGTCTCGTCCTTTTGATTTGATTCAGTTTCCCATAGGCCTTGCGATCACACGGTTTGTTGCTCTGGTCACAAAACTGATCCCCAGTTCGGAGACATCCCCGATCGCGCTGAAGATCCTGATTCTCATCCTGGCGATTGTGGTGACCGGAATCGGGGTGGCGATGTCTGTTGACATGAAGATCGCGCCGAACCCGGCAGACGGACTGGCTGCGGCGATCGGGGAACGGTTCGGGATCGGACTGGGGATGGGAAAAAACATTCTGGATATATCCAGTGTGGTTATCGCTTTCATCATAAGTATGCTTCACTCCCACACACTGGGCCCGATCGGCATCGGAACGGTGGCAGCGGGACTGTTGGTCGGAAGAGTCATCGCCGCCGTAAACGGAAAATTCGGATCGAAGCTTGCGGAACTGCTTTAAAGGTGAGTCACGGGTGAACCACGGGGACAGGAACCGCGGCCGGACAGCCAAAATTTAAAAAACGTTGATTTTATAAGGAATATGAGCTATCGGAGGAGCGTCCCCGGTGGCTCGTTTTATTTTCCGCAGGACAGCCTCCCGGGATTTTTTACTCGATAAAAGACCACCGGGGACGCTCCTTAAAGGTGCCGTTTTGCTCTTAAATACAACATTTTTGGAGAACTGATGGGTCGGCCACGGTTCCTGTCCCCGTGGCTGACAGTGGCTTACAATTTTACATTGGCGGGGTGCTACAATTGAGGCAGCTGAAAAGGAGGTGCGGTATGGGTACGTATGTCGGAATTGATCTTGGAACGACGAACAGTGCGATTTGCACATTTGACGGGGTAACGACACGGGTGTGGAAGAGTCCGGAGCAGGCGGATGTGACGCCGTCCGCGATCTATATTGATAAGAGGGGGCACCGGTTCTACGGGAGGCGGGCCCTGGATCTGGCGGCGTCCGCGGAGCAGAATTCCGCGACTCTCTTCAAAAGATATCTGGGCACCAATAAGCCTTTTGAGATGAAGGACGCCGGCGTCACGCTGACCCCGGTGGAGTGCGCCTCGGAGCTGCTTGGCGTTCTCTTCGGATATCTCCCGGAGGAGATCCGGAAGGATCCGGAAACCGTGACGGTGATCACGGTGCCGGCGGCCTTTAACCAGATGAAAAAGGACGCGACGAAGGAGGCGGCGGAAAAAGCCGGTATCGGACGGGTCGCCCTCATGCAGGAGCCGGTCGCCGCCGTCATGAGCGTCCTGAAAAATGATCCCGGTGAAAAACTGTTCCTCATCTACGATCTGGGAGGCGGCACCTTTGACATCTCTGTCGCGCAGCATATCGGCGGCCATGTGAGCCTTCTCGCCCAGGGCGGCCGCGAGATGTGCGGCGGGCGCGACCAGGACCGGTGGATCTACAGGACGAAGATCCTGCCGTATCTGCGGGAACATTTTGCGCTTCCGGAGGAACCGGATGAGGATGAGAGGTTTCTTGCGATGAAGCGGACGGCCCTCTTTGCCGCCGAGCGCGCGAAGATTGAGCTCGCTTCCTCCGAGGAGACGACGATCTGGCTCGACGAGCAGACCCTGCACACGCAGGACCTGAATGGGGAAGGCATTTATCTCGATCTGACGCTTACCCGCAGTGATCTGGAAGAATCGGTCAGACAGATGGCGGAGGCGACGGTCGACGTGACGCTTGATACCATGCGGAAAGCGGGTGTGACGCGGGAGCGGGTTGATCAGATCCTGTTTGTCGGGGGACCGACAATGTACGCGCCTCTCCGCGAGGAGGTCTGCCGCCGTCTGGAGATTCCGCGGGGCACTGCCGTCAACCCGATGACCGCGGTCGCCGAAGGAGCGGCGATCTATGCGGAATCGATCAACTGGGAGGACGACGGCCAAAAGCGCAAGGAGCGTTTCGGTGAATATTCGGAAAATGAGCAGGTCCGTGTCCGCTATGAAGCGCGGACGACATCCCCGAAGGGCAAAATCGCCATTCTCGCGGAGGACCACGAAAGAAGGATCGCCAGGGTGGTTTCTTATATCGAGCACTCCGATGCGGAACCGAAGGCGGCTCCGGGAGGAACATATTCCGGGGTTATCCCGGAAGCGAAAGACGGAAGTAAAGGCGCTTCCGCATATGACTCCGGTCCGGTGAGCGTTGTCCGGCAGGGGGTAATCACGGTGCCGCTCGATGAACCGGGCATCCACAGATTTCTGCTTACGGTTAAGGATCCGGACGGATGCGATGTGATCGAACCGAAGCAGATCGAGATCACGAGGACACTCGCACAGGTCACGTCCATTCCCGCCTCACATTCCGTCGCGGTGAAAGCGCTGGACCGCCCCGGCGGAACGCCGGTACCGGTCTATCTCGTGGAAGCCAATGATCCGCTTCCCAAAAGCGGCTCCTGCACGTTCCGCGCGGCGGAGCGACTCATCGGCGGAAGCCCCGGCGCACTGACATTCAGCCTGTGGGAAGGAGAGATTCAGGATCCGGTGGATGACAACCGCTACATCGGCACATTCCGGATTCCGGGGACCGCTTTCGAGTACGGGGTGATTGAAGTCGGGACCGAAGTCATCTGCGATTATGAGATGAATGAATCCGGGACACTTCGCCTCGGCGTATCCGTTCCGGCCGTGGACCTGCAGATGAAAGAGAAGAATTTCTACAGCCGCTACGAGGGGCAGAGCGATCTCACGGATGTGTCTGGTCTTATTAAAGAGATCAATGAGCTCCTTGAGCGGACAGCCCAGATGAAGCGCCATGTTTCGGATCCGGAGGTGCAGGCGGTGCGCGGAAAGCTCCATGAGATGCGCGCGGCTTTATCCCGCAGCATCGATCCGGAGGTCATCGCGGAAGTCGAACTCGACCTTCTGGACGCATACAAGCGTGTCTCCAATCTCCATATGCGGTACAGAAATGTCATGGCGAGCAGGGACCTCGAACAGGTCATTTCCGAATTCCGGCAGTATGAAAAATATGCGACGGAGGACGAGAAAGCCTCCTTTGACAATCTGGTGGAATCCGCCCGGTATTCAATCGATATGGGTTCTTCTGACTTTGAGATGCAGCTTCTCGAGCTCTGGCGGAGAGTGGGAAACCTCCGCTGGAAGGACGACGGACATATTCGTCTCCTGTTTATGTATTACACGAGGTTTTTCGGAAATTACAGCGACAAGGCCGCTTTTCACCGCCTGCGCGCGGAAGGGCTGGCCTGTATGGAGAACGGGGATATGGACGGTGTCCGGGAGGTGATTCTGAAACTGTCCGATATCAGAATCGTGACACAGGGCACGAAGGAGGAGGCCATGCTTGAGGAGGTCGGAATCTACAGGTAAGCAGCGGGCAGTCACAGAGGTGAGACCGGCGGAGAAGCCTGAGAGTAAGTCCCCCAGCCTATGGGCGGCGCAAACATAATACGGAGAGCAGATGATGAATCACAGCGGACACAACATAGACTGGCGGAAACCGCTATACGACTTTGCGGTGAAGATGCAGGAATCCAATGATCCCATGCATCTTCGCCGTGCGGTCGATGCGTTCACATATCTTGGCGGATACCGGGATTCGGCCGGCCGTCTGTGTGCGTCCCGTGAAGAATTCACCCGGCAGTTTCTGGAAGCGATCAGCCGCGTACAAGGGGCACGGAGTTCCGGGGAAGCAAAAGAGGCCCTGCACCATCTCCACCTGTTCTGGGGAGCACCGGAATACGAGGCGCGTATTAAGGAAGCCACTCGTCAGGTAAGCGATCTAAAGGAGCTGGAGAGACGGAGAGAAAGACGCAGGAGGATCTTTCTGGCGGGCGCGGCGGTCCTTGCCGCGGCGCTCATCGCTGTCTTCATCCGGTATCAGCACCGTGTGATTCATCCGCGGATTTTGGAGCAGGCACGGGCGGAGAAAGCTGCCGGTGAGCTGGAGGATGCGGTTAAGTCGTATAAGAAGCTGAGATATGGGCCATTTTCGGAAGAGGCGGAGGAGGAGATCCGGACTGTGTCCAGAACCATTGCCTACCGGAAGATGCGTGGCGGGGATTATCAGAGCGCGCTCGACCTTCTTAAGACGTACGGAAGCAGCGAGGATCTGCGTAATCTCCATATGGCGTGGGGAACGACATACTTTCGGGCCTCACAATTTGAGGAGGCTCTTGCGGAGTATGATCTTGCCGGGGAGCACAGCCTGGATGGGAGAGTTTATTCCGCCTGGGCTGAACACGAGCAGGCCGGAGGGGACATATTCCGCGCGGTGGAGCTCATGAAGCAGGCGGCGAAAGACTCGAAATATGAGAAGCAGCTCCGTGAGATGTATGTCCGCAGAGCGGAAAGCGTGATCGCGGCAGTATTTTCCTCTGAAAATGCAGCCACGCCCGCCATCGAATACGCGCGGGAGCAGGGCGAACGCCTCGATGATATCGACGGACAGCTCCTGTACTGCAGGGCACTTTATGAGGCGGGGTACGATCTGGCGGCCGTCTATCCGGACGGGGTGAAGATCTGCGACGTGCACACGGAACTGTATCTTCCGACGAAAGAGAATCACGGCATATCCGCGGAGGCTTCCGCTGGCATGCGGATCCTGCCGTTCAGGCGGACGGAAATCGATCTGTTCGGAAAGCAGATGGGGACGTCCTCTCTTGCGCACTACATCAAAAGAACGCCTGTCGAGGCGCGGATGCTTCCCTGGAACCGGCAGTATCAGGATCATTATGAAGTGCGTCTGCTTCCGGATGTTCTCTTCATGCTTCCGGAGAATCTCCGCGCGGAGAACAGCGAGGAATGTACCGGGATCCTGCTTGCGGATACGTTCTATATGATCGAGGGCGTGGTGAGTATCCGGAAGGGCAGGACACACGGGGGTTCCGCAGCAGATCTTGCCGCGATCCCGGAGGCGGCCTGCTATCCGCTTTTTACGGCGGTGGACAATGTGACGCTGTATGAGAAAGGGCAGGAAAATTGCTTCCATATTGTGGATTACAGGAAGCAGCTGCCGGAAATGCGTGAGAGGATTGAGAAGGAAGAAGGGTATTCTGCGAATTATCTCCCTGAAATACTCAAAGTGGACGGAATCGTGGATCTTGAAGGCGCGACGTCTTTAAAAGTCCGGGAAGAACTCGGGGCCTGCTGGGGCAGCTCCGACCCGGAATACCTGGCGGAGACGGTGCGGTCCTGGGCCGGGGGGATGCATCAGTGAGGGCGATTTTTATGGGTGCATTTCTCAAGGTGTTTTGCGCCAAAGGAACCGTCCCCGCTGACAAACCCGGCGCATGAATGTCAAAAGACATTCCCCACGGACAAACCCGGCACGTGACTGTCAAAAGAACCGCCCCCAGTGACAACTCAGACACAAGAAGGAGCATAAGATGATGCTGGAAAAGAATCCATTTTATATTCTCGGTGCGATGCCCGGTGACTCCCGGCAGATGCTGCTTGAGCGGGCGGCTGAAAGAGAGCTGTTCACGGGGGAACCCATGGAGGAGGCAAAGGAGGCCCTCCTGCATCCCAAACAGCGCCTTCTGGCGGAACTGGGCTTTTTTCCGGGAGCGTCAGCGGAAGAAATTGAGATGGTGAGAAACTATCTTGAGACGGTTGGGGATGGGATAGAGCCTGTGCCGGACTTCGAACCGTCGTCGGCTCTGTCGACGCTGAACGGGGCCTGCGCATTTCTTGCACACTGGCCGATCACAGACGCGGAGAGCGCGTGCGCGGCCTGCCTCTGCTTCGCCGGTATTGCCGGCCATCTGTCGGGAAAACAGGTGATGGAAGAAATTAATGCGGACCGCGCGGCGGGAGGGACGGAGCTTTTTACGGATGCCGGGGAACTGGAGCACCGGCTGCGGGAACACGCGGCACAGGCAGCGGAGGAACTTTCCGCCAGATGCCTGCAGCTGCGCGGGAGAGAACAGATTGCCCTTCTCAATCTGCTGGCAGATGCCTATGCGGACAGGGAGGGGGCATATTACCGCTCTATGAAGGTGGATGAATTTGTGAACCGCTATCTCGCCTCGGAGTGGATGTCCCAAGCGGCTGCAGAGGAAGAGATTATCAGAAGCCGGTTCAGTAAGTATCGGAAGGATGCGGAAAACTGTACAGCGAATGACCCGGTCTCTCTTCTGAACTACCACCGGACAAGAGCAGACTGGAGAGAGCAGGTCACGTGCGAAATCACGGATGCCCTTGCAGCCTGGGACCGCTGGACTCGTCCCGCGCGCGAAATCGCGCAGAGCAAGGGGGTTACACACGCATTCGCAGATAAACTGTTTGAGGAGACATTGAACGCAATCTGTTTTATGAACAATGAGTGCAAGGACTGCAGGGATGCCCACTTAGTGGCAGGGGCGATGCTGGCTGCATTTACGGATGTGAGCCCGGCAAACAGGGAACTGATACGCAAAAACTATGAGATTCTCGCGAAGAAAACGGCAATTCTGAAGTGAGACGGAAAATGCAGCCATCATTCTGAGATGGCTGCATTTTTACAGCGTGTCCTTAAATATTCTGCCACAAACGCGAAATCGTCCGGTCCCACATAGATGGAGTACCATGTCAGGAAAGAGTGAATACGGATCTCCCCGGCGGGCGGATCAATTTTGAGAGAAAGAATTTTGTCGAATTCGGAAGAAGTAATCTGATTTCCTCTGGCGGCAAGACCTGCCATCATAACGCCCGGATTTCCTCCGACAGCCCCGGCAGCGGAGGTGAAGGCCCCGATCGCCATGCTCCTCGCCGCCTGTCCGGCCGGCTGGTTCACCGTGAGGGAATGATCCGTCATGGTATAAATAAAAATATAATTTCCGCCGAATAACGCAGCGACAAGAAAATAACACAGAACTGTAATTGCCAGTACAAGAACGCCGAGTCCGATGGTAAGCATAAGGATCTCTTTTTCATCACTGAAGGACCGCCCGTTCTTCAGTATGAGGATGACTGCCAGGACCGTGGGTAAAATGCAGCATACCCCGATCGGCTTCATGATGGTCCTCAAAATAGAGAAGTTCCTGAACATGGGCAGCCGGTAGATCCAGTGCCAGTTTCCTCTATCGTCCTGATATATTCTTGTGGTGTTCATTTCCATAAAGAGAATCCTCCCCGGAAGCTCCGGATCCGTTTCCATAATACCTCATCTAATCATACCATATCAATGGACATACAGGCTTCTATTTGTCAAATTTTCGGTTCCTGTCCCCGCGGTTCACCCGTGGTTCACCGAAAAGTCGTTGCAAAATGGTGTGTTTTCTTGCTTTTTATTCGATTCTGTGATAATACTATTGATGCAAAATGTAACAGTTTAAATTAAGAAAAGAGGTTTTTATGGCAAATCTTGATCTTGCAAAATACGGCATCACTGACGTAGTTGAAATTGTACACAATCCTTCTTTCGAGTTCCTATTTGAGGAGGAGATGAAGCAGGATCTCACCGGCTTTGACAAGGGCCAGCTCACTGAGCTTGATGCGGTCAACGTCATGACCGGTATCTATACAGGCCGCTCCCCCAAAGATAAGTATATCGTCATGGACGAGAATTCTAAGGATACGGTTTGGTGGACAACCGATGATTATAAGAACGACAACCATCCCATGTCTGAGGAGACCTGGGCGCACGCGAAGGAACTGGCAATCAAGGAGCTCTCCGGCAAGCGTCTCTTCGTGATGGACACTTACTGCGGCACGAATGCGGATACCCGCATGGCCGTCCGTTTCATCATGGAAGTTGCATGGCAGGCTCACTTTGTAAAGAATATGTTCATCCAGCCGACAGCGGAAGAGCTCGAGACCTACGAGCCGGATTTCGTCTGCTTCAATGCGTCCAAGGGCGAGTTTACGGATTATGAGAAATACGGTCTCAACTCCAGCACAGTTGCAGCCTTTAACATTACGAGCCGTGAGCAGGTTATCCTGAACACATGGTACGGCGGCGAGATGAAGAAGGGCATCTTCTCCATGATGAATTACTACCTGCCGCTGAAGGGCATTGCTTCCATGCACTGCTCCGCGAATACGGATATGGAAGGCAAGAATACGGCCATCTTCTTCGGTCTGTCCGGAACCGGCAAGACCACGCTCTCCACGGACCCGAAGAGACTTCTCATCGGCGACGACGAGCACGGCTGGGACGACAACGGCGT
>JAFRMI010000064.1 GCA_017430765.1 Lachnospiraceae bacterium | reverse complement strand
AGGTCCGCGTCGAAGCCGATCCATTTTCCGGCATCATCCTTGTAGTCCATAGGCTCGAAATCCGTAATACCGACGATCAGGCGTCCCTTGTCCTTAATATAGGCGAGGTCCGAATCCGCTGCAGCTTCCGACTCCGCAGCTTCCGACTCCGCAGCTTCCGACTCCACAGCTTCCGCCGACTGTGTCGCCTCTGTCCCGCCGCCGCATGCCGCAAGTCCGCATACCATCGATACCGCCAGTAATATACTAAGCACTGCCCTCTTCATAACAATCCTCCCTTTAGCGAATTATCACTCTACCATGATAAAGTACTAATGCATATTAGCACATATCCGCCCGGTTGGTCAAGTCCCAGCTTCTTTGTGATACTGTTCTCTTAAGGCCAGCAGGAGGCTGTCCGTCACCTCCGTCTCCGTCACCTCCGCCCGCGCGGCCGCAATCTCCCGGTCAATCTCCTCCAGAAGATCGGAAGACGCCTCCAGTTCCTCCGCCCGCAGGCGGAAAACCTCCTCCGGCTTCGCGATGCGGTAAGCCGTAAGCAGAAGGCGCAGCGTATTCCCGCTCTGCACCATCCGCATGGATTTTTCAAATGCGGCACAGCCCTCGTCCCACGCCAGAAGACGCATCAGCGCGATCCCTCTCCCCTTAAAAATCGCGGCCAGCAGCCCCCTGTCCTCCTTCGGTGCGCTCTCTTCCGCCATATGGTAGTTCGAGACCGCCTCACCGTACCGCGCATTGCGAACCAGCGCATCGGCCTTTCTCCGGAGCCGTTCGGGATAGGATGCCGTCTCAAGTAAATCCAGTTCGCGGGTATAGCGCAGAAGATCGCCCGAAGACAGGTACGCGGTATCCCTGAAAAGCGGAAGGATAAAATCTTTCAGGCTCCGCCCTTTTCCAAGTCCCCGCTCCATCCGGAGCGCCGTATCCGTCATCTTGAATTCCGTCACCAGCCAGCGGGCGAGCGCCGCAGAACGGATCTCCTCGTCGATCAGTTCGGGATTGTGATACAGAAAATGCAGCAGTTCTTCGACCGAGAAAAGATTCAGCGGAATGCTGCTCACAAACCACGGGTGTTCCGTCCGTCCCGTTCTTGACAATCTTGCCGCCGTCATATCTCCACCTCCGAAAGATCAACCGTCTCCGTGTAGACGCGATGGGATGCCGGCTGAAATTCCCCGAACCCCAGATCTTCCGCACGGATCAGGAAGCGTTCCGCGCTCTCGCAGCGCGCCTCGATGAGAAGACGTGTCATCCCGCAGGAAGATACCGGAAGATCCGGCAGCTCCATACGGATCTCCCCGTGCTTTTCCCGCTCCATAGGACGGATCCGGAAGGTGAGATACGGCACCTCCTCTTCCGCGTCCTCGTCTCTTCCGCCGTTTTCACCGCCAAGGATGATCTCAACCGTGGACGCATTTTCATACCATCCGATGCCGGAATGGATGAGTGTGAAGGAAGAGGGCGTCCCGGCGTCAAGCACCATAAGCTCGAGGGAGCCGCGCACAAGGTGATCCCCAAGATAAAACCGGTCCTTAAATGCATGCCTCTCCATCTTCTCATAGACGCCGAAGCACGCCCCCTTCACAAAGAGGTTATCCCCTTCGAATACATGGGAAGCCGCGCGGCTTAAAGCGCGGATTGACCGTTTTGCCCACGAAGGACTGAATCCGTCCCCTGTAATAAAGATGCCCGAACACAGGATGCTGCCGCCCCACTCATCGACCGCCTGAGCGAACGCCTCGTCTCTTTCCGTACTCTCCATCGGAAGATCCGTCTCCCCGCGGTGCGAGACAGTGACGAGAAACGGTTTCCTCGCGCGCATCTCCGTCATACGGTCGCACGATACATGGTTCCCATCGAAGCGGATCAGCATAAGTCCGCGGGTCCAGATCTCCGGTCTTTGAGAGTACCCGTAATAATAAAAGCACTCCTCCTCCGGCATGACGGACGCCGCATCCGGCGCAAAGCCCGCGCAGAGCAGGGCCTCCCGGATCGAAAGCGCGGTCTCCGGCGTCAGATCTTTCGTTGTGACGCCGATGCCCCGGATACTTTTCACCGGATTCGGGATCCCCAGAAGCTTCAGGGATTCCAGAATGAAAACCGCAAGAAGCTCCGGCGCGCTCATCTTCTTCCCGTCAATGGTGATCGTAAAGCCGCTGGTCAGCTTCGTGAGAAGGTTCCGGATCGGAATGCCTTCCCCCTTCTTCTCAAAATACTCCGCTTCGAAACCAATATGCCACACGTTCTCTTCCGGCGCTTTAAGAAGTGCGGTCGGAAAAGCATAAAGATTCGTCCCCACCTTGGTCGGGACCGACACGGCGTCGCCGGCTTTCCTGTCGTAGTAGCACAGCTGTGATGTATCCCGGTTGATCGAGAGGCCCACCAGGATATTCCTCACCTCATTCACTTCATGTCCTCCAGTTGAAACAAGACCTCACTTTGATGTTTTGCGACGAGATATTCGCGCAGTTCCTCCGCGAGTTTTTCTTCGTCTCCCTCCGCCCGGAACTTCAGCATCCGGTTGATTCTCTGGAATGCGCTCAGCCCGAGCACATCAAAGCTGCCGCAGCGGATCGTCCGGACGTCGGATTCCGTTTCCTCTCCCTCCTTCACGCGTATGAAGGTGTAGGATAAAGTCTCGCCGTAGAACAGCGTGAACTCCTTCGTGAGGAGCGTCCGGAATTTGGGGATCAGCATCTCCGTCTTCCAGTCATCCCCGAAGGAATACCGAAGATAGACCGTCTCCCCTTCTTCCGCCCTCGTCTCGATATATACCTTGTCCAGAAGCCGGTAGGCGCTGACAAAAGAGGCCGGGAGATTCTTCATGAACATCATGTGGATTCCCCTTTTTTCGCACTCCTCGAGCAGACGGTCCACCTGTACTTCCTCATGTACCGTAAGGCTCCCCTTCTCGGAGTAATATTTCAGAAGCATCAGCTTCACCGCAAAGTCAATCGGTTCCCCGCTGTCCAGCGCCTCCGCCGCCTCCGCCGCAATGACCGGGTCGACCTTCCCGTCCCGTCCAAGAGAGGTATCCGCATGGAAAGTCAGAAAACTCCGGATCACACTCTTCCGGCCGCCTGCGCGCACGTAGTCGCGCAGAATTTCCGGCGCTTCCGATATCGGACTGTTTGAAAATACAGCCCTTCTTAAGATTCTGTCATCCAAAACGAAGGTATCCACATAGAACGAGTCCGCCGCTCTCCGAAGCGCCAGCATCTCGTCCATGCTTCCCGTAAACCACTCCGACAGATACATGAGCATCCGTTCATCGTAGAGTCCTTCCCGGAAGACCTGCTCCGAGAAAGCCGTCAGTTCCTCATCCTTAGCCCCTTCCGCCGCCGCAATCATCCGGCTGGCCAGGCGGACCAGGCACTCCGCGCCCACATTCTCCGTGCCCCTCTCAAGGAGGATCCTGTACGCTTCCTCTTCCCTCCCCGCATCAAGAAGGACTTCGATAAGTCCCGATTTGTCCGCCGCGGCATAGGCGGAGAGTTCCTCTTCCGTCGGATTGAAAGAGCGGAGATTCCAGTCCGTAAGAACAAGGTGCAGGATTCTCCGCCTCGCTTCATCGCGGAAACTGTCCGTATAGACAGGCGATGCGGCCACTTCCTTCATAAGGCGCAGCAGCTCCTCGTGATCCTCCGTGTCCGCCGCCATGGATAGAATGCGGCTGAGGCGCAGGCCGGCGTGGTCCGCCGTACAGCCTCCGAGGATCCTGCGGGCCCTTCCCTCCTCCATAAGAGGGACCATGCTGTAATCGACGGAAGAACGAATGCGTTCACCGGCTGCATTTACGAAAAAGATCTGCGCGGAGTCCGTAAAGATCCGGACACAGGCAGCGCCATGCAGCAGAGGAACCGTCTCGTCTTCGAGGAGTTCATCGTGGACAACCGCGACCGCCCTGATGTCCGGGTGTTCGGTGTAAACCCGCCGCATGAAAGCGCAGTCAATGTAGGTGTTTTCCGACGTCTCATCGGGGAGGGATTTCACAAATTCCTGATAAAGAACGGCAAAGCTTTCCCCCTGCCGTCCTTCACGCAGGGACCGGTAGGCGAAGACCTCCGCCCTCTCCTTATAGCGCGCATACGTATCCGGATCCTCATAGCGGTTCCGGACGATATTCGCGTAAAGATCCGCCATTCCCTGCTCGGGAAGGGTGCTGTTGTACATAAAATATTTTCTGACAGGAAGAGGAAGGACCTGCCTCCTGCTCTCCGGCATCGTCTCAATATAATACTCGTACAGCCGGAGGATCCGGAGATTTCGCTCTACAGCTCTCTCATACCACGGAAAATGTGCGGGATCACCCGGATCTTCCTTCATCAGAACCTTGACGATCGCCGTGAGAATTCCATCGCTCTGCCACTTCTCATAGGCGGATGTGAGAATCCGGATGAGTACGGGCGACGCCTCCCTCACCCTGTCCGAGAGATAGGCGGCACGGAGAGCGAGGGGTTCTGTCATAAGGTCCCACTTCGCAGCAAAGAGAAGCACCTGAAGAGACAGATCCGTGAGCTCGGATAAAAGCGCGTCATTGTCCCTCAGATCCCGCAGCACCTCCGCGTAGAGGAGCGGGCTGCGGACACCCGCCTCGAAGAGTTCCTCCTCGTAGCGGCGCTTTCTCCTCGGATAGCGGCCGATATCCGGATTTGTGAGAAAAAGGAGCTTCATCATCGTGTAGGAAGCGTCCCCTTCCGCGTATCTTGTACGCACGCGTTTGGATATTCCGGCGGAGTCCTCTTTCGCGATACCGAGAAGACCGGTCAGATACAGGTATGCCGTCTCCTCCTCATACTCCTCCGGGGAAAAGCCGTCCGTCCGGAATTCCCTGAGGATTGCCCCCGCTTCTTTTCTCTTCCCGAGCAGCTCCTGCAGGTAAGCCTGATAGAGCCGCATGGCTGTCAGATTCTCATTGGTCAGCCCGTATCTCTCCTCAAGCAGGGCCAGCGAGTGTTCCGCATAAGAACGCCGGTCTTCCCGGTCCAGCATATAGAGAAGGCGTTCTTTTAACAGGGCTGCGCGGTTCTTCAAAACCGGAAGCTCGAAAGAGGCGGCCTCCTTCTCGCGGAGAGAAGCCGTCACCTGAAGCGTAAAAGATCCCGCCGCGCTTTTCAGCCGGATCGCGCCGCGGCGCACACCGCTGCCGATCCGGTGCGCATTGATCCTGTAGGCAAGGTCATATACGCTGCCGACGAAGTCCGCATCCGTGATCCGCTTCCGCGGAAGTTCGATAAAGTCGGCGTCCGTCTCCACCGTGATCAGGAAATTCCCCCAGCCGCTTCTGCGGATCGTAAGAAGTTCCTCCGACGAATCCGTGAGGGAATAAAACTCCGCGTGATCCGTCTCCGCCCGCAGCACAACCGGTTCCTTCAGCCCGGCCCCCGCCAGAAATTCCTCCATGGCCGTAATTGCCGCGGGAGGTTTCGAAAAACCTCTCCAGAGTGCCCGGAGCGCATGATCCTCCTCCGGGATCAGTTCCGCAAAGCGGTCGCTTCTCATGAGGCGGAACGCCTCCTCCGGGTCGCTGTGCGCATACTCCGCAAAATCGCTCAGCGTCCGGATTGCTCCGTAGGACGTCTCAAGACGTGTCTCCTCCACAGATACATGCACCGGGATGAAGAATTCTCCCGCTTCGGTCACGACGGTCAGACCGCCGTCAATCGCTCCGCCGTCCGGAATTCCGGTCACATCCGCGCCGAAGCGAAGGGAGAGAGCCCTTCCCGCGAACGTGCTCATCTCAGGGACAATGCGGAAGTGATTGGAATAGCACTCCCCCCGGATGCGTTCTCCTCCGTCCGATTCTATATGAAGCCGGCCAAACACCTGCTTGCCCGGCACCGTGACAAGCCGTATTTCCTGTTCTCTGATCCTGATCATACTGCAAACCCGCCCCGCGTCCTGATCGTGCGACTCCCGGCCATGCGCACCTGCGAAGGCCGGGTCGTCAACTGGTGTCCAAGTGTATCAGCCGATATCAAAAATAGATATCTGATTGCTCTCCGGGATATCTCCCAATATGCCAAGTTCCGCGAGAAGATCTATGATGGTCTTGGACACATGTGTCCGCTCGCGAAAGTCATCCTTTGATAAAAACGGTCCCTTTGCGGCCTCAGCGGAGACCGCCTTCGCCTGTGTCTCCCCCATTCCGCTGATGGAACTGAGCGGGGGCATAATGCGTCCGCCGATGATGCGGCACCGTGTCGCGTCCGCCTGCATGAGGTCGATCTTTGCGAATGCAAAACCCCGCGCGTACATCTCCCGCACGATCTTCATGTCGTCAAGTTCCTCCGCGTCCTTCGCGCTCTGCTCCGGGTTTCTGCGGATTTCCTCCGCACAGTACTCGAGCTTCTCCGGGCCCTGGCACATCTTCTCGTAGTTGAATGTCTTCACACGGATGGAGAACATCGCCGCATAGTAGGCAAGGGGGTAGTGGATCTTGTAATACGCGATGCGGAACGCGTTCATGACATACGCCGCCGCGTGCGCCTTCGGAAACATGTACTTGATCCGCTTGCAGGATTCAATATACCAGTCCGGAACATTGTGCTCCCGCATTTCCTTCTCCTGATCCGAGGTAAGCCCCTTCCCCTTCCGGACCGCCTCCATGATTTTGAAGGAATGTTCCGGCTCAACGCCCCAGTTGATCAGGTTGAGCATGATATCGTCACGCGTGCAGATCGCGCTTCCCAGCGTACAGTCGCCGTTTTTGATAAAATACTGCGCGTTGTCGAGCCACACATTCGTTCCGTGTGACAGACCGGAGATCCGGATAAGTTCCGAGAATGTCTTCGGCTTTGTATCGCGGAGCATCCCCATGACAAAGGAGGTTCCGAATTCGGGAACTCCCAGCGTCCCCAGATCGATATCCGGAAGGCCGCCCGGAGCGATTCCCAGAGCCTCCGTTCCCGTAAAGAGAGACAGCACGTCTTTGTCATCGAGCGGGACATGCATCGGGTCCTCTCCCGTCAGATCCTTCAGCATCCGGATAATGGTCGGGTCATCGTGTCCGAGAATATCCAGTTTCAGGAGGTTGGAGTCGATGGAGTGATAGTCAAAGTGCGTGGTTATAATGGGACTCGACGTGTCGTTCGCCGGGTGCTGTACCGGTGTAAACCAGTTGATGTCCATCCCTTTAGGCAGAACAATAACGCCGCCCGGGTGCTGTCCGGTTGTCCTGCGGACACCGACGCAGCCTTCCGCCAGCCTCTCGAGCTCACAGCGCCTCTTTTCAATCTTTTTCTCTTCGAAATACTTGAGGGCATATCCGTATGCGGTTTTCTCCGCAACGGTTCCGATGGTCCCGGCTTTGAAGGTCTGCCCCTTCCCGAAGATCACCTCCGTGTAAGCCTGTGCGATCCCCTGCTCATCACCGGAAAAATTGAGGTCGATATCCGGCTCTTTGTCTCCCTTGAACCCAAGAAATGTCTCAAACGGAATGTCAAAGCCGTCTTTCATGAGCATCTCCCCGCAGACCGGACAGCGCTTGTCCGGCATGTCGCATCCGCAGCGCCCCTCCTTATGGGCGAGGATCGTCTCCTCCGAATCAAATTCACTGTAGCGGCAGACCGGGCACCTGTAATGCGGCGGAAGTGGATTCACTTCCGTAATGTGCGACATGGTGGCGGCAAATGAACTCCCGACGGATCCCCTGGAACCGACGAGATATCCGTCCTGCATGGATTTCTCCACGAGCTTCTGCGCGATCATGTACATGACCGCGTAGCCGTTTTTTATAATGGACCCGAGTTCTTTTCCAAGGCGGCTTTCGACGATCTCCGGCAGAGGATCTCCGTACATCTCCTTCGCCGTGCGGTAGCACATCTCCTCCAGATCCTTCTCTGAATTGGGGATGGAAGGCGGACACTTGTCCGGGTAGATCGGAGAGATCTTTTCAATCCGGTCCGCGATGCGGTTCGTGTTCTCCACCACCACCTCGTAGGCCTTCCGCTCCCCCAGATAGCTGAACTCCGCGAGCATCTCGTCCGTCGTGCGGAGAAAGAGAGGCGGCTGTCCTCCTGCCTCCTCTTTGTATCCGTGCCCGGCCTGAATAATGGCGCGGTAAATCGCGTCTCCCGGATTGAGGAAATGGACGTCGCAGGTCGCACAGACCGGCTTTCCGAACTCCTCCCCGAGCCGGACAATCCGCCTGTTCATCTCACGCAGGTCCTCCTCGCCCGCGATGCCGCTCCCGGGATCGGAGAGCATGTACGCGTTGTTCGCGATCGGCTGTATTTCCAGATAGTCATAGTAGTCGACAATCCGTGCGATCTCGCTCTTCGAGGCTCCGGAAAGGAGGGCCTGGTAGAGTTCTCCCGCGGAACACGCGCTGCCGAGAATCAGCCCCTCGCGGTGCGCGTTAAGGAGACTGCGCGGAATTCTGGGACGCAGCTTAAAATAATGAAGATGCGACTCTGAAACCAGCGTATACAGATTCCTTCTTCCCGTCTCGTTGGCGGCAAGCAGAATCGCGTGATAATAGCGCAGGTTGCGGATCCGGTCCCCGGACACCGCTCCCTTCTCATTGAGCTGCGCAAACGTGCGGATCTCCGCCGCGTCCATCTCACGGATCAGGTGCCGGAGGACGAATGCCATCGCCTTCGCCCTCGGATAAGCCCGCATATCGTCGCTGCAGGGCACTTTGAGGTGCTTCACAAGTGTTTTAAAGCGGATTCTGCCGATCCCCGGCACGAGGTATCTCGCGATCTGCGGAATATCAATCAGCGTTCGGTTTCCGGCCAGGGATCCGAACGTATCGGAAGCGGCGTAAAGAAAATTCATCTCCTGGTCAATATCGTACGCCGCAAGCGGAAGATCCCCCGCGAAAGCGGAAAACTGTGCCAGCGCTTCCGCGATCCCGGGCTTTCCTGACACCATTTCGTCCGTAATGCCGGTCTCCGTCTGCATGGAGAAGGAAATCGGCTTCCCGGGATCGACGAGGGTCGAAAACTCCTCGCGGATCTGTCCTTCCGCGAATTTTACCGCGGCGATCTCGATGATCGAATGCTTCAGAGGGCTCTGCCCCGTCGTAACGGTCGAAAAGACGACCAGGGGATCGTGGATGCTCCCAAGAAGCGGCCCGCTCACCAGATTCTTCATGTCGTCCACGAGATAGGCTTCCATCCCGTAGATGACCTTCATATCCGCGTCTTTCGGGATCCCGCCCTTGCCGCCAAGTGCTTTTTTTGCCTCGGGGAAGGCCTGGACAACGCCGTGGTCTGTAATCGCAACCGCGTTCATACCGAACCGGTACGCCTGTTTGATGATGTCCGCAGCGGGTGAGACCGCGTCCATATCGGACATCTGCGTATGGCAGTGCAGTTCGACTCGCTTGACAGGAGCGGTGTCCTCGCGGACGGTGCGGATCGGCGCAGTCCTCTTAATCCCGCCCACGTTCCGGATCATAAACTCCTTGTCAAATGGATCAAAGTCCAGAAGTCCCTGTACCAGAAACGCTTCCCCTTTCCGGAACACGGCATTGTACTCCGGTTCCTCCTCTTCGTCGAACCAGAGTTTCATTCGGATACTGTCCGTATAATCCGTCAGTGTGACGGTGTATATAATTCTTCCGGTCCTGGTTTTCCGGCTCTCTGTCCCGTATACTTCCCCGCGGATCACCACAGGGGCCGGGTCCGCCGTAAGATTGATCAGAGGAATCGGATCCCCGTCAAAGTTCCGGCCGTAAAGCAGGGTCGGATCCTTCGTGAGTGTATATTTTTTCCGGGATTCCTGTTTTTTCGGAAGCTTTTTCTCCTCTTCCGGCGTTCTCTTCCGGTCTTCGTTGCTGCGGAGAACCTGCCGTACCTTCTCCGCGATCCGTCTGTCCTCCTCCCGGATCCCTTCTCCCGCTCCCGCGTCTGTTCTGACATACTCACAGACAACGTCGAGATCGTGAAATCCGGCCCTGACCGTAAAGACTTTTTCAATATAGTCCGCCAGTTCCTCTTTCCGTTTCGCGCGGATGGGCGTGTCGGGGATGGAAGCCTTGATCCCGTCTTTTGAAAACGTGAGATTTGACCGGAGAAAGCACTGGAAAAGCAGCGGGTTTACGCTTTTGAGCTCCTCCAGCATGCTCGCTTTGTAACTGTCGTAGAAAAGTTCCGGCGTATAGGAAGGAGACAGGTGGAAACGCTCCACAATGTGGACGTCGACCTCCCTGTCGGTGAAAATCTGCTTCGCGATCGACTCCTCCACCCGGTAGATGTATGCCTTCTTCAGCCAGTTTTCAGACAGCATAAAGACGCGAAGCCGGTTACCGGCCGGATTGACCGTCACCCGCTCCACCGTCACAGACTGCATCAGACCTTCTATCTCAGCATCCAGTATCAGGTTCGGAAATACCGTAAAAAACGGCATCATCTTTCCATTCATACGCTTTCTCAGCACCAGTTCATCAGTTCGTCCCGGAGCGCGGCAAGAAGCTGGTCCTCCGGCACTTTCCGGATAATTTCTCCCTGCCGGAACAGCAGCCCCTCGTGCTTCCCTCCGGCTATCCCGATATCCGCCTCCCGGGCTTCTCCAGGCCCGTTGACAACGCATCCCATCACCGCAACCTTGAGATCAAGCGGGATGTCCTGCACCATCTCCTCGACTTTCGCGGCGAGGCCGATGATGTCAATATCCGTCCTGCCGCAGGTCGGGCAGGAAACCACCTCTATGCCGCCTCTTCTAAGTCCCAGCGTCTTCAGAATGAGTTTTGCCGTCCGCACTTCCAGGATCGGATCCTCCGTGAGAGAGACGCGGATTGTATCCCCGATCCCTTCATACAGGATAATCCCGATCCCGACAGAGGACTTCACATTGCCGGAATAGGCGGTTCCCGCCTCGGTGATCCCTACATGAAGCGGATAGGGGCACTGTTCCGCAATCTTTTCATGGGCCCGGATGCTCATAAGGACGTCCGAGGACTTGATACTGACGACAAGATTGTCGTACCCCGCATCCTCGATCATATGCACCTTCTCCATGGCACTTTCCACAAGGCCTTCCGCCGTGACGCGGCCGTACCTCTCGATCTTCTCCTTCTCAAGGGATCCGGAGTTGACGCCGACCCTGATCGGAACCTGCCGCTCCTTCGCGCAGGATACCACCTCCCGGATCCTGTCCGCTCCGCCGATATTGCCGGGATTGATGCGGATCTTATCCGCCCCGTTCTCTATCGCGGCGATCGCGAGATGGTAATCAAAATGGATGTCCGCGACAAGAGGTATATGGATTCTTTTTTTGATCTCGGAAAATGCGCGCGCCGCATCCATCGTGGGGACCGTACAGCGCACAATCTCGCACCCGGCGCTCTCCAGGGCGAGGATCTGCGCGATCGTCGCCTCCGCGTCTTCGGTTTTCGTGTTGGTCATCGACTGGATCGCGATCGGGTTGCCCCCGCCGATCCGGCGTTCCCCGATCCGGATCTCTTTCGTCTTCTCCCTGTACAGCATCGTTACCTCCCTGTTGTCCCCCCGCTTTTTCTTCTGTAGGTCACGAATGTGAAGATCAGGTCAAAAGAGGTCTGCTCCTCCCCTTCTTCCGCGATCTCCCAGTCGGAGCATTCGTCCAGATTCGGGAATGTCGTATCGGCGTCATAGGAATAGTCGATCTTTGTGACATAGGCGGTGTCACAGTATGGGAGCATTTCCCGGTAGATCTCACCGCCGCCGATGACGAACACTTCCCTTCCCGCATACCGCAGAGCCTCCTGCGCCGCTTTCTCCACACTGCCGACGACAGTCACTCCGTCCGGCCTGTAGTCCGGGTTCCTCGTGATCACAATGTTCACGCGGTTTTTCAGGGGCCTCCCTCCGGGGAAAGACTCGAGCGTCTTCCGTCCCATGATCACAACGCTTCCTTCCGTCATCGCGCGGAAATACCTCTGGTCCGCCGGGATGCGGGTGAGCAGGGAGCCGTCTTTTCCGATCGCCCAGTTCCGATCGACCGCAACAATCGCTTTCATCATGTTTATATCTCTTCTTTCTTTTCAGTATTGCCGCGCGGCTGCGTGGATCCCCGCCTGCGTCTTTCATCGCGCGGAGCCTGGCACCGCAGCGCGGAAAGCGGGCATTCGGCGCCTCTGCATCCGAAAAACGGGGGACTTTTTTTTCGCGGTTTACACCGCGATCGGAATGTTCCGGATCTGCTCGCCTGTCACATAGTTTTCGACAAGCAGGTCGTCCGTCGTGAAATCATAGAAATTCCGGATCTCCGGATTCAGCCGCACGTTCGGGGCCGGATGCTGTTCACGTGTGATCAGCTCCTCGATGATCGGGACATGGCGGTCATAGATGTGTGCATCCGCGATACAGTGCAGGAGCTCACCCGGAATCATATCCGAAACCTGCGCGAACATCATGAGCAGAATCGCGTACTGGCATACATTCCAGTTATTGGCCGCAAGAATATCCTGAGACCGCTGCGTGAGCACCGCGTTGAGCGTCAGCTTCTCATCTCCCATATGCTGCGTCACATTGAACGTGACGGACCAGGCACACGGATAGAGCGCCATCTCACTCAGATCGTGATGATTGTAGATCGAGGTGAGAATCCGCCGGCTGAAGGGATTGTGGGCCAGATCATAAAGCACCCTGTCGGTCTGGTCAAACATGCCTTCCTTATAGCGGTGTTTGACGCCCATCTGATATCCGTACGCCTTGCCGATGGAGCCTTCCGCATCCGCCCACTCGTCCCAGATATGGGATTTCAGGTCATGGATATTCGCGGATTTCTTCTGCCAGATCCACAGAATCTCGTCCATGGCGCTTTTCAGGGCCGTCTTCCGGAGCGTCAGCGCCGGAAATTCCTTCCGGAGATCGTAGCGGTTCACAACCCCGAACTGCTTCACCGTGTAGGCGGGACTCCCGTCCTCCCAGTGCGGGCGGACGGCCTCGCCCCTCGTGTCGGTTCCGTTTTCAAGTATGTCGCGGCACATCGCGACAAACAGCTTATCCGCATGGCTCATAGTTTTTGCACTCCTGTTCGCAGCTGATCAGACACCCCGGAGCACTCCGCTGCCGGAGGCGGATCGATATGTGCTGCGGGATTCTTATTCTTCTGTTTCCCCTGCGGCTTCCTCTTCGGCTTTCTCCTCCGGCTGTGCCGGCGGAAGCGGAAGCCTCCCGTAGAGCTTCGTCATCTCATAGATGCTTTTCGCCAGTTCCCGTGACAGAAGGCCGGGCGTCACCCGCCACTGCCAGTTGCCCATTCCCGTGGACGGGCAGTTCATCCTGGCTTCCTCTCCCTTCACGAGGAAGTCCTGGATCGGGACGATGCACAGATCGGCGACCGAGCGGAACGCCTCCCGGATGAAGTCCCAGGTGAACTGGCCGTAGTCCGTGTGAACCGAGTTGATATACCGTCTCACGAAATCCCTGTCGTGGTCGCTGATCGCTTCAATCCAGCTGCGCGTCGTCATGTTGTCGTGCGTCCCGGTATACACAACGGCATTGCGCTCATGAAGGTACGGGAGGTACATAGAAGACTCGCTCTCATCGAACGCAAACTGCAGGACTTTCATCCCGGGATACCCGGTCTGTTTCAGCAGTTCCCTTACAGTCGGCGTGATGTATCCCAGATCCTCCGCGATAATTCGCACATCGCCGAGTTTTTCGTGAACCGCATCGAAAAGATCCATTCCCGGGCCTTCCGCCCACTCGCCGTTCATCGCGGTCTCCTCACCGTAGGGCACCTCGTAATATTCGTCAAATCCCCGGAAATGATCGATGCGGAGGACATCATAGAACGTGAAGCACCGCTCAATCCGCCGGATCCACCAGTCATACCCGTGCTTCTTCATGTACGCCCAGTTGTAGATCGGATTCCCCCAGAGCTGTCCTGTCGCTGAAAATGCATCCGGCGGGCAGCCCGCGACGACAGTCGGGACATTCTCCTCGTCAAACTTGAACATCTCCGGGTGCGCCCATGTATCAGCGCTGTCAAACGCGACATAGAACGGGATGTCACCGATGACCGAGATTCCCTTCGCGTTCACGTATGCGTGAAGCTTTTCCCACTGCTTCATAAACATATACTGCTGGAAACGGTAGAAGTCTGTCTCGTCCCGCAGAACTTCCTGCACAACAGTCATCGCTTTCCTGTCCCGGTTGCGGTATGCGGTCTCCCACTCCGTCCACGGCTTTCCGCCGTTCTCTGCCTTGAGGGCCATGAAGAGACAGTAGTCGTCGAGCCAGTCCGACTCCTTCTTCACAAAAGACTGATAAGCTTCTTCCTGATCCCTGACCTCGCGAAAGCGCTCATATGCCTGCCGGAGAATCTTTGCCCTTCCGTTATAGATGGCGCCGTAGTCGACAAATTCAAGGCGGTCTCCGAAATTGACCGCATCGCACTCCTCCCTTTTTAGAAGACCGTCCTCGATCAGATCCTCGAGGCTGATAAAATAGGGATTCCCGGCAAACGTGGAAAAGGACTGGTAGGGAGAGTCCCCGAAGCCCGTCGGGCCAAACGGAAGCACCTGCCACGCGCTCTGTCCCGCCTCATGCAGGAAGTCCGCGAATTCATACGCTTCCTTTGAAAAGCTGCCGATCCCGTAACGGGACGGCAGCGATGTGATCGGATACAAGATTCCGCTCATTCGCATAATATTGAATACTCTCTTTCTGTTTTGATTCACCGGCAGAAGACATGCCCGCCGCCCGCCGGTCTGCAATCCCCCGCAGCCCAAAAAAATAGTGACGCACAAGATATTGCGTCACTATTATATCACTACTCTATGGAAGGTGCTACCTCGGAGTGAAATCGATCTCCGGGATGCCTTCCGCTCCGCCTGCGCCTCTGCAGTTAAGAGACGGATGCCTGTTCACGAGGCTCAAACGGTTTTTCGCTTCTTGCCGGAAGATCCATGGCGAGCGACTGCCGGATGACGTCCGACACAGTCTGTACCGGGACGATCTCCAGTTTGCCGCGGATCTCTTCCGGCACATCCTCAAGGTCCCTGACATTGTCTTTCGGAATGAGAACTTTCCGGATGCCCGAACGTTCGGCTGCCATCAGCTTTTCGGGCAGGCCGCCGATCGGGAGAACCTGTCCGCGAAGCGAAATTTCACCGGTCATGGCAAGATACGGGCTCACAGGGATGCCGGTCACAAGGGACATCAGCGCGGTGAACATGGTGATGCCTGCGCTCGGTCCGTCTTTCGGAACCGCTCCCTCCGGAATGTGGATGTGGATATCCCTCTCCTTAAAGTTCACCTTCCTGTCAGTGAAGAGGCTCTTCACAAGACTCACCGCCGTCTCCGCGGACTCCTTCATCACATCGCCGATATGCCCGGTCAGATGGATCTGTCCGGTGCCGTTCATGGCGACGGACTCGATGAAGAGGATCTCGCCTCCCGCCTGTGTCCAGGCGAGCCCGGTGGCAACGCCGGCCGGATTCTCTTTCCGGACCTTCCCGTGGTTGATCTTCTTTCTGCCGAGAAACTCCTCGACGTTCTTCTCGCGGATAACGACCTGCCGGGGTTCGGGATCCTCCCCGCTCCGGCTTTTATCCTCGAGCTTTCCTGTGACAATCTGCACCGCCGCTTTGCGGCACACGGTGAGCAGCTGCTTCTTCAGTCCGCGGACGCCGGCTTCCATCGTGTAGTCCTCGATGATCTTCTTCAGCGCCCCGTCCGTGAAGCGGAGATCCTGACCGGAAAGGCCGCTCTCTTTGAGTGCCTGGGAGACCAGATGCTTCTTTGCGATGTAGAAATGCTCCGTCGGTGTATAGCCCGACAGCTCAATTACTTCCATGCGGTCAAGCAGCGGCTGGGGAATCGTATCCCATGTATTGGCCGTGCAGATGAAGAACACGTGTGACAGATCGTACGGAAGGTTAACATAATGATCCTCAAAGGTCGTATTCTGCTCCGGATCCAGCACCTCGAGGAGCGCCGCGGAAGGATCGCCGTTAAAACTCGCCTGCAGCTTATCCACCTCATCGAGAACGACGACCGGATTCATTACGCCGGATCTCTTGATCCCGTCCATAATTCTGCCCGGAAGCGCGCCGATATATGTGCGCCGGTGTCCGCGGATCTCCGCTTCATCCCGGATTCCGCCAAGGGAAATCCGGACGTATTTTCTTCCCAGCGCTTCCGCAACGGAACGCCCCATGCTGGTTTTTCCGGTTCCCGGCGCCCCCACAAGAAGAAGGATCGTCCCCTTCTTGTCCTCGGAGTCCCCGCTCTCCCGCAGGGACATCACCGCCAGATATTCCAGGATCCGGTCTTTTACCTTGTCAAGGCCGTAGTGATCCCGGTCCATGATCTTTCTGGCTTTTTTGAGGTCGATCGGCTCGGTTTTCTCCGGCTTCCAATGAAGCGTTGTAACAAAATCCAGATAATCATAGAGGGAATTGTATTCCGCCCCGTTGGAAGGCTCCCTGCGGAATCTGCGCAGGACGCGCTCCACTTCTTTCCGCACCTCCTCCGGCATCCCTGCCGCCTCGATCCGCTTCTCAAAGGAATCCTCGTCCTCCTCCACCTCCGGCTCCAGCTCGGCGAGAGCCTTCTCCAGAAGGTTCATCTGCTTGTGAATGGCGGCTTTTTTGTATGCGTTCGCCTCCGGATCATCCGCTCCGGCAATCCGCACCTGCAGCTCGATGGCAGCCTTGAATCTCCGCATCGCCTCGAGGATGAGAATGCCGCGCTCTTTAAAGGAGTCCGTCGCAAGAAGCTCGTACTTCTCCTCCGCCGTCATGTCAAAGAACTGGCAGAAAGCGGACGCGTATTCGCTGACGGTCCGGATCTTTCGGATATATTCGATCGCGTAGTCGCCTCCCCGGATCTGTTTGGCCATCTCCGTCGACTGCTTTTTAAGCTCCGCCAGGAGGTCCTTTTCCGCCTGCGCCGTCACGTCCATCACTTCGCTGACAGCCGTCCACGACCCCTCAATCACACCGGATCCCGTCTCTATATTGGAGACCCGCACCTTATCCCTGGACTGCCCCTGGAGAATCGTCCCCATCGGGCCCTCGACAATCTCGGAGATCTCCATCAGAACCCCGAGCGGATAGAAATCCTCCATCCCGATCGCATCCCGTTCGATCTCCTCCTTCAGCGGCAGAAGAACCGCGAGACCGTTATCGATCTTGACCCTGCTCTTCTCTTCCTCACTGATTCCCTCTATATTCAACCGGTATTCCACGTCAGGAAGGAGCACTGTATTATAAATCGGTATAATCATATTGGTATGGTTCATAGATTCATCGCTCCTTTCATAGATTTCTGTTTTGTTAGCACTCTATTATTTCGAGTGCTGATATATCTCCTATATCATATCACGTTTCTTTTGTTTGTCAACTTAAAAAAGTGCACAAAGGCATGGGAGCGCAGTCAGATTTTTTGCGCCGGGAACGGTCGCGTAAGTGACATTCTCCTTATGTGCCTGTGTACAATCCAGCCGGATGCTTTTTTTGAACAGCCATCTGTCCGGCATAAAAAGGGACAGGGTATTTTTACCCTGTCCCGGACGTCCGTCTGCTGTGCGTATAGATTATTTCGGCAGTTTGAATTTCTGTTTCTTGCTTCCGGAATCTGCTCCCGCTCTGACCGTTGAGCCGCTGACCGTGAGAGCTTTCCCGTTCTTGTTGATCAGCCGGTACGCTTTTCCGTCCTTAACGATTCTCCACCGGCTCGTCGACGTTCCCTTCTTGCCCTGCACCGCACTCGATCCCTTGAGGCTCAGATATTTCTTACTCTTTACGTTCATCAGGTAGTAATAGCCGCTTCCCGCCTTCGACAGCTTAAAGCGCGGCGCCGATGCGGATTTTTCAAGGACAATGGACGTATTGTCCTTCTTGCTGTTCTTGTTGGCTTTCAGCGAATTCTTCTTCCCGGGAGCGGAGAGGGAACTCACCTTGTAGTTGGCCGCTTTCACATTGGCATCCCTGTAGGCGTAGGTAGCTTTCAGGCTGATATCGCCGGATACCTTAACTTTCACCGTGGAGCTTGTCGCAGAACCGCTCGCGTAAGCAGCCGTGCCGCTCCATCTCGAGAACACCTGTCCCGCAAGCGGAGGTGAGGATGCCTTAATTTCAATGACTGTGCCGGCTTTAAAGCTTCCGCTCGAGCTGCCTCCGTTGATCTTTCCGCCCGAGACGGTTACTTTGTATTTCGAGCCGCCCTGGCCGTAGCTCTTCGAAGAGAGCGGGCAGGCGGACAAAATGGCTTTATTTCTCGTCCCGTTGCCGCCGGTGGTGGAGGAAGTATCGAGATAGTGATCCTTGAAGTCAGACGTATTCTTCAGGAAATACTGATACGGCTGGCCGGCCTGCTTATAAGCAGCGTCCCACGTGGGATCACAGTAGTACCAGGAGTTGCCGATCCGGACCATATTCCATGCGTGGCCCTCATTGCCCCGCGCACCTCTGGCGTCCCCGTCGACGATGCGGGCCCGTACGCCTGCCAGATTGCACATCTTATAGAAAAGGAGCGCGTAGCCCTGGCAGACCGCTTTCTTGTTGCAGTATGCGCCGTAGGCTGTCCATGCGGTTTTGTAAACCGTATCCCCGTTGCTCGTTGTGGCAGCCTTCGTGTCGTATGTGACGTTCGTAGTAATATAATTGTAGATGGAAGATACCCTGTCGTAATCGGACTTGCCGGACAGATTCAGACTCTTCAGTCTCGAGTTGACGCCGCTCGCCGTCTGCGATTCCTTCGACGCGTCGTCCCGGTACCCGATATCATATTCCAGTGTGGTGATAATCGCCAGCTCGGATCCGCTGAAATCGAAATTAAGGGCCTGCCCAAACCCGTAGCTGAAGCTTTTGCTGGAATACAGGAGGTAGTCTCCCGCGTTCCCGGCATAGTTTTCTTCCATCGCCCGGTCAAGAATGCTCCTCGCCAGTTTATTATTCCCGTAATCAGAGTAGGGAACCTTTACGAAGATCCGGACCGCGGTATCTCTTTTCACCATCGCATCCCTGAGTGAGGCGGCACAGGTACCGTAGTTTCTGGGATTCAGCTCCGTCGCATTGGCCGCTGACCCGTAACTGGCGGCGCTGACAGCTGACGGGTGGGACAGGCCGATCGCAGCAGCAGCAAAAAGTCCGGCAAATGCAGCACCGATTCGCAACCATATTCTCTTCATGCCATCCGCTCCTTCCTGACCGGCCCGGGACGGGACGCCTTCCGGTCTCCTGCTTCTGTTTTTCACATTTTCTTTGTTGTTAAGAACAGTATAATGCATAATGAGGTAACACGCAAGACATTTTTTTAATTTTTATATTAAATTTGTGACCTCTTTCTTTTATATTTTTCCTTACGAAAACGTATAAATAGTGGTAAAATAGGGAAATAAGAGGTGATAATATGACATGGAAGAAAGGCGACACCGTAGTTCATCTCCGCGACGGAATCTGTGAAATCACCGGAACAGCCGAGATGGGACGACAATTTGAAAAACCGGATGAGTACTATGTCCTGCAGCCGCTCTATGAGACGGCGTCCAAACTCTATATTCCGATCGCGCGCGCGGACCGGTTTCTCCGGGACCCCCTCACCAAGGAAGAGGCGGAAGCTCTGATCCGGCGCATACCGGAAATGGATACCGTCTGGATTACCGATGAAAAAAAGCGGCAGGCCATGCTTCTTGACGCCCGTAAGAATGCGTCCATTGAGACGCTTCTTTCCCTCGTCCACCTGTTTTATGAAAAAAAACAGGAATATGCGCAGGCCGGAAGACGATTCCATACCACGGATGAGCAGTTTCTGAAGGATATGGACGTCCGGATCTGCCGGGAATTCGCGTATACGCTCGGGATCACACCCGCTGAAGTCCCTGACTATATAAGAGACAGAGTATAAAAGAATCCCGTCTTTCCGGCCGGCATCCTGCCGGTAACGGAGACGGGAATTCTTCTTTTCGCCTTACAGCAGCCCCGCTTTCACCAGGGCTGTTTTTATTCTTTTGTAGTGCATAAATGCACCCTTTTCATCGAGCCTTGTGATCTCGTCAAATCCGGCCAGCTTGATTCCCTGCGCCTCGGCGGGGTCATAGTGCATGTCTGCCTCATCGAAATCCATCGCTATGTGATAGATATCGACAAAGTAGTTGTCCCCCCGCTTAAGATCCACGTTCGAATAGGTGTCGATCAATTTCACTTCCGCGTCCGCAGCGGAGATCCCCGTCTCCTCATACACCTCTCTTCTGACCGCCTCGCAGGAGTCCTCGCCGGCACGCACGCCTCCGCCCGGCACTTCCCACGCTCCCGGCGCCCAGTGCTTTTCCTCTGACCTCTGGGTGATCAGAAAGCGGTGATCCGGTCTCTCCACGATTCCAAGAACGATCAGGCAGTACTCGCCTTCCCGCAAAAAGCTCCCCTCGCGGATCATCGTACGCCCCGTTCTTTCTTTATTCCCGTTGTAGATATCAAATCTTTCCTCTGCCATGTCCTGCCCTCTCATCATTCTGTTTATGAAAATGCAGCCTTAAAGCGGATGCATTTTTCGATTCTGCGGGATTTCCCGCATACTGTCCCTTCCCGAAAGGCTGCCGTCTCCGTCTCCTGCCCTCTCTCCTCTTTGCAGCTCAGCCATCCAGCGGCGTATGCAGCCCGATCTCCGAGAGGGAAACCCCGTCGCTGCCGCCCGGAAGCTCCGGAAGGGGAGGACCGGAATCCCCCCAGGCGCGGCCGGTCTCCCGGTTAAACAGTTCCTCCGGTTTTTTGCTCGATACGCATTTGCCGAATACGACGAACCGCTTCGTGGAGTCGGACGTGCAGGTTGACATAAACACAACTTTGTCGTACGGAGTGAGCGGCACATCATTCTCCACCTCGGACTGCGCCTGCATGAGAAGAAGCCACTCATAAAAGGCTTCGTCGTTATAGCTGTAAAGCAGATAAACATCCGAGTTCACCTGCGTGTAGAACATGGAAAAAATCTTGTAGCGGTAACTGCCCTCCGGGGTAATGATCCAAAAATAGGGATCCGCGTCGTACTTCTCCTGATCGTTCAGGAACTTAAGGCTCCCGAACATCGCTCCGCTGCGCATATTGTGGCCGTAGAGAAGCGTATTCGGATCCGCAAAATCGGGGTAATTGAGATAATCCGCAAAGATGGACCCGTCGATCGTCGTCTCTTTCTCCGGACTGTGATGAAGATAGTAATCATTGTCGGACGACTGCAGAATCGGATAATCGATCGACGGCATCGCATCGACATAGAGCCACCCGATGATATCCGGATTGATGCGGTACATCGCCTCAAAGTCCACTTCGAAAGGAGGTTCCCCGTCCTCTATAAGATCCGGATAGGGCTTCGGTGTCGGCGTCTCTTCCGGCACGCCAATCTCGACCGCGAAGCTTTCTTCGGGTTCTTCCTCGCCCGAAGAGGCGCTTTCTTCCGATGAAACGGCAGGGGCAGACGAGACGCTCTCCTCTTCGCTTTGGCCGCTCCGGGAGTCGCTCACGTCTTCGTTCCTGTATAATAAGGCATACCCGGCCGTCCCAAGCAGAAGCAGCGCGCAAAGACAAAGCGACACGATCACCGCTTTCCTGAAATACCCTTTTCCGCTCTTCTTTCCTTCACCGGAATCCATGCATTCTTTTTCTCCGGAATACCGCCCAGTAAAGCGGATATCCGCATTACGCTCCGCTCCATCATGACGGCGGCTCCAAGATTCTGTACCAACGTTCAGAATAAAGTCCGCAAGCGGACTTCAACTCCCCCGCTCCTCATTTATGAGGGGCGCGCAGCCGGACTTTTGCGCCGGGCACAGCCGCGTAAGCGACATTTTCCTTACGTGCCCGTGTGCATCCTGCCGGAGGCTTTTTATCGAATAGGGAATCCCGAGGAATATCCTATTCGATAAAAAAAGAAATGACCCGGCGGGGTCATTTCCTTTTTACAGGGGAAGAGGGAGTCGAACCCCCATTGACGGTTTTGGAGACCGCTCTCCTACCATTAGAGGATTCCCCTATCCGCCGGTTTTGTGCCGACTAAAGCATAGTATCACAAAGCGGCTCATTCGTCAATCAAAACCTGCAGGGATTGAACGTAAGAATTGCCTCCAGAACCCCGCCGGCAATCGCCATGGCCTTGTCGGAGATCGTTGTGAAATCCGCCTTTCGCCCTCTCGGATCGATGTCACCTGCTTTTACTCCTTTCGTCACACGGATTCCCTCCGGAAGCATGCCGCGGATCATGCCGCCGATCTCCGCAAAGATCGGCATGCCGTCGACACTTGCGACTTCCTCCCCGCGTTCAACCAGATCACCGAATGTTCTCTCCGCGTGAAAGATACCGTCCTGCGGAGCCCGGAAGACGCGCTCCTTTCCGTATCCTCCTATCACCCCCGGGATTCCGGTATTGGGGGCTGCACTGCCTTTCGTAATCACGCGCCCCAGCCAGTGTCCGCGAAGTGTCTCGATGACCGCGTGGCAGTCCTCTCCCGCCGTAAATCCCGGTCCGAGCGCAATCACAAGAGGCGCATCGGTTATGGACGTCCCCGTATTGCGTTTGGCAATCGTCGCGTCAATGAAAACATCCGGCTTCATCTCCTCCCGGAGAGAAAGCGGCGGATCCACAAGCACGGGGATCGCGTCTTCATCCCAGATTCTCCGGATTGCTTCCGGACTGTCCGCCCGGATTGCCGTCACATCTTCGACCGTACATCTCCCGAGCCGAACCGCCTCGGAAAAGCATACCGTCCTTCTGACGGCCATCGGCTCCGGGAGTTCGGAGATCACCCCGCGCAGATGGCAATGATGCAGGCGAAGGGCCACACCGCTCGCGAGATCTCCGCCTCCCTTTATCCAAATCAGCATGTTTAAGAATCCTCCTGAGTTTCCTGCCGCTATCTTACCTGCTGTACAGAAAAGCGGACATTCGCAATCCGTCTCGCTTCTTCTGCTTATGAACAGCGGTCAGGAGCGGCATCTTCCCGGCAGAAGCTTTTACTCCTGCCAGAACAACAGTCTTCCCTTTACTCCCATCTTCGCCTCTGCTTCTTGGAGACGTGGGACTGTTCGTACGGTTTAAATGATCATTGAAAGCCCAATCCGTTTCTTTTTAAGATCAACACTGACGACTTTCACTTCCACAACATCGCCGATTCTTACAACATCGAGCGGATGTTTGACAAACTTCTTTTTGGACATTCTGGATATATGAACGAGCCCGTCCTCATGGACGCCGATATCCACAAAAGCGCCGAAGTCCACAATGTTCCGAACCGTTCCCTTCAGAACCATACCCTCTTTCAGATCTTTCATCTCGAGGACATCACTGCGAAGAACCGGAAGAGGCATATCTGACCGGGGATCGCGGCCCGGCTGTGAAAGCTCCCTCACGATGTCGCGCAGGGTCGGTTCGCCGATTCCGAGTTTTTCCGCCGTCTTGGGATAATCTCGCACAGTGATCGTAATTGGACCGTCTTTCAGCTGCTCCTTCTTCATGCCCATCTCCGTGATCAGCTTCTCAGCCGCCGCATAGGATTCCGGGTGAACAGCTGTCATATCAAACGGCTCATCGCCCCCGCGGATCCGCAGAAAACCCGCGCATTGCTCATAGGCCTTCGGGCCGAGCTTCGGAACTTTCAGAAGCTGCCGCCGGCTGGTATAGCGGCCGATCTCTTCCCGCATTCCCACTATATTGGAGGCGACTGTCTTCGACACCCCCGAGACATACATCAGAAGGGACACCGAAGCCGTATTGAGGTCCACCCCGACACGGTTGACACAGTCCTCGACAACTCCGCCGAGAGCCTCTCCCAGTTTCTTCTGGTTCATGTCGTGCTGGTACTGTCCGACTCCGATCGCCTTCGGGTCTATTTTGACGAGCTCCGCCAGAGGATCCTGTACTCTCCGCGCAATGGAGACGGCGCTTCGCTGCCCCACGTCGAAGGACGGAAATTCATCCGATGCGAGCTTACTCGCGGAATAAACAGAGGCTCCGGCCTCATTAGTGATGACGTACATCACTTTCTCGGGAATTGTCTTCAGGAATGCGGTGATGAACTGCTCAGACTCTCTGGAAGCCGTTCCGTTTCCGACGGAGATCAGGGTGACGCCGTAACGTCTGATAAAGTCGGTGAGAACACCCGCGGCCTCCGCCTTCTTCTTCTCATTGGTCGGCGCGGTCGGATATATGACTGCCGTATCGAGAACTTTTCCCGTGGGATCCACAACCGCCAGTTTGCATCCGGTTCGAAATGCCGGATCCCAGCCCAGAACAGTTTCACCCGCAATCGGCGGCTGCATGAGATACTGCGCCAGATTCTTTTTGAACACTTCGATCGCGCCGTCCTCCGCAGCCTCCGTCAGTTCGGCGCGGAGCTCATTCTCGATTGAGGGGGCGATCAGTCTTCTGTAGCTGTCTTTTATCGCAGATGTCAGTACCGGCGTAGTATAAGGATTCTGAGTCCTGATCACTCTCCGGCCAATCGAACGAAGAATGTCTTCCTCCGGGGCGGTCAGGCGGACAGTCAGCTTCTTTTCACGCTCCCCCCGGTTCAGCGCCAGGGTACGGTACCCGCTCATCTTGTCAAATGTACTTTGGAATCCATAATAATTGGAAAATACCCCGGTCTCATCCTTCTCTTTTTCCTCCGAGGACAGGATGCCGTATCCTCTCGTCCGGTTACGGATCCATGTTCGGAAGGCGGGATCATCGGAGATATGTTCCGCGATAATATCGGAAGCCCCCGCGATCGCCTCCTCCGCAGTTTCAACTCCCTTCTCAGGGGAAATATAGCGGACCGCATACTCCTCAAGCGGAATATCAATCTTCTGCATAAGAATCTGCACGGCGAGAGGTTCGAGGCCTTTCTCCCTGGCAATGGAAGCACGGGTACGTCTTTTCTGCTTATAGGGGCGGTAAAAGTCTTCCACTTCCACAAGTGTCATCGCGGATTCGATCTGCCTGCGAAGATCCTCCGTGAGCTTTCCCTGCTCATCAATGCTCTTCAGCACTGTCTCTTTTCTCTCCTCAAGAGAGCGGAGGTAGGTAAGCCGCTCATAAAGATTGCGAAGCTGCTCATCATTCAAAGAGCCGTGCTTTTCCTTGCGGTAACGCGCGATAAACGGAATCGTATTGCCTTCATCGAGAAGTTCAATGACGGCTTTTACCTGACGTTCGTCGATGCCGAGTTCTCCGGCGATAGTAACAGGAATGTTCATGGTTCAGAATCTCCAGTTATTGATAATTGGATGCATTGTTCTTAATTTATTGCATTTTGCAAATAAATACAAGTTCTTTTTATATAACAATCGATTCTTCTGCCGATGCATTCAGCCGTCAGGTGCTGTTTTCCATATGTGTGAAAACGTTAAAACCCGCATGAAATCAATTAAAACCGGCGGAAAAAAACAGACTGATTGATCTGACAAAACAGTTCAACTATGCCTGCGGTATATCACTTCCCTTCAATGATCTGTCCGAGTTTTCGAATATGCGGTCGCAGGCAGAACACGCGCTTCTCTTCAATTTAGCTTCCCGTAATGAAGATAAAGTTTTCTTCTGCCGGCACCTCGCTTTGGAGATTATCATTTCTTCGGCAATCAATGAGCTTGGCAGAAACCAACTGCATCCATCCCGCTTCCCCCTTTCTCCGGGAATACGACCGCGAATATGCGACAAATTACCTGCAGACACTGCGTACTTATCTTCGATATATGGGGAAGAGCGCGGAAATTTGTGAAATGATGCGTATTCATCGCAATACGCTGACTTACCGAATTAACAAGATCGAGCATCTGACAGGGATTGACCTGGATAACTGCTGTACCTGTACGCTTCTGAGTATCGGGCTTATGATCCTGGATCAATAGCACTCATACAAAAAAACACCCGTGCGAACGTTGCGGAAACATTCGCACGAGTGTTTCTTTAGAATTCTTCTATGATTTTATGTAGAATAAAGTCCGCAAGCGGACTTCAACTCCCCCGCCCCTCATTCATGAGGGGAGCGCAGCCGTACTTTTGCGCCGGGCACGGTCGCGTAAGCGACTATCTCATTGCGTGTCCGTGTGCATCCTGCCGGAGGCTTTTTGTCGGATAGGGAATTCCGAGGAATTTCCTATCCGACAAAAAAACTCCCATTGAATGGGAGTTACGGGACGTACCCTCAAAACCGCATATACTTGCAAAGCAATTCTTATACTGATCATGCTCTAGGCAGCTTCGCTGCCCATAGCTGACAATTCCGGTCATTCAAAGCGCTCCGCGCTTTTTCATGTCCTCCATTGTCACCTATGTCTTCAGGCAGAACTCGCTCCGGATATGCCAGCATATCCGCCGCTCCTTCTCCCTGAAGCCGCATTATCATTCCTGGTCAAGCCCTCACCCTATTAGTAACAGTCAGCTCCATACATTACTGCACTTCCACCTCTGCCCTATCTACCTCATCGTCTCTAAGGGGGTTTACTTCCTTGAAGGAATGGGAGAACTCATCTTAAGGGGGGCTTCACGCTTAGATGCCTTCAGCGTTTATCCCGTCCCCGCTTGGCTACCCGGTTATGCACTTGGCAGTCCAGCCGGTGCACCAGCGGCGGGTCCAGCCCGGTCCTCTCGTACTAAGGCCAGCTCCTTTCAGTTCTCCT
>JAFRMI010000063.1 GCA_017430765.1 Lachnospiraceae bacterium | reverse complement strand
GCCGGCGGCAATATCGCGACCATCGGCGTATCCCTCTTTTTCGTGCTTTCCGGCGCCTCCCTCATGGTTGTGTACCGCAGAAAATGCGAGATCCGCAAATACCTGCGGAGGAGGTTCCTCTCCATTTATCCCGCCTACTGGTTTACCTATATCGTGATGTTTATCTATGTCCATATTCTGCGGAAACGCACGATTCACGGGGAATTCTGGACATGGATCGTGACATTTCTGGGGATGGACGGGCTGCTGAACGGCATCCTGCCGGTGATCTATCTCATCGGGGAGTGGTTTGTGGGATGCATCGTGTGGCTGTATCTTCTTTTCCCGCTGCTTCGAAAAGCGGTTCTGAAGTATCCGCGCCTGACGGCGGCCGCGGGGGTTCTCTATGCGGCGGTCTGTGTCAAAGCCGGGCCGTATGTACCTCTGGGGGATCATTTTCCGCTGCTGCGGGTGCCGGAGATGCTGTTTGGGATGTATTTTGTACAGCTGTGTTTTCCGGAGCAGCAGGAGATGGAAGACTCTGCCCGAAGACAGCCTTTGGCGGCCGAATCTTGTGAGCAGGAGACGAAGCAGATTCCGGATGACCGCTTTCACAGGCGGAACCTTCTGCTTTTTATGGCCCTGGGCGGGGTGGTTTTCGCCGGAATGGTGTGTGTGAGGGGAGAACTGCCGGCTGTTTTTACAGATTATGCGCTGGGGATCAGCTCGTTCTGCATCCTGACGGGAGCGCTGACGCTCCTTCCTGTTTGGAAGCCGGGGGCCGAGAAGGCCGCAGCGGCAGCTGCGTCCCTGACATATGAGATCTTCCTGATCCACCACGTGCCGATCGGGGATTTTCTCCGCGGGCAGAACGCGGAGAGACTGACCTTCGCGCAGGAGATGACGCGGTTTGCCGCCTACTGCGCCGCCATCGTGATCTGTGCGGCTGTGCTCACGAAGGCGGAGCGGTATCTTCGCGGATGCATTTTCGAAAAGCGGAAGAGCAGGAGTACATAAGAAAACAAAAGGCTCATATCATCTGCAGCGCACCGGAGTGGAGCGACAGAAAGAGTGATATACAGAAACTGCGTCACATTAGAGCGAAACGACAGAAAAAACGATATATAGAAGCTGCGCGGCATCAGAGCAAAGCGGCAGTCCATAAAACAACCGGAAACCTGTGAGGGAGAAAATGGATACTTCTTCACAGATTCCCGGTGTTGTTTATCTGATAATCCTATTGTGACTGCAAAGATACAGATGAATCTCTTTAAGCGTTGGAATGGTAGGTATGTGACGCCCTCTGAAAAGGCATCCACCCGCAGGCGTAAGTGTAATCTTTCAGTACCGCGAGACACTCATGCGGCCTGATCGAAACCTTGCTGTACCGCGAAACACCATGCGGCCTGATCCGTAACTTTACAGTATCGCGAGACACTCATAAGGCCGGAGCGTACCTGATGCCGGAAGGCTCTCATAGTTCCCGATCAGCAGCTTTCCGCCTTCCGGAAGCGGGATGCCGTGTGTCTTCTCAAGAGGCGTGAGATTGCAGACCACTGTGAGGGACTGGCCGTCCAGTTCCCGCACGTAGGCGATGATCTCCGGATCATTCGTGTCGAGGAAGCGGATGCTTCCGTCTGCGATCAGCTCGGATTCCCTGCGGAGCGCGACCAGCCTGCGGTAATAGTGATAGATCGAATCAGGATCAGCCATCTCGGAGACAGTGTTGATCTCCTTGTAGTTGGCGGGAATTTCGAGCCAGGGCTCGTGGTCCGAAAAACCTGCATACGTATCTGCGGTCCACTGCATCGGCGTCCGGCCGTTGTCGCGGGAGCGAGCACCGAGAATCTCGAGCGCCTCTTCTTCCGTCTTCCCTTCGTCCAACAGAATCTTGTAATAATTGATACTTTCCACGTCCTGATAGCTGTCGATCGAAGTATAACCGGTATTGGTCATGCCAAGTTCTTCACCCTGGTAAATATAGGGCGTCCCTCGCATCAGATGGATGAGCGTCGCGAGCATCTTCGCGGACTTCGCGCGATACGGCCCGTCATCGCCCAGACGGGAGACGATCCGGGGCTGGTCGTGATTGCACCAGAACACCGCGTTCCAGCCGCCCGCGTCCTGCATTCCCTCCTGCCACGTCTTGAAGAGGCGGGTGAGTTCCGTATAATCGGGATCCATAAGAGCCCACTTCTCGCCGCCCTTGTAGTCGATCTTGAGGTGATGGAAACTGAAGACCATCTTCAGCTCCTGCTCCTCCGGGTTGGTGTAGCGGATACAATTGTCGAGGGACGTGGAGGACATCTCACCGACCGTGAGCATATCCCTGATGCCGCCCTCCCGCACCAGTTCCTTCAGATACTCGTGCACGTGGGGGCCGTCCGTATAAAACCGTCTGCCGTCCCCGATGGTATCATCTTCAAATACAGCCGGTTTCGAGATCAGATTGACCACGTCGAACCGGAACCCTCCGACGCCTTTCCCCCTCCAGAACTGCAGAACCTTTGCGAGCTCCGCGCGTACTTCGGGATTCTCCCAGTTGAGGTCCGCCTGCGTACGGTCGAAGAGGTGCAGGTAGTATTTTCCGAGGGAAGGGACGTATTCCCACGCGTTTCCCCCGAATTTGGACACCCAGTTGGTCGGTTCATGCCCGTCCACCGGATCCTTGAAGATATAATAATCCATATATTTGGGATCGCCGGTCAGCGCCTTCTGAAACCACTCGTGTTCGGTCGAGGTGTGGTTGAACACCATATCAAACATCAGTTTCAGACCGAGGCGGTCTGCTTCGCGGAGCATTTCCTCCGCGTCCTCCATTGTCCCGAACAGAGGGTCGACACTGTAGTAATCTGCGACGTCATAACCGTTGTCCCGCATCGGGGAGCGGTAAAACGGCGTGATCCACACATATTCCGCACCCAGATCTTTAATGTAGGGAAGCTTTTTGGTGATTCCGGCGAGGTCGCCGATCCCGTCCCCGTTCCCGTCGCAGAAAGACCGGACATAAATCTGGTACACGACACTGTTTCTGAAATCGCTCATAATTCCTCCTGTTTCCTGAAGCGGGATGTATCTTGGTAAGGGCTGCCCCCGCCTCTATAGGCAGTGGGTTTCAAACCGCTGATCTGAATCCCGCGCCAAGTCCCGCGGGCGGGACTTGAAGTTAGCAGTTGCGGATCCGCTCGATTTATGCAGCTCTGTGCCGGCCGCAGAAAGAACGGATCAGGCTGCTGCAAGCAGCAGGTATGGATCTGCGCAGCCGCCCGGAAACATACCGGACGACCGCGCAGAAGAAGAACCATATTATCAGCGGACTTCGACGACCGTGTCTTTGCCTGCTGTCACATCGATGCCGCCCTTAAAGCTGATATTGGCAAAATCAGCCGGCTCCGTGATTACGAGCATGGTGGTGAGAGGATGTCCCGCGGCGCGGATCTTCTCCGGATCGAAGGTAATGAGTTTCTGTCCCTTCTTCACGGATTCGCCCATCTTGACGTGGCATGTGAAGCCGTCGCCGTTCATGGCAACCGTGTCGAGGCCGATGTGCAGAAGGACGTCGACGCCGTTGTCCAGCGTAAGTCCCACCGCGTGATTGCTGTCATCCATGGTGACGGACACTACCGCGTCAGCGGGTGCGACAAGGACGTTGTCGGTCGGTTCGATCGCGATGCCGTCGCCGAGTGCCTTGGAGGCGAAAACCTGATCCGGAACGTCCGTGATATTCATCGTCTTTCCGCTTAAAAATGCAGCCAGGTCAACCGGCTTTCCTGCATTCGCAGCCTTTTCGGCAGCGGCGGCAGCGGCGGCTTCTTCTTCCACGGCGTCTTCCAGCGCCTCTCGCTCCGCTTCCACATCCGTGCCGCGTCTCTTGCCGACGATGTAGGTAAGGATGAACGGGACGCAGATGGCGATCAGCATGCAGATTGCATACGGAAGCCAGCTCTGTGCCTGCATGGACAGGATGCCGGGGATGCCGCCGACGCCGATGGCGTTCGCCGTGCACTTCATGAGAACCGAGAGGCAGCCCGCAATCGCGGATCCGGTCATGGCGCACAGGAACGGGAAGTTATACTTCATGTTGACACCGAAGATCGCCGGCTCTGTGACGCCGAGGTAGCAGGAGATGCAGGACGGGATGTTGACTTCCTGTCTGGCCGCATTCTTGCGCTGCAGGCGGGACATCGCGAGAACCGCGGAGCCCTGTGCGATATTCGAGAGCGCGATCATGGGCCAGAGCATCGTGCCGCCGGTCGCGGAGATGAGCTGCATGTCGATCGCGTTTGTCATGTGGTGGAGACCCGTGATGACAAGCGGTGCATAAATGAAACCGAAGATGGCGCCGAAGAGTGCCTTGGCCGGGCCGGTGATGCCTGCGAGAACGACCTTCGCGACGATGTCTCCGAGGAACCAGCCGATAGGGCCGAGAATAAAGTGGGCGGCCATGACCGCGAGAAGCAGGGAACAGAACGGAACAAGAATCATCTGCAGGACCTGCGGGACGATCTTCTTGAAGAATTTTTCCAGATAGACGAGGGCAAATGCAGCCAGGATGGCCGGAATGACCTGCGCCTGGTAACCGATCTTATGGACCTGCGCAAAACCGAAATCCCATGTATAGGAGGCCCAGGTCTCTTCTGTCGCGCTCGCCACGGCATACGCGTTGAGGAGCTGGCCGGAAACGAGCGTCAGGCCCAGGATGATGCCGAGAATCTCGGTCGTACCCTTCTTCCGGGTGACGGACCAGCAGATGCCGACCGGGAGCATGTGGAAGATCGCCTCACCGAGCAGCCACAGGAAATTGTCCACTGTTGCCCAGAACGGAAAGACGTCACAGATCGTCTTTGTGCCGTTTTCAAGGATGTACATCGAGTCGATGACATTCCGGAAGCCGAGAATCAGACCGCCGGTGATAATGGCCGGGATGAGAGGCGTGAAGATCTCAGCGAGATCGCTCATCAGTCTCTGCAGGAAATTCTGGTTCTGCTTGGCGGATGCCTTGACCTCCGCCTTGGAGACGCCGGAGATTCCGGACACAGCGACGAAATCGTCATAGAAGTCTGAAACCTGGTTCCCGATGATAACCTGGAACTGGCCGGCCTGTGTGAACGTTCCTTTTGCAGACGGGAGCTTTTCGATCTTCTTCACGTCCGCGATGGAAGGATCATTGAGAACGAAACGCATTCTTGTGACGCAGTGCGTGACTGCTGCGATGTTGCTTTTGCCGCCGACATATTCCAGCAGCTTTTCGGCATCTTCCCTGAACTTACCCATATTCTCCTCCTCCTTGGGCGCGCATTGCCGCGCTTGTCTAAACAACTCTGTGACTATACTATAACTTGTTTGAACAAGTTTGTCAAGAGAATGTTTAAACAACTTTTGTTGGCATAAAAATCCCCCACCTCTAAGCCGTTGAGGCGCAGGTGGGGTAAAGGGGAGCTGTTGTCTCAGCACGAATTGAAAGCTTCTGCTTAGGAGGCCGCTAATGGCGGCCGCGGTTCATGAGCATGGAGCGCAGCGGAATGCGAATGTCCGCTCTGCCAAAGTCACCGCAGGTGACATCGGTTCCGGAATAAAGAGAAGCCCGTTGCTGTGCGGATGGTTTATGGTTTATTACGCCTCGCCTGCGTATTGAACGTAAAGCGGTCCGGTCTGTGCCGCGACTGCGTATGCTCGAACATCACGCCGTCTGCATTATAGGTATCGGAGGTAACCACTGCCAGACAGTTGTAATCCTTGATATCGAGATAGATGTCGTCCACCTCTGTCAGCTTCTCCACCGTCAGGCGGCGCTTTGTGGTGACGATGGTCTCACCCAGCTCATTTTCCAGATATTCATAGATGGATTCGGAGGCGATTTCAGGGGTCAGATCCGGCATGAGCCGTTTGAGAAACCAGTTGTGGTCAAGAATGACGGCCTCGCCGTCGAAATAGCGGACGCGCATAAGATAAAAGACTTCCTCCCCGACGGGAAAACCGATGCGCTTTGAGAGGATCTCGTCGACAATACAGTCCGAGAAGCGGATCACTTCAGTGCGGTAGGACATATTAAGGCGGAGGGCGGCCTCTTTGAGGCTCTCGATCTGCCCGATGTCAAATGCGGCACTCTCCCTCTCCTGGTAGATCACAATGACACCCTTGCCGTGGATACTCTGCACGTAGCCGTCTTCCGCGAGCTCCGCGATCGCGCGGCGCACGGTATTGCGGGAACAGCTGTAAATGCCGATGAGGGTATGCTCAGATGGAAGCACGGACTGGGAGGGATAGGTTCCCTCTTCTATACGCTGCTTCAGATCCTGGTATATGTGTCTGTATTTCTGTCCGGGCATGAGATCTGGTCCTTTTTGAGTAGAAAGAATTACTTGTTCCTTTTAAGTATACAACATTTTCGGTGAATATTAACACAGTAAGTTTTCGCTGAGGCAGAAAAATTGAGAAAAAGGGAAGGAATACGGGATTGACAGGCAATCTCACGGAATGTATAAAGGATTGGTGATCGAAAAAAAGAGCAGGACCGCGATAGAACAGGCGGAACCTGACAGGAAGAAGAGGTTTGCAATGCCGGATACCGGAAAGCGGAACAGGAAATTATATCTGCTCAAGTGGCTTAAAGTGGCCGTTGGTCTTTTTGTGTTTGCCTTCGGCATCCACCTGACCATTTTTGCGAATATCGGCCTTGCGCCGTGGGATGTTCTGGGGATGGGGATCGCGGCGCATACGCCGCTAAATTACGGCCTGTCCATGACAGCGACATCGGTCGTGATCCTTGTTATCGTCATTCTCCTTGGGGAGAGGATCGGGGTTGGGACGATACTGGATGCATTTTTAACCGGTAACTATGTACAGCTCTTTAATGACCTGGACCCGTTTGCGAAGAACGAGGGGCTTCTTACGGGGATTCTCATCATGCTTGTGGGATTCGTGTTCATGGCCATCGGCATGTGGATCTATGCAGGGGCGGAGCAGGGCTGCGGGCCGCGGGATTCGCTTTTGGTTGGCCTGGGCAGGCGGATGCCGAAGGTGCCCATCGGGTTTGTCGAGATTCTGCTGTGGAGCGCTGTCACAGCGGTCGGCGCGCTTTTGAAAGGGCCGGTCGGGATCGGAACGCTGATCAGCGCGGGCGGGGCAGGACTTGTGATGCAGGCGGTGTATTCGGTGATTCATTTTGACCCGCGGACCCTCCGGCATAAGGACGTGATGGAGACGATCCGGCTCATGTAGGCGGTTAACTGTCAGAAAGTCTCAATCTTTGAAAGTTCGTACAAGCCGGAGCAGTCTCCTGAGATCTGCCTTGCCATATCTTCCGGCAGAGGAGCTTTCACTTCTGTGAGCACCCCTGTAAAGGGCTGGCGGAAGGACACGCGGTACGCGTGAAGGGCAGCGCGGGTGAGCCCCGGGGCGGCGCTTTCGCCGGGAAGGGGACACAGAGCGGCTGCATTTCCATAAATCGGATCGCCGAGCAGCGGGTGTCCGATGTGCGCCATATGGACGCGGATCTGGTGGGTGCGGCCGGTGTCGATTTTAAGACTCAGGAGCGCATATTTATCGTATTGATGCAGTACCCGGTAACGGGAGAACGCATAGCTGCCGTCCTCGCGTACGGCGCGGCGGATCTTATCCTCATATTCACGGCTGATGGGAGCTTCGACGCTCCCTTCTTTTTTGGCAAATGTGCCCATCGCGAGCGCCAGATACTCCTTTGTGCAGCCCTCTTCGCCGGTCTGGCCGGCAAGGATCGCCGTCGCGGTGCGGCTTTTGGCGAAGATGATCACGCCGCTCGTGTCCTTGTCGAGACGGCCGACGGAGCGGATTTCGTGCGGTTCGTTTTTCGAGAGAAAGTAGTGTGCCAGATAGTTCCCGAGCGAGTCGGAAAAATGCCCGTGCGACGGGTGCACGACGACTCCCGCGGGCTTATTGAGGCAGATGAGGTCCTCGTCCTCGTAGAGAATCGAAAGAGGACCTTCGGCGGGGACCGTGTGCTCCGGATATTCGTATGACAGGCGCACTTCGAGAACGTCGCCGGGATGGAGACGCCGGTTCACAAGGGAGACTTCACCGTTGACGGTGATGCCCCTGTCGGTTCTGTATTTTGCGCGGGCGACGTCGTGGGCGACGAGGCGGAAGCGGTGTTTTATGACATCGCGGACGAAGAGGTCCGGATCAGAAGGCCCTGCCGTGTAAGTCAAAATCCTCGCCTGGAGATCTGCGTCGTTCATAGGGACACTTTTTTCCATCTTTTCTAATATGTATATCCAATATCACAATTTTACCACAATTTCTGTTATACTATAGTCATAGAATCTCATCAAGAAATTCCTTTGAAGGGGAAAAGGAGGGGAGATTATGGATAATAAAACTTATAAGATGGAACGGCTGAATGCGTTTGACGGTCTGATGCTCTCCGAGAGCATGTATAATCTGGCAATCGGGGCGACGCTTCTTTGGGGAATCCTTCTCAATGCGGCGATGGCAAAGTATCTGACATACACGATTCTGTCCATTCCGTATTTAGCCGTGCTGATCATCTACCTTGTGGGAAGTATCGGCTGCATGATGGTGGTGTATAAGTCCAACAGCCCGGTTGTCAGCTTTATCGGATTTACGGGGCTTGCGCTCGCGATGGGGCTGCTTCTTACGTATTTCCTCACGGCATTTTCAGGGCAGGAGATCTCGAAGGCGTTTGTTCTGACCGGAATTGTGACGGTTTCCATGATGCTGATCAGCACGCTCAGGCCGCAGTTTTTCCTCAGCATCGGCAGGACACTGGGGGTTGCCCTGATCATCACGATCGTGGTGGAGATCCTCGGCGCGCTCATCTTCAGAAGTTCCATGGCGATCACGGACTATATTGTGGTCCTGATCTTCTGCGGGTATGTAGGATATGACTGGGCGAAGGCGCAGATGTATCCGAAGACGCTTGATAATGCGATCGATTCCGCCGCGGATATCTATGTGGATGTTGTGAACCTCTTCATCCGCATCCTGAGCATCATGTCAAGAAAGAGAGACTGATGAAAGCATCAGCTCATTGAGAAGGAGGCAGAGGCCTCCTTCTTTTTATCGGAGTGCCAATGGGACGGTTCGCTTTGATACTTTTTCATGGGAGGGATCCAGAGTGTCAATGGGGACGGTTCGCTTTGACACTTTTTTTATGGGAGGGGTCCATACTTCATCTGCATTTACATAGCTAAATAATTCCTGTAAGCTGTATACATATAGTTTTGCAGCTGTCCTTGTGCGGCATATTGGAGTGGAAAAGGTCAGAAGCGGGAGCGGAGGGGCACAGATGAGGAAAATAGACACATTTCCGACAGACCAGGCGGGGGATCTTGCCTTCCGGATCGGGAGAGTGTTTCCTTTCGGGGCGACAATCACGGACGGAGGAGTCAACTTCAGCATTTTTTCAAAAGAGGCGGAGAGCTGCACGCTGGTGCTGTACCGCCGCGGGGAACGCGAGCCGTTTGCGGAGATTCCTTTTCCGGAGGCGTTTAAGATCGGGGATGTCTATACGATGATGGTCTTTGGTATTAATGTGGAGACCACGGAGTACGGCTACCGCTTTGACGGGGAATACAATCCCCGGAAAGGGCTTTGGTTCGATCCGTCAAAGGTCCTTCTCGATCCGTATGCCAAGTCGGTTTCCGGCAGGAGGGTGTGGGGAATCGTGCCTGACGAAGAGGACCTGCCGAGGCAAAGGGGCGGCTTCATTTTTGAAGATTATGAATGGAATGGGGATAAGCCTCTGGAGCTGGCGCAGAAAGACCTTGTTATCTATGAGATGCATGTGCGGTCCTTCACCCGCCATCCTTCGAGCGGCGTCCGGTATGGCGGGACATATGCGGGGATTCTGGAGAAGATTCCGTATCTGAAGGAACTCGGGGTCAACTGTATCGAGCTTATGCCGATCTTTGACTTCGATGAATTCGAGAATCCTCGGTCTGCGGACGGCAGGAGACTGTACAATTACTGGGGATATTCGACGGTGGGCTTTTTTGCCCCCTAGGCGGGCTACGCCGCTTCGGGACCCTTCGGGATGGAGGCGGATGAGCTGAAAAACCTGGTCTGTCATCTCCACAGAAACGGGATTGAAGTCATTCTCGATGTGGTGTTTAACCACACGGCCGAGGGAAATGAGAACGGACCCTGCATATCTTACCGCGGGATCGATAACCGGACCTATTACCTTCTGGGACCTGAGGGAGAGTACTATAATTTCAGCGGCTGCGGGAACACCCTCAACTGCAACAATGCTGTCACACGCAATCTGATCCTGGATTGCCTGCGGTACTGGGTGGCTTCATTTCATATCGACGGGTTCCGTTTTGATCTCGCTTCGATCCTGACGCGGGATGAAAGCGGAAGCCCCATGATGTCTCCGCCGCTTGTGGAGAGCATCGCGCAGGATCCGGTCCTCGGCAAGACCCGGCTGATCGCTGAGGCGTGGGACGCCGCGGGTCTCTATCAGGTGGGAAGCTTCCCGTCCTGGCACCGCTGGTCCGAGTGGAACGGAAAATACCGGGACTGTGTGCGCCGTTTTATCAAGGGAGACGCCGCCTGTGCCCCCGAACTCTACCGAAGGATCCGGGGCTCTGATGACCTGTACAGCATGCGGAACGCGGAAGCATCCGTCAATTTTGTTACCTGCCATGACGGCTTCACGCTGTACGACCTCGTATCATACAACAGCAAGCACAATGAAGCGAACGGGGAGGACAACCGGGACGGCTGTGATCAGAATGACAGCTGGAACTGCGGTGCCGAGGGGGAAACAGCGGATCCGGCCGTCAATGCCCTGCGATTCCGCCAGATGAAGAATATGCTGACGATTCTCTTCACAAGCCGCGGTGTTCCGATGCTGCTCTCCGGGGATGAATTTGCCAATACCCAGTGGGGCAACAACAACGCATACTGCCAGGATAACGAAATCTCCTGGCTGGACTGGACATATCTGGAAAAAAACAGGGAGCTGTTCCTGTATGTGAAGCATCTTGTCGCGCTGCGGAAGGCGCATCCGGTTCTCCGGGAGAGCAGCTATGATTTCGGATATAACGGAACCGGTTATCCGGAGCTCTCTTTCCACGGCACGAAACCGTGGCAGCTGGATGAAGGAGCCTCCACCCTTCAGTTTGCCTGCCTCTTCGCGGAGGATGCGCAGAAGGCGGGAACGGATGCGGACTGTTTTATCTACGTGCTGGTCAATGCGTTCTGGGAGGATGCCTGGTTTGAGTTTCCCGTGATTCCGGCGAACATGGAATGGCATCTGTGTATGGACAGCGCGGGAGGCAGTTTCCCGCCGGGTGAAGAAAAGAAATATGACGATAAGGCCGGGGTGATGCTGGGGGCGAGAAGCACAGCGGTATATCTGGCGAAAGTAAGCGGATGAAATTAGGGGATGTCAGAGGGGACGGTTCTCGTTGACGCATTTCTAAGAAATCTTGTGTAATAAGACGAGATGTCAGAGGGGACGGCTCTTTTGACACATTTCTAAGAAATCTTCTGTGATAAGACGGGTTGTCAGAGGGGGCGGTTCTTTTTGGCGCATTTCTAAGTAATCTTCTGTGATAAGAATAATCTTGGAAATGTGTCAAAAAGAACCGTCCCCTCTGACATCCCATAGGAGAACGTTATTCCTTTTCAATTGTCTTTAAGAATTTTTGGATCATAAGACCGTAATTTTCCGGATCCGTCTCGAGGGACTTCGCGTGCCCCGCGCTCGGAACCGTGTGAAACTCCGAGTACCCCGCCGTCTTTATGTGCATGACCTGGCTGTGCCACGGCGGGATGAAATTGTCGTCTGCACCGTGGAGGAAGAGGACGGGGACCTGATTGCCCGCGAGGCGGTCGACCGGCCGCATTTCCGACATCGAAAAGCCGTGCAGGAGGCCGCAGAAGAGCGAGGCCCCGTCCGCCATGACGGCCGGGTAGCCGCGGTAATCGAGGGTTCCGCGGATGATGTCGTAGATATTGGAGAACCCGCAGTCGCAGACCGCGAATTCGACGTCCGGCTTCAGCCCCAGCACGGCGGCCGTCGTCGAGGCGCCCAGGGATTCGCCGTGGAGCCCGATCCGGATGCCGTCGCCGTACCGGAGGCGCGTATCGTAAATCACCGCGAGCAGATCCTTCGACTCGAGGACCGTATAGGTGCAGATATGCGGTCTGTTCTCCCCGTGGCCGCGGAGGTCGTAAAGGACGCAGTTGAAGCCGAGCGAGAGATACGTTTTCGCATATTTTGTGGAACCCCACAGGTTGTCTGTGTACCCGTGCGTCAGAATCATGTACCTGTCAGAGGGCTCCGGGCACGGGTAGAACATCGCGTGGAGCGGATAATCCTCAAATCCGCTGATCGTATAGAAGACCGCGCGGCTTTCGTCAAACCAGCTGAGATCATGATGCTCCTTCTGCCATGCGATGGCCTCCTCATAAGTCTGCCGCTTTCCGCCGAGCATCTCTTTCATGGTCATATAACTTCCGGCTGCCGTATAAAGTCCGAAGCCGCCGGCTGCGGCGCCGGCAAGTCCCGTGATGATCCGACTTGCTTTTTTCATAATTAGATCCTCGTTAATAATGCAGTCCTTTTGTGAATCGTCGGTTCTTTCTGAATAAAAATGCGTCAAAGAGAACCGTCCCCGGTTGACTCATTGCATACAATGAGTCGAAGAAGAACCGTCCCCAACTGACTCATTGCATACAATGAGTCGAAAAAGAACCGTCCCCAATTGACTCATACGGGGGTTAAATCAGTCCTCTCACAAAGATGACCAGAATCAGAACCGGCAGTACAAAGCGGAAATAATTCTTGAATGCGCGGGGCATCTTTATGCCGCTTCCCGTGTTGGCCTCCTTGAGATAGCTGTCAAAGCCCCAGCCCCACTTCGTCACGCAGAAGAGGAGATAGATGAGGCTCCCGAGCGGCAGGAGCAGGTTGCTGACGATAAAGTCCTCGCTGTCGAGAACGTCCCGCGCGCCGATGAACGTCATTCCGCTGAGGACGTTATATCCGAGCACGCATGGCATGGATGCTGCGAGAAGGAAGGTGCAGTTGAGAAAGACCGCCTGCGTCCGCGTCCATCCGAAATTGTCGATCGATGCCGCAATCAGGTTTTCAAAGACCGCCGTCACCGTCGAGAACGAGGCGAATGTCATGAAGATGAAGAACAGCGTGCCCCAGACGCGTCCAAACGGCATATTGACAAAGATCTTCGGCAGCGTCATAAAGATCAGCGCCGGTCCCTGGCCCGGCTCCACCTGGTAGCTGAAGCAGGCGGGGAAGATAATGAGCCCCGAAAGCAGCGCGACAAATGTATCCAGGGCCGTAATATGAATACTTTCCTGCACAAGTGTATGTTCCTTCGACATATAGCTTCCGAAGATCTCGATCGCCGCAATGCCGAGACTGAGCGTAAAGAACGCCTGGTTCATCGCGGCGACCATCACGTTCCCGATCCCGGCCTCGCGCGCTTTCGCGAAATCAGGCAGGAGGTAGAAGCGGATGCCCTCCCCCGCGCCGCTGAGGGTGAGTGAATGGACGGCGAGCACCACGATGAGGATCAGAAGACAGAGCATCATCACCTTCGTGATCTTCTCGACGCCGTTTCGGACGCCGCCGCTTGTGACCCAGAAACCGGCGATGACGGTGATTGCCATGTAGACGGTCATTTCGACGGGGTTTGCGAGCATATTTCCGAAGACGGCGTCGATCGCATCTCCCTCAAGCCCCACAAACGTTCCCTTTGCGAATTTCACGAAATATCCCAGCATCCATCCGGACACCGTTGTGTAGTACATCATCAGCAGATAGCAGCCGATGATGCAGACCCAGCCGTGCAGATGCCATTTGGATCCCGGCTTCTCCAGCGCTTTGTATCCCAGAACCGCACTCTGCCGGCTCGCCCGGCCGACCGCCAGTTCCATCGTCATGACGGGAATCCCCATAATGACCAGGAACAGCAGATAAAAGAGGACGAAAACGGCGCCCCCGTTTGCCCCGGCCACATAAGGAAATTTCCAGACATTCCCGATACCGATCGCGCACCCTGCGCTTACGAGAATGAATCCGAGTCTCGATTGAAATCTTTCACGTCCCTGCATTTTTCATACGCCCCCTGCATAAAATTCCGGCGGACAGATCCGCCCTGTAATTTCCCATGATAGCATATGTGCGAGGGATGTGACAATGCGGTGCACAAAGTCCGGCTGCACGCCCCTCACGAATAAGGGAAAGACCGATTTCGGATTTTTTATAAAATTTTTGCTTCCTCTCATGATCTTCTCATTTTTCTTCTGTAAAATACTGCCATACAAGGAAACATCCGCTGTGTATGAAGCAGGATGTGCGCGGCCGGAAAATGCATTGACGGCTGCGCTGCCGCGAAAATTATAGATAGCATAAAGTATCCCGAGGCGATAAAATAAAAAAGGAAGGGGTGATTGCATATGCCTGCCCGAACTATGAAAAGACGCATTTTAACCGCCGCAGGCGCAGTTCTGATTCTCGCCCTTACTGCAGGAGGATTCCTGCAGGCGGGCCGGGTATTTGCCAGAAACCGCATCATCGATGAGACATCCGCCAGGCAGTTCGCCTATATAGACGCGGATGTGGAAACGGAGAACGTCATTTCCTCCTCCTCCCGTCTGGTCTGGAAGGGCACGGAGTATGTCTATGAGGTGACATTTGAGACGCGAGGTGCCTCGTATGAATATGCGGTCAGGGCACTGGACGGCGCAGTCCTTTCGCGGTCCGCAAAGATCGAGGAGAATGCGGTTCCGCAGGAAGAGGAGAAAACAGGACCCGCTCCTTCAGAAACGCCGGTTCCCACTATAAAGCTTTCTGAAAATGCGTCAAAGAGGAGCAGCGGGAAGTATCTCACCGTCGACGAGGCAAAACAGATTGCGCTGAAGGAGGCGGGGGTGCCTGAACAAAGCGCTGTCTTTACGGAAACGAAGCTGGATGAAGAGAACAGACGCGACTGCTACAGCATCGAATTCTATGCCGGAGATCGTGAGTATGAGTACACAGTCGATGCGCTGACGGGGGAAGTGCTCGAATCTTCCGTGGAAATGGCCGGCACGCAGCCTTCGGCGGATGCGGATCATGGGGAAAAGCAGGTGCCTTCCACAGCTTCTTCGGATACGAAGACAGAGCCGGAAGCAGCCGGGACGGCGCCAAAATCACAGGCTGCCGCTGAGGTTAAGGAACACCATGACGACCGGGACGATGATGGCCGGGATGACGATGACAGCCGGGACGACTGGGATGATGACGATGACAGCCGGGACGACTGGGATGATGACGATGGCGGTCAGGACGACTGGGATGATGACGATGGCGGCCGGGACGATGACTGGGATGACGACGATGGCGACCGGGACGACGATGACGACGGGGATAACGACCGGGACGATGATGATTAGCATAAAAAATTCAAAGCATATAACAATTCAAATCAGAAAGGAGGCAGCACTATGTCAGCAGAAAAAAACGTAAACTATGTCATCAAAAGAGCAGGGATCTTTCTTCTTACTGTATTGATGATGACGATTTTCGCCTTTCCGGTGTACGCGGCACCCGAGATCAAAGATGTGGAATATGAGGGCAAGGGAAAGGTAGAGGTGGAATTCCGCAGCAAGGATGTGCAGTACCGCAAGTTGAAAGTGACGGTCAAAGACAGCAGCGGAAAGACGTATAAAGTGCGGATCCTCGGTAAGGAGCGGGATGATGTGGACTTCAGAATCGTAGGTTATAAGGCCGGGAAGACGTACAAATTTACCATCAAAGGCGTTAGAAGGAAAGGGGAGAAAAAATACAGCACGCTGAAAGGGAAAGTCTGGATCCCTATAGGGTGTAAGTAAAAAGGATGAGGATTCTATTTGCGGAAGATGAGGAGGATCTCAACGCGATCGTCACAAGGAAGCTGACAGAAGAAGGGTTTCTGGTGGACAGCTGCTTTGACGGGCGGGAGGCCCTCGAATATATGGAAACGGCGTCTTATGACGCCGTTGTTCTTGATGTTATGATGCCGGGAGCCGATGGGTTTGAAGTTTTAAAAAAGATGCGGATGAAGGGGGACGGGACACCCGTGCTCTTTCTTACGGCAAGGGACGCGGTTTCAGACAGGATCCGGGGTCTGAACAGCGGGGCCAATGACTATATTATCAAGCCCTTTTCTCTCGAGGAGCTTGTCGCGAGGATCCGGGCCGCGACACGGAGTGCATATGGGATTTCGCACAATATTCTTACAGCGGGAAGTCTCACAATGGATGTTTCAAGGAGAGAGGTGACAAGGGAGGGACGGGTCGTTTCTCTTACAGCAAAGGAGTATCAGCTGCTGGAATATCTCATGTACAATAAAGGCATTGTGCTGTCACGAAGCCGGATCGAAGATCATATCTGGAATTATGATTATGAGGGGGGAACCAACGTCGTGGATGTCTATATCCGGTATCTGCGGAAAAAGATTGACGACGGGTATGAACAGAAACTGATTCATACGGTGCGCGGCGCGGGGTATGTGCTGCGGGAGGACGTCTGAGAAGAAGAGGGGAGACGGTTGAAACATATATCCATCCGCTCACGCATTATAGTGCTGTTTTCGCTCGCGATGATCGCTGCTTCTGTCGCGACTTATTATATTGTGCTCTTCATCAGTTCTTCCGTCATGCAAAAAACGATCCGCGGCTATCTGACCGGGACGGTGGAAGCCAATACGGACAAGCTGACCTGGTACGCCTCCGCTCTGACAGGGAGGGAGAGCGAGGAGGATCCGGATGATATTTTTCTCAGTTATCAAAAAGGCCACATCCAGATCGACGATGATTTTTTAGACGTCATGCACAACGTGGAGGCGGGGCTCTATACCGGCGACGGGACGATGCTCTACGGAAAAAACCCGATCCCGCAGTATCTGGCGGAAGAGCCTTTTACGGAGACCAGAATTTATTCTCTTAAGACTGAGAAAGAGACCTTCTATGTGTACGACCGGCGGCTGACCGGAGATCTGCGGGATCTGTGGATCCGCGGCGCCGTCCCTCTGTCCCCGGAGATGCGGGAACTCTCGGAGATCCGGGATATTGTGTTTCTGTTCCTTCCGGCACTGATTCTGGCAGCGGTCGTTCTGGGAATTCTTGCGGCGCGGGACATTCTCCGGCCGATCCGGGAGATCGAGAGGACGGCCGCCGACATCTCGGGGGGTACGGATCTGGAAAAACGTCTCCCGAAACGGGAGGGAAGAGATGAGCTGGTAAGCCTGACAGATACTTTTAACGGCATGCTGGACAGACTGGAACACAGTTTCGAAGTCGAGCAGCAGTTTTCGTCCGATGCGTCGCATGAACTGCGGACGCCGCTCTCTGTCATTATGGCGCAGACGGAGCTCACGCTTGAGAAGGAACGGACGCCGGAAGAGTACAGAGAGGCGCTCACCGTGATCCGCCGGCAGGGAAACCGCATGCAGACGCTGGTGGCGGACATGCTGGACTACACGCGCCTGCAGCAGAGCCCGGGGCGCTATCCGATGGAGGACTTCAACCTCAGTGATCTCGTGCTGACGGTATCTGAAGACATGAAGATGATCGGGGTGAAAGGCATCGCACTGGATGCATTTGCCGAACCGGATATTCATATTACCGGGAACCGGATGCTCATCACGCGCCTTCTCCAGAATCTGATCGACAACGCCTACAAATACGGCCGGGAGGACGGTTATGTCCACGTGAAGCTTGTAAGGGAGGGAGAGGCCCTTCTGCTGTCTGTCGAGGACAACGGCATCGGCATTCCCGAATCCGCAAAAGAGCACATCTTCCGGCGGTTTTACCGGGTGGACGCGTCGCGGAGGCGGGGCGGCGAGAAGGGATACGGGCTCGGGCTGTCCATTGCGGCGAAGATCGCGGAACTTCACGGGGCGGAAATGGCGGTAGAAAGTCAGGTGGACAGAGGGAGCACTTTTAAGGTAATATGGAAATGATGTTGCAGCAGGCCGTTGGTATGTATCTTGCGGCCTGCTGTTTAATGATTGACATGCATATGATGCGGTTGGCCGTCAGGATGGATCTTGCGGCCTGCTGTTTAATGATTGACATGCATATGATGCGGCTGGCCGTCAGGATGGATCTTGCGGCTCGCTGTTGAATGTTGATATGCAGACAATGCGGGAAGATGGGAGTTTTTTATGCAGCGCACCGGCAGAGAATGGGTAATCAGAGTCGTCATCCTGATGGTTGGTCTTACGATCGCACATTTCGGGGTGACTCTGTTTCTTTTGGCAGAACTGGGGTCTGACCCCTTCAATGTGCTGATCCAGGGACTTTTCCGCCCCCTCTCACATCCTCCCCACGGACAACCGAAAAAGTGTCAAAAGAACCGTCTCTGTTGACAACGTTGACACCCAGCTGATGTTATTAAAACATCAAAAGTATGATACAATAGCACTGTCTATTTAATTTGTGGTTAATAAAGGAGTCTGTTATGGTTAAGTTAACGTATTTAAGCCATGCCTGTTTTCTGCTTGACGACGGAACACACCGCCTCATCGTGGATCCGTTCCTTACGGGCAACCCTCTCGCTGCGGTCAGCGCGGAGGAAGTGGATGTCAATTATGTCTTCGTGACACACGGGCACGGCGACCATCTCGGTGACGCGGAGGCGATCGCCCGGAGATGCGGCGCGGAGATCTGCACGACGATCGAACTTGCGGAGTCGGTTTTTACGGCGGATGACCTGAAAGTGACCTGCGGCAATATTGGCGGCAAGGTGTCTTATCCGTTCGGGTCGGCGCGGTACTTCCAGGCAATCCACGGCAGCGGCATCGCCGGAGGACTTTCCTGCGGCTTCGTTTTTAACATTGGCGGAAAGAAGATCTATCACGCCGGTGATACGGCCCTCATGACGGACATGCAGCTTCTTGCCGCGGATAAACTCGACGTCGCCCTTCTTCCGATTGGGGATTTCTACACAATGGGCCCTGATCAGGCGCTCCGTGCCGCGAAAATGATCGGCGCGAAAATGACGATTCCGATGCACTACAACACCTTCCCGGTCATCGAGCAGGATCCGGCGGCCTTTGTCCGTTCCGTGGAGTGCGCGGGACTGCACGCCTGCGTCATAAAGATCGGAGAGACGATCACGCTATGAGACTTCTTTTTATCCGACACGGGGACCCGGACTATGAGCATGACACGCTGACGGAACAGGGCGTTCTCGAGGCGGAGGCATTGGCTGCATTTATCGGGCGGTTAAACCCCGGAACCTGCTACGTCTCCCCCCTGGGGCGTGCGGATCTGACCGCCCGGATCGCCTTAAAACCCCTCGGCATTGTTCCCGCTATGAAAATGTGGCTGCAGGAGTTTCCCGCCCGGATCGATACCGAAGGCAGTCCGGTCTACCAGGCTGCTTTTCCGGATGCCCGGATGCCGGACGGGAGCTGGCGGAGGCACATTCTCTGGGATATGGTGCCGTCTTATTATGCGGCTCATCCGGAACTTGCGGAGCCGGAGGGATGGCGAAACGCGGATGTCGTCCGTGACTCCGACATGCTTCCCCGGTATGAAGAAGTTGCCGCGGGGCTTGATGAGCTTCTTGCGTCATACGGCTATGTGCGGAGGGACAGGTATTACGAAGTCAGGCGCGAGACGACGGAGACCGTGACGTTCTTCTGTCACTACGGGATCAGTTCCGTGCTATTGTCGAGGCTGTTCTTCACGTCCCCGTTTGTGCCGCTGCATAAACTCTGCATGCAGACAACTTCCGTGACGGAAGTGGTCACCGAGGAGAGGGAACCCGGGGTCGCGACATTCCGGGCTCTTCGGATCGGCGATACCACACACCTCACGCTGGCGGGGATGGAGCCGTCTTTCGCTGCAAGATTCCGGGAGGTTTACAGCGATACGTCAAAGAGGGGCTGACGTGTAGGAAGCAATATAGCGCCTGAACTTTCATTCCTCAGATTGGTTAAGGCCGGCATTTTTTGCGGAATTTCAATTAAGAAAGTACAAAAAGGACATTAGAAAGAATAGAGAGAACAGAATGCTTTTATATATTGTCAGACATGGAGAGACCGATCTTAATTCCAAAGGTGTTCTGCAGGGGCACATCGATGTCCCCCTGAATGCGTCGGGAATCTTTCTTGCAGAGGAGACCGGCAGAAATATGCGGGGCATTCACTTTGACCGCTGTATCTCAAGCCCTCTTATTCGGGCGAGGAAGACGGTAGAGCTGATTCTGAAAGAGAGCGGAAACGGAGACGTTCCGATTGAAACCGATGAACGGATTATGGAGATCAACGGCGGGGTATACGAGGGCCGAAAGCTGTCCGAGGGACCGATCCCGAATGGCGAGGCCCGGAGATTTTTTACGGATCCGGTACATTTTGCCGGGTTTCCCGGCGGGGAGACGTATGATGACGTAAAGAAGCGCACACAGGATTTTCTGAAAGATATGTGCGCCATCTCAGACGATAAAACCTATCTCATCGGGATCCACGGCTGTGCGGTACGCGGAATGCTGAACTGTTTCTATGAAAATCAGGAGGATTATTGGCAGGGGCATGTTCCGTACAACTGCGCGGTCAATATCGTGGAGATCAGGGACGGAAAAGCGGAACTGATCGACAGGGATAAGATTTATTACGACGAGTCGTATATCGTGGACTGCTATGCCTCACCGGATGAGGATAAGAAGCAGGACTAAGCGACAGGAGCGTGTTTTTTGGGAGGAAGCCCATATTGTGGCCGGCCGCGCCTCACAAGATGAGAAGGCAGTTGACCGGCAGAGTTGGTTTCTTTCAAGCGGTATTGTATATCTAGGCCTGCTGCACCTCGAGAAGAAAATATGATCGAAAGGGGATATTTGTAAATGGAGCTGTTTGACGGAAGACCGGAAAATACGGAGGGGCGTCTTCCCCGTGAAGTGAGGACCTATGATTTTCTGGATTCTCTTGGGATCAGCTATCAGCGCACGGATCATGAGAGGGCCGACAACATGGAGGCCTGCAATGAGATCGATGCGGTTCTCGGCGTCATCATCTGCAAGAACCTGTTCCTCTGCAACCGGCAGAAGACGAATTTCTTCCTGCTTATGATGCCGGGCGACAAGAAGTTTAAGACGAAGGAGCTGTCGAAGCAGATCAACTCTGCCCGCCTCTCTTTTGCCGGCGCGGAGGATATGCTGAAGTACCTCGACATCGAGCCCGGCGCAGTGAGTATCATGGGGCTTATGAACGACAGGGAGCGGGTGGTGAAACTGCTCATTGATGAGGATGTTTTAAAAGACGAATATGTCGGATGCCATCCCTGTGTCTGCACGTCGAGCCTTAAGATCCGTACAGAAGATATTCTGAATAAATTCCTTCCGGCGGTCGGACACCGGTACACTTCGGTGCACCTGGTGGGAGAAGACTGACACCTAAGAAGCAGAAAAAGCCCGGATCCTTCGTCGGATCCGGGCCTTTTGAAGCAAAAATTAATATTGAGAAAGAATTACAGCTTCGAGAAATCACTTGCCGGATGCTTGCACAGCGGGCAGATGAAATCTTCCGGAAGCTCCTCGCCTTCATAGACATAACCGCAGATATCGCAGACCCAGCCCTTCTTATCTGTTTCAGGCTTCGGCTTGACATATTTCTGATAGAAGGAATATGTCATAGTCTCAACGCTGCTGAGGACGACAGATTCCGTGATGTCACAGATGAACATCCAGTGGGAACCCATATCCACAGTATCAAAGACCTTGAGCGAGATGAAAGCGTTCGCATACTTGGTGAGATAGGCGACGCCGTTCGAAGCCACGTCAAAGTGCTTATAATCCGCAAACTTATTGACATTTCTGCCGGACTGGAACCCGAAATGCTTAAACAGCTGGAACGGGCAGTCTTCGCTCAGCGTGCACACGTTCATGACGCCGGTCTTGCGTACAATATCGGAGGTGTAATTGGCCTTATTTAAGCTCACCGCAATGCGGTTCGGCTCACTGGCGACCTGTGTGACTGTATTGGCGATCTGGCCGTTCTGCTTGCTGCCGTCATTGGCCGTCACGACATAGAGACCATAACCGATCTTGAAGAGCGCCGTCGGATCCATCTTCGGCTCTTCCGTGACTTCGAGCTTCTCATAAGGAGCAGCGAGCTCCTCAGCGAGAGCCTTGAGAGCAGCGGTGCTCTCCTCATTGAGCGCGGACAGGATGGTCACATTGTTCTTCGTGTATGTCATGTTCTTGCAGGGCTCGAGCTCTTTCTGCATGACCTTCATGGCGGTCGGTGCCCAGGAGCCGTTCTCGATGAACGCCACGCGTCTCTTCTGGAAACCGCGCTCGGTCAGGTGACCGATGAATTCCCGCATATACGGGAAGATGCCGGCGTTGTAGGTCGTTGTCGCAAGGACCAGTGTGTCGTAGCGGAACGCGTCCTCCACGCACTCGTAGATGTCATCACGGGCGAGATCATTCACGGCGACCTTCGGGACGCCGGCGGCACGCAGCTCATCCGCGAGCATCTCGACGGCTTCTTTCGTATGGCCGTAGACGGAGGTGTAGCAGATGCAGACACCGTCGGACTCGGGGAGATAGCTTGACCAGGTATCATAGAGGCCGATGTAGTATCCGAGATCCTCTGTCAGAACCGGTCCGTGGAGCGGGCAGATAATCTGGATGTCGAGATTTGCCGCCTTTTTAAGGACGGACTGTACCTGGGCGCCGTATTTTCCGACAATGCCGAAATAGTAGCGGCGGGCTTCACACGCCCATCCCTCCGGATCCTCGACGTCGAGGGCGCCGAACTTTCCGAAGCCGTCCGCGGAGAAGAGGACCTTGTCGAAGGAATCATAGGTCATCATGACTTCCGGCCAGTGAACCATCGGAGCGTAGACGAATGTGAGCGTGTGCTGTCCGAGCGCAAGCGTATCGTTGTTCGCGACTTCGAGCGTCTTCTCCATGGTCAGGCCCGGGAAGAACTGGCTGATCATCTTGAATGTCTTTGCGTTGCCGACGACAGTGGCGGCCGGGTATTTATTGACAAATGCAGCAATTGATGCCGAATGGTCCGGCTCCATATGCTGGACGACGAGGTAGTCAGGTGATGCATTTCCCAGAACTTCCTCGATATTGGCAAGCCATTCATCTGTCTTGCTTTTGTCAATGGTATCCATGACCAGAGTTTTTTCGTCGCAGATGATATAGGAGTTGTAGGCCATGCCGAGCGGCACATCAAAGTGCCCCTCGAAGAGGTCGACATCGTGGTCATTGGCGCCGATGTAGAAGATGCTGTCTGTAACCTGTTTTTTCATGTAGGTTCCTTTCGTGTCTTAAAACAGTTTATTAGGTGGCAGAACAGCCGCATAGAAAACATGCGGCTGAAACTGATCGATAACATGAGAATTTTACCATAGAGAACGACTCTGTGACAATACACGAAGGGAAGATAAAAAAGATCCTGTTACGAATATGGAGACAGGCGGAATGCGAATGTCCGCTTTATCTGTGTGAACAGTCCCCAACTTTGCATCAATAAAGATGGGCCACTCTGGCATATACCTTTCGGAAGTCCACTTCACACGCACCGCCGGAGATGCTCACAGGAACAACTTCGTCGAAGGTATAAGACGCCGGCTTTTTCCCGTTTTCAAAATCGAACACCGTCACAGCCTTGTGCGAAGGGTCGATGATCCAATATTCCCTTACACCGTATTTTTGGTACAGATTCAGCTTTACCAGTAAATCGATTCCGCTTGTTGAGGGGGACAGGATCTCCAGCATAAAATCAGGGGCACCTTTATAGGGTGCCGGCATCTCCTTCTCGGGATGGCAATGCATATACAGATCCGGCTGCACTACGCTGTAATCGTCATCTGCTATTTCTACATCCGAAGGTGCCAGATATAAAAAGCATTTACCGGGATTTTTGTCCACACAATGAGCCAGTTCCATTCCGAGACCCAGCAGGAGACCCTGATGAATTCTTGATGGAGATTCCATGGTGAGTAGCTGTCCATCTATTAGTTCAACCCTTGGATGATCCTTCGGAAGGGCATAATAATCGAACTTTGTAAGTTTCTCTTGCTTCTTTGAATGAATCGCATAAGCAGGCGCGGCCTCCCGCAATGCCGTTGCCGCTCCATATACGGATTCCTTATCAATGCCTGTATCCCAAAGTGCAGATGTTCCATGCTTCATGCTCTCGGAATGATCGGAGGGCAGATCAGAAAGCGCTTTCTCGAGTGAAAGGATCGTGTCCCTTCTCGGAGCCTTTGTCGCTCCGCTCATGATCTTTTGTACAGTACCGAGCGGGATCCCGGATTTTTCAGCCAGTACTTCGTTTGTATATCCCAGTTCCCTTTTTTTGATTCTCATCTCTTCCGGCGTCATTCCGCATCCTCCGATCTTTTCCATTGCGATATTATTTAATCCATATTTAATCCATTATATTGTCTCACAAACCATTTTTAATGCCAATAGGCTTTTTCATAATTATTATCAATAACGGGACGGCGGCACCTGCCTGATCCGATTTTTTATTCTCCTCCGCCCCGTATATTTATACGGCGCCCCCAAGCATTCTGAAACTCTTGAACAGTCCCTCGCCTGCTCAGAGCTTCCGGTAGTCATACTCCATCTGCACCGGGAACGTCACCAATCCCTCCGCTTCAACATTCACCTCCGCGCTGAGGGATACGATGCATGCGTCCAGGCGGAATCCTGCTTTTCCAAGCCCCCTTATATGGGATTCCACCATATCCATGGAACGCATGACAAGTTTCTTTCCGGATGCGGCGAGCAGCATGGCGCCCAGATACTCCCGGTACGTCAGACCGCCCGGCATATCCATCGCCAGCCCGTCCAGGTCTCCTCCGGATTCCGCAAGAGACGTCAGATCCGTCTGCCAGTACGCGGCCTGTTTCACGGCCAGCACTTTCTTCCCCATAAGAAGACCGCGCACATCCACAAGGCTCTCCGCATATGCCCATCCCGCGGCGAGAAGTGCCTTGATCAGGGGCTCCGCCTCGGGAATTGCCAGAAAAACCGCGATCATTCCGGCCATCTCTGTCAGCTGCAGACTCATGCCGGCGTCCGTGTACAGGCACAGGATGTTTGCAGCTTCCCGCGCAAGCAGCAGCTTCCGCACGGCGGACCGCAGATTCTCCCGGTCACTTGACTTTCCGGCAAGCAGGTATTCGAGCGGGTAGCTGAGACCGCAGTCCTCGTTCGGATCCGTGAAATCCTGAAAATGCGCCAGAATCCAGCCCTTAAAGTACAGGCTTTCCCCTCCCGTCGCTCCTTCCGTATCGATGACGCCGATCCCGCTTGCCAGAGACCTCCCGCTCACAAGACCGGACGGGTCTGCCGCCTTTTCCGAGATTGTTCTGCCGGACGGGAGGACGAGGTCAAGAACGGAAGCATTTTTAAGCGTTTCCAAAACCGGGAGCGGATTGACGAAATCGGGCGGTACTTCCTCTTCGGGCACTTCTTCAGCGACTGTACCGCCTTCCGGGTCTTCTTCTCCGACCTCTGTCTCACGGGAAGCGGCTTCTGCCGCCTGTGCCTCTACCTCTCCGTACGACACGGTTTGTGCATCTTCAAGCAGGGGTTTACCCTCGGTCTCTGCCTCATGGGAAGCATCCAGATGCTCTTTCAGCAGATGGATGCCTTCAAGACCGAGCGTATCTTTCACGGCCTGGATTGCTTCCGCCTCGAACGGCGCCCCGCCTGCATCCGTGGCCAGGGAGTAGCCTTCTATAAAGCCTTCCTTTCGTACAGCATCCAGAATATTTTTGCCGGACAGAAGACTCCCTCTGTCGGGGTGCAGGCATTCGTCCATCGCATCCTCGATTTCCCTCAGACAGGCGGACGGGGACACGGAGCCGCCGCTGCCGGCGGCGTCCAGAAAGAAAAGGCCGTACTCCCGGGCCAGGTCCCGGTCATAATGAGCAAAGAGGGAGAACATCGCCAGATCCATGCTGTTCGCGGAAAAAGCGCGGTCCGCACTGACTTTGGCGGACAGGATGGCGCCGCAGATGAGCGGCACCATCACGGCCAGAACCAGGCTGAAATAAATCGTCATGCTTCCTTTTCGATTCATTGAGACTCCTTCATGGCGGAGACAGGGGGGTGCCGGCGCCTCCGCGGCTTAGATACGGCGGCAATTACGCGGCTCACGTTCCCCAAAGTACTCCCGCCGCCATGTCGCTATACGCTATTGCTTTGTTTGGATACCTTCTGCATCAGGCTTTTCAGCACTTTTGTGATCTGTTCTTTAAAGATGAGCACGAGGGCAATGAGGACCAGTAATATGAGTACGATCTCAACTACAGCCACTCCATCTTCCTCGCGCCAGAATGCGGACAGTTCATGTTCCATGTTATACCTCCTTTCCCTGAACATAGGCATATACACAATAAATATATAATAAATATATATCTGCTATATGCCTGTGCACGTATATTTAAGCACGGCAGAAACAAAACAACGGGGATAGAAACAGTGATCTGCCGTCACTTACTGAGGGTGAAATCCGGAACGGGTGAAAGGGTCCCGGTGATGCGGAACCGGTTAGCGGGACCGGCTGCATTTCCTGAAATGGATATGACACAGTATAATCTACGGGCATGCCTGCTCACAAGTCGGAATATTGAACGAAAAAGGCATCCTGGTTTTATGCAAAGTAACAGAAATGAAAGGATCTTTAGATTTACATAGATTTTGTTACAATTTGTTCAGGGGGAACAACAGATGGACACACTATCTGTAAATTGTACGGGACAGAGTATGGCTCAAATAAACTATAGATAATATCCATAAATATGGTTTTCTATATTAAAAGAGTATTGGTGTATCGAAGAGTAATCAGTTATTTTTAGGTAGCGAGAAGGTCAGTGATTGCTTCGGAAAGGAATGCTGTATCCGATATCCTTAAGCAGAACAATCAATTGCATTTCGCGGGGGACCTTACAGATCACGGATGTATTTATGAGGATTAAGTGATGGAAACTACACGCACTGGAATATGCGGTCTCTGCGGAGGAGAATGCATCATCGATGCGCATATGCGGGACGGTAAGATCGTCTCTGTCGAAGGAAATAAGGATTTCCCGGGATCGAACGGAAAGATCTGCGTCAAGGGAGCGGCTCTCAAACAGCAGATTTACCACCCGGACCGTCTGCTCTATCCCATGAAACGGAAAGGGGACCGCGGGAGCGGGGAGTTCGAGCGCATTTCCTGGGAGGAGGCGCTCGATACAATTGCCGAAAGAATGCGGGAGACGAAAGAAAAATACAGCGCGGACGAGACGGTGGTCTATGTCGGGCACCCAAAGTGGTTTCGCCCGCAGATTGCCGAATTTTGCCGGAAATACGGCACGTGCAGCTACGGAACGGAGTCGAGTACCTGCGCGTACGCTCTGATTATGGCTTTTCAGGCGTGCTGCGGGATTCCGTCATTCCCCATCCCGGATTTCAGGAATGCGGATACGCTTCTTATGTGGGGAATCAACCCGTTCCACAGCCAGATCCCGGGTTCGGGGAGGCTTGTCAAACTGAAGAAAGCCGGTAAGACACTCATCGTGGCAGATCCCCGCTGCACACCCCTGACGGAGATCGCGGATGTTCATCTGAAACTTCTGCCCGGGACGGACGGAGCACTGGCCCTCGCAATTGCGCATGTGATCCTTGAGGAGAATCTCCAGGATACGGATTTTATTCGGGAAAATACAGCCGGTTTCGAGGAGTACCGGGAGTATGTCCGGGAATTTACTCCGGAGAAGGCGGAGAAGATCACGACTGTTCCGGCAGAGATGATCAAAAGAGCTGCGAGACTGATCGCGGCGGGCAGGTGCGCTCTCCAGATGTCTGCGTCCCCAGCGGTGCATAATATCAATGGCTTCCAGAACAGCCGGGCAGTGATTCTCCTTATGGCACTTACCGGAAATTTCGGCAGGCCGGGCGGTATTATGGCACCCGGTCCGAAGCCTCTTTCTCTCCGCGGAGGATTCCGCCCCGGAATCAATGCTGCCGCGCATATTGAGCGCTGTCACAGCCATGATAAGTTCCCTCTATGGTCGCAGCTGGTCGGGGAGACACAGATGGTGGAACTGTCGAGGTATATCTCCGGAGAGGGGAAGTACCCTGTCAGAAACCTGATTGCTTTCGGGCTGAACACGCATATGTGGCCCCGCCCGGATCTTCTGTCGGAATCATTCCGTCATCTGGAGTTTTTCGTCAATATGGATGCCTTTATGACGGAGGCCTGCCGTTATGCGGATATCGTGCTCCCCTGCGAGCTGGATCTTGAGCGCGAACAGGTGCGGATTGTCGGAGGAAATCATGTCTTCTGCCAGCAAAAGATTGTGGAGCAGGGAGACATGAGGAATGATTTGGAAGTCATTCTCGCCCTTGCCGGGCGTCTCGGAATTGAAATCTGCGATCCTCCGATCCGGACAATGGACGACTATATCAATATGCAGCTCGCAGGCACCGGATATACCGCTTCGGAGCTGCGGGAGGCCGGAAAACCGCTTCCGGTCCGTGCGGAAGAACCGGCCGCAGGACCCGGGAAACCGGGCAGCCACGCGAAATTCCCGACGCCGAGCGGGAAGATCGAATTTGTTTCCGGCATCCTGCCTGAAGGTGAGGGCCTGCCGCTTTACAGGGATTACCGGGAGACACTTCCCATGAAAGAATATCCTCTGATTCTCGCGACAGGAATCCGGAAACCGCAGCTGTTCCATTCGAGGGCACACCGCCTCCCGTGGCTTGCAAACCTCGAGGCGGCTCCGGCGATTGACATCCATCCAAAGCAGGCGGAAGCGCTCGGATTGATGGACGGAGAAGCAGCTGTCATCGAGACGCCGGTCGGACAGCTTGAAATGCCCGTCCGCTTCGACAGCAGCCTTCCTGCCGGGATGGTGAGTGTCTATCACGGGGCCATTGAAAAAGACATCAATTATCTCATCGACCTGGATTACAGGGATCCATATACGGGATTTCCGGGATATAAGTCGTATTGCTGCCGAATTCGGAGGGCTGGTCAATAAAAGAAAATCGGTCCTCCGGGGTGCTGCCTGAAGATTTGCCCTTTCACTAAAACTCCTGAAAGGCGGGAACGTGTCGACTTACTTAAAAGAATAGAGGAGTATTTCCCATGAGTTATGTAAAATGCGACCGGGATCTGTGTGTCGGCTGTCTGACATGCGTCGTCACATGCATGGATCACCATTACCCTGAGACGGAAGCAGATGCCGTTCCCATGAGAATCTATGAGCGCACTGTCTCTGAGCGGACGGGGATGGTCTGCTATAAGACAAAGAGCTGCATACATTGCGGAGAACCCGCCTGTGCAGCCGTATGTCCGGCGGATGTATTTTTCAGAGATGAGAGAGGGAATGTCAGGATGCACCGGGACCGGTGTATCGGCTGCGGGGCCTGCGGCGGAGCATGTCCGTACGGTGCTATCGCTTATGACAGCGCCGGATTTGCGGTCAAATGCGACGGCTGTTATGAACGCACGGCAGCCGGAAAGGAACCGGCCTGTGTCAGGGCCTGTCCGGTGAATGCCCTGACGGTTGTACCGTCTCCGGAATAAAAAAGACCCTAAAAGACCCCACTCTATAAGGATACAATTATGGAGACGCAATTTATAAAACTGCTTGTAATCTTTGCAGTCATCATGGTGCTGGTTCTGCTTAAAAGGAGTCTGTTTGAATCCATATTGGCGGCCATGGCAGTCACTGTGCTGCTGTTTGGAATTCCTCTCGTCACCGCCGGAGAAATAGCCTTCCGGTCTCTGTATGAGTGGAATACCGTCATGCTGATCATCAATTTTACCATGATCATATTTCTGCAGCGCATCATGGAGTACAGGAAGCTTCTTACGCGCGCGGAGATGGCCCTCATGCGGCTGAGCGGAAACCGGCGCCTGGTATGTATGGCAGCTCCGATCGTGATCGGGTTTCTGCCGTCCGCGGGAGCTGTGAATATCTGCGGAGAAATTGTGAACGATGTCATCGGGGACGATCTGAGTGTTCCCGAAAAGACCTTTGTGACAAGCTATTACCGGCATATCTCCGAATCGATCTCCCCCACCTATAACGCAATCGTTCTGGCGCTCAGCCTTACGGCGGTTAAGACCACTTCATTCGTGATCCTGATGCTGCCGATGGTTGTGGCGCTTCTTGTCTTGGGATATGTCTTTTCCCTGCGCAAAATTGACAGACGATTTCCCCAGACGCAGGAACCCTTTGACCGGAAGGAGGAATGGAAACAGCTGCTTTACTGTTTCTGGCCCCTTATCGCAGGAATCATCCTTGTCATCGCGTTGAACCAGACCGTGCTTCACGTGATGCCGTTCATCATATTGGCTTCCTTCGTTGTCTACCGGTTAAAAGCGGGAGAGATCTTACAGCTCGCCGCAAGAAGTATTGGCAAGCGGATCATTTCCAACACGATAGTTTTAATGATATTTAAAAATCTTCTGACTTACACAGGCGCAATGGAGACATTGCCGGCCCTGTTTATGAAAACGGCGCTTCCGCCGTTTGCCGCTTTTGGACTTGTCATGCTCTTCGGTACGATCATCAGCGGGTCGACAGCGATGATCGTCCTGATCATTCCGCTTGCCTTTTCTGTGATACCCGGCGCAGGTGCACCCCTGCTTATGTTTCTTACGGCACTTTCCTATGCGGCCATGCAGATTTCTCCCACCCATTTATGTCTGGCTGTCGTTACCGAATATTTCCGCGTTTCATGGTGGGATTTGGTCAAAAAAACACTTCCTGTGATCACGATCTTCATACTTATTTTGCATGTGTATTATGTGATTCTGGTGAGATAAATGGTGCACACGCGTGCTGAAGGAGGACGCTGTCCTCCGGGCAGTCCGCACACAGCGCATCGGCTCGCTTTTCGAGCCTTAAACACAAAGGAAATGGAACCCCGCTTACGGAATGGATTCCGGTATATATCAGGCTTCACTCGACTGCAGAATGACGTTGGAGAAATGAATTTGTCAGCTGGGCCAGTGCCCAGAATGACAATCCTGTTGAAAGAAGCGGGGCAGAATAGTACAATACATTTAATGTCATATGTGGAAGCTGTTAGGAGTTGTGTTTCCCGACGGTTTCCACTTTTTTGGCAGCCCGGAGGAAAAAAAGATGCGTTTAGCTGAAATTTTAGAAAAAGAAAGAGGAGGGATCCGCACACAGCTCCTCGATGCGGATACGCCGGAAGCCGCGCAGGGTGTACTCGGCCGCGCGGTTGACAAACTGCTGTATCACTATGTGGAGGACAGCCCGAGCGACAGGGAGAAGGAGACCGCTTCCCATATGGCGGAGTGCGCAAAAGCGTCTGTCTCTTTGGTGGACACGGCCGGCGAACCCGAGGTATGGGAGAAAAATGCAGCCGGTACTGACATCGTGGTCAGAAAACAGAAGACCTTCAATCCTTTAGGCGTGCTGATATTCCTGATCGGTTTAGTCCTTCTGACCGCCGGCGTCGTTCTGATCATGACGAAGGTTCCGCAGATCACGAAGGACGGAATCTGGGAGATCCCGCTCTCCTTTGCGGCGGGAGGCGTTGTCGTGACCTATCTCGGAGGCCTCTTCAGCAGAAGACGGAAGAAAGAGGAGCCGAAAATCGAAACGGAGAAGAAGGTTCTCCTGCACACAGACCCCGACAAACTCTACCGCTCGCTGCAGGCGATTGTGATCACCATGGACCGGCAGCTGGAGATCGCCGGGGAGGAGGAGAGGGCAGACCTCCGCCGCCTGACGGCCAAGGAGGAGGACCCGCTTCCGAGGGAGGAACTTGAACTGTTCGCCGGTCTCATGGAAGCCGCTGCGAGCAGGGACGAGGAATATGCGCTGGAGAAGATCGAGGATGTGAAATACTATCTTCACAAGAATCATGTTGATACGGTCGATTACACGCGGGAACATGAGGACTGGTTTGAACTTCTTCCATCCGAAGAGGCCGGCACAATCCGGCCGGCACTGGTGAGCGAGGGCAGGCTCCTTGTGAAGGGGCTTGCAGCGGGAGGTAACTGATGGATCGGTATTTCGGATTTGACCTTGGTGACGCGGAGAGTGCGGTCTCAAGGCTCGAAAAACATTCGGCGGAGCAGCCGGAGATTCTGGAAATCCGCGGCGCGAAGAGCGTCGTGACGGCGTACGCCCTTATGCAGAACGGGGATCTCCTTGTGGGGGAGAGCGCGTGCTACACACCGCGGGCCGCGAAGCGGGAGATCCGTTTCAAGCGCCGGTTCCTCACGGATCCGGAGAGCCGCAAGGATATCCGGCGGTTTGCGTCCGGAATTCTCGGAGAACTGTACGGCGACGGCAACCTGATCAAGAATGAGGACTGCTGTTTTTATATCGGCTGCCCCGCGGGCTGGGACAATGTGGCCAGGGAGGATTACAGGGCCCTTTTTGAGGAGATCGGGTATCCTCCGTCGAGGATTATCTCGGAGTCGAGGGCGGCTCTTGTCGCAGCCTGCCAGTCGAAGCACCTGCAGGTGGGGTACGATATCCTTTCAAAGCCGGTGCTTGTCGTGGACATCGGATCTTCTACGACGGATTTTGCTTATATTGCCGGCGGCAAGGAAGTGGAACTGAAGACAGCGGGCGAGGTAGCGCTCGGCGGCGGTATGATGGACGAGATCCTTCTCGAAACAGCGCTGACGGCTTCTCCCCGGGAGGAGCGGATCCGGGCGGTCTTTGAGGAGAGCGAGCCCTGGAAGAATTACTGTGAATTCGCGGTCCGGAGGCTGAAGGAGAAGTACTTCAGCGATGTCGATTACTGGTCCGGGCACGATTGCACGGAGTCCGTGATGATCCGGCACACGATCCCGATGCGCCTGAAGCTCTTTATGGATCCCAGAACCGCGCACGATATGCTGAATTCGAAGCAGAAGATCCTGGGAGGGAAATCGTTCCGTGACGTATTTACCGACAGCCTGAAGGAAGTGCGCGAGCATATCGACGGTCAGTTCCCGGATCTCGTCTTCCTGACAGGCGGCGTGTCCCGCATGCAGGAGATCCGCGGCTGGGTGCGGGAGGTGTTCCCGGAGTCCGTTGTGATCACCGGGACGGAGCCCGAGTTTACGATCGCGCGGGGACTCGCGTCCTGCGGCAGGATCGATGAGGATTTGAGGGAGTTTAAGGAAGAACTTGGAGAACTGATCAGTTCTTCCAAGATCGAGGATCTTGTACAGACGCATATTGCGGAACTCTACAGGGACACAGTGGAGACACTGGTCGATCCGGTGCTGGAAAAAGTGGCAATGCCGGTCTTTGACAGATGGAGGAACGGAGACATCCGCCGGCTCTCTGAGGTGGACGAGGTGCTCGCGAAGGAGATCGAAGACTACCTGCAGACCGATGAGGCGAGAGGCCTCCTCATCAAGCCGATCACGAACTGGCTGAAACCGGTCGCGGTAGATCTGGAGGAGTACACGGTGCCGATCTGCGTACGGCATAATGTTCCCTACCAGCAGCTCTCTCTCACATCGTACCTCGCCCTCACGGATCTGGATATCCGCGTGGAGGCGAAGAATATCTTTGCGGTCGGGGAGATCACCTGGCTGATTGACACGATTGTTTCAGTACTGATCGGACTTCTGTGCGGCGGCAGCGGCGTCGCCCTCATCTCGAGCGGCGCACCGGGCATCGTGGCGGGAGCCCTGCTGTCCCTCGTTGTTCTGGCACTCGGAAAAAGCCGTATGGAACAGGCGATCCTTACGATGGACATCCCGAATGTGATGCGGAAACTGGTCAGGCGCAAGTCCTTTGAGTCCCGTATGGGAAATATCAGCAGTCAGATCCGTGAGAATTTTTATCAGAATCTGGAACAGGAGAAGAACGAGGAGATCACCGAGCGCATGGTGACGGAGATCTCCCAGCAGATCGAACTGTGCCTGACAAAGATGGCGGAAGTGGTGGAAGTGCCGCTCGGATAAGCGGGAACGGAAGCAGTTTATGTGCGGGGGCAAAGCAGCCGGCACATAAACCGCCGGAATGATTGCTTCAGTAAGTGCGGGACAGGGGGACGAATCCCCTGTCCCGTTTTATGACCGCATGGGATTCTCCATTTCGCGGCCTTTAGCCGGCGGCTTAAAATCCGTGTTCTTCTGCTCCGCATTTCATGACGACGCGGAAATGATGCGGATCCGCATAGACGTCCGCATGGCTTCCCAGGATCAGCGGCATCATCGGCGGAACATGCCCGAACGGCGCGTCCATGACGATCGGAAGCTGCAGGTCTTCAAGGACATCCGCTACGGCGTTGTACTGATTGACGCCCATCATATCCACGCCGTAGGCGGCAAGGGGACGGCCGATCAGAAAACCGGCGGCGTTCTCAAACCAGCCGCAGTTCCGGAGATGCCAGACCGCCCGCCGGATCGAAAGCGGGGAGAGGTCGCAGGCTTCCAGAAACCAGATGACCGGCTTTCCCTCAGCGGCCAGAAACTCTTTTGTGCCGTCGTACCGTGTGCCGGACAGATTGATGAGGACGTCGAGACAGCCGCCCAGAAGCATGCCTTCTATATGGATCCCGCCGTCGCTTGGCAGCTCCTTTTTCCGCTCTGCAGAAGAGACTTCCTCATAAGGGACCATCTTTCCGTTGGACGGGAGAAAGATCCTGAGACACGTCTCTTCTGTCAGGTGGTAGGGGGCAAGCGGGTTTTCGGACCTGGTGTCGTCGTCCGGGCGCTCGTAAAGATCATAGCCGCTGAAATCGCAGGCCTTCCCCTCGAGTATGGAAAATGCATCCAGTTCCGTCTTCTCCCACTCCTTGCCGAAACCGGTCGCACAGGGACCGTAGATCCCCGCGATGCCGCCCAAAACAGCCATCGGGAAGAGATAATGAGAGTTGTCCGAATATCCAAGATACCACTTGGGCTTCGCTTGTCTTAAAACATCAAAGTCAAGGTGGGAGATCGTCTCATTCATGAGCTCACCGCCGCCGACAGAGATCACGGCGTCAACTTCCTCGTCGAGATAGAAATCCATGACGTCTTTTGCCGCATCTTTTGGATTTGTGCTGATGCCCAGTCCGTCGGACAGGTAGACGCTGCGGGCTGTCTTTACATGATAGCCCCGCGCTTCAAAGCGGCGGATCGCTGCGGCGAGGCGCGTCGCATAGGGTTCAATGACGGCACCGAAAGAAGGCGCGACAAGGCCGATCGTATCGCCGGGTTTAATAAAAGCAGGGTATTTCATAATTTTCTCCGGTTTGTGTAAATACATCCTTTTCTTTTCTTTCAGGAGGCATTGTATCATATTTACGAATCGAGGACATCCTTTGCCGCATTTTTCCGGCGGATCAGTTTGACAGGATGGTATTTTTTATAGGTGGCTTTCTCTTTGATCGTCCACAGATTCTCACCGGAGAAATGGAAGGTGCCCGCACTGTAGGAGATCTCGCGCCTGTCCTTTTCGTCACTGCGTGTGACGGCAATCTCCGCGACCGCGAACAGGGAAGGATCTTCCTGCTCGTGCCCGCTGACGGCCTGTTCTGCAGCCTCCGCAAAAAGGCAGGTGCGGCCGTGGAGGTGCGCCGTCAGGTAGAGAACGGCGAAGATCGCCGCCAATATGACAGGCATGAGAAGGGAGACTTCCACGGTCATGGATGCGGTTCTGAGAAATTTGTCGGCTGCAATGAAGGGACTAATTGTATGGCCTATATATTTATTCGACATAAGAATGCTCCATTCCGCCGCCTCTGGCCGGCGGCACAAATAACCGCGAAAGAGATCCTTTCGCAATGATCATTCTGCTGCAATACACGCATGGCTGAGATGCGCATCAGGTGGACGGGTTCTTTGCTGTCCGGCTGCTAAAGCCGGTTCCCCGATCCACTGCGGATGTGCCGGGAACAGGTGCCGGGCCGGATCGGCTTCATACCCCCAAAATAACATACCGCTCTTTTACTTCAGGAGAAGAACAAGACATTCTCCCGCGAAAAGGAAGGGCAGAAACGGAAAGGATGCCCTGTTGAACCGGCCGGTGAAAAGGCAGAATCCCGCATAGCATCCGGCCAGCAGGATGCCGGCGGCAGATGAGGCCAGGGTAAGGGAAAAACCAAGAAACAGCCCTGTAATAAGCACGACAACGCCGTCCCCTCCGCCGACCGCTCCTTTTGAGATGAATGCGATCCACAGGAGGACAATCCCGGGAAGGAGGGAGAAGACGGTTTCAGGAAGGGATTCTCCGGATACAATGGAGGAGGCAGCTCCCAGAATCAGGAAAGCCCCGCAGAACGGGAGATGAATTTCAAGTGTCTGCAGGTCGGTAAGGGAGCAGCCGGCGGTGAAGAGCAAAGCGGCATATTCCGGTGCACTTAAATGGAACGGCATAGGCTTTATCCTCCTGCGCCGTCCATGGCGGCGCATCTTTGGCAGAGGGGAAGACCCTCGTGGTCGTGCTTCGTCGAGATGTGGACATGGCGGGTGAGTGCACCGTAGTCAGTGGACGGATAGTAATATGTTCCCCGCGCACTGACATAGACGGGGCCGGAATATCCGCGGGGGAATCCGCGGCATCTTTTGTATCTCTTCCCGTCGGCATTCCGCAGATTCCCGACATTGGACAGGGATGTTTTGATGATCGTCAGATCCAGATGCGAACAGTCAGCATGCGTGTGATAGACGGATTCATGGTCCGTAATGTAAATAATATCGTCGTCATCTGCGGACTCCCCGTCGCCGTCGCTGTCCCGGATGCCATTCTCACTTCCGATCCAGGGATACACCCGGGCACGGATGGGGGTGCGGATCTTCGGAAGACCGAAGATCGGAAAGGGATGCTCATACCGGTATGTTTTCCTGAGATCAATCCAGATGCTTTTGCCTTCACCGGCACTCCCCTCTGTGTCTGTGTCCGGCTGACCGGATCCGCCGGACCCTTCACTGAACAGTCCGGCGGAGGAGGAGAGCATGCGGGCGCGGTTCGAAAGAATCAGCGTCTCATTCGTCTGCATCCGCACCGCATCCATGAACATGAGAAGGGTGATGCAGGCGAAGAGGAAGAGGGGCAGAACAGCCGCGCATTCTATGGTGAGAGAGGCTTGCTTGAATCCGGTGCCCCATTTTGTAATGATTCTTGTAGATATGTTTTTCATATACATCCTCTTGTACTTTTTATAT
>JAFRMI010000062.1 GCA_017430765.1 Lachnospiraceae bacterium | reverse complement strand
CATCGAGGAGAAGAAGTATGTGCTGTCGCTATTGGGTTGATGAATCCCCGGAACTGCGGCCAATTGTTGAAGAGATGAACTGTTCGCCTCTGTTGGACAGGTGGCCGGAAAATGCAGCCATCAGGACATACGGCGAGATGCGGCCCACGGATGTGGTTCCGGTCATAGCCCCTGACCGGCACGGAGAACGCGCTGTATATCCCATGCGGTGGGGGTTTTCGGGAAAGACCCTGCTTCTTAACGCCAGGGTTGAGACGGCGGCTTCAAAACCGACCTTTCGGGAGGCGTGGGAGAAGCATCGCTGCATTGTACCGGCTTCCTGGTACTTTGAATGGGAACACCTTATTCTTGCGAATGGGAAAAAGCGTACGGGGGACAAGTACAGAATCTGGCCGGAGAATTCGCCCGTGACATGGCTTTGCGGCCTGTACCGGATCGAAGACAGGCTGCCGGTTTTCGTGGTGCTGACGAGGGAGCCCGGAGACGGGATCCGCTTCATTCATGACCGGATGCCGCTGATTCTGCCGGGCGAACGCGTGAACGACTGGATCCGGCCGGATGCGAAGCCGGAGGATCTTCTGCCGGAAGCCCTGACGGATATGGCGTATGAAAAGGCTGAAAAATAACTGCTTTTCAGGATTGCCGCGCCTTCAGGCGGATCTGCAGAAGTTCTGCCATAAAAAGCTCATAATAATCATCCTCTCCTTTAAGCAGCGGTGAGTTTTCACCGCCGCCGTTCGTACTGCGGCGCATACCCGCATAATATTCCTCCCCGGCATTGAGGAGATCCATTTCATAGAGAGGCAGTCCCATATCCCGCACCTTCTCGCAGAAGGCCTGAACAGGGTGCGGGGTTTCTTTTGTCTTCAATAATTCTTCGAGAAGCGCCGGGTCGGAACGGACTTTCTGCCGGACGCTGCGCAGGATCTGATCAATTTGATACATCAGGATACCTCGTTTGCCGCCCGTGCAGGCCGGGCCGGATTTCGGAATTCACAGGGAACGTTGACCTGGCACTTCCCGCATCCATAGCGGGGAGCATATTTTTTTCCCATTGTATTGAGATAATTACGGCAGAGAAGATGATTTTTTCCCCCTTCGAACGTGATTGCTCCCGGCGGACAGTTTCTGATACAGGCCCCGCACTGGATGCAGTACTCTTCGATACCTGTATAAGGCCGCACATCCGGCTCTATATTTTCGCTTACGATAATACTCCCGAATCTGCCTGCGATCCCTTTTTCCGTAATGAGTCCCCGGCTGAGGCTGAACGTGCCGAGCCCGGAAACGAAGGCCGCATGGCGTTCTGACCAGGCACTTTCTATATGCAGATCTGCATTTTCCGTAGCTTCAACTTCGGTGTGGAAACGGGAATCGGAGGAGGGGACCACCGCATGGATTCCCCGACCTTCAAACCACTCCTGCAGAACTCCGGTATAACGGTTTATAAAATTCTGGCCCTCGATTCTTGCATGCAGCCACTCCGGGGCTGTTTCTGTTCCTCCACGATTTGCCGTGCGGACCCGCTCCGTAATTGGAAGAAAGAAAGAGACAACGGTTTTTGCGTCCGAAAGCCACTCCTGCGGTGCCATAAAAGCCGGACCGATGACATATGGTTTCTTAAATTCGGAAAATAAAGGGTCGTCTGCGGCGGCAAATCGGAACATCGGTTCCTCAAAACACAGCATCCCCCCGCAACCCGGCAGAGCCGCTTCCTCAGCGATCCGGTTCCCCGGACAGGAGTGAAACATTTGTAAAAATTCTTTTATCAGAGCGCTCTTCGTATATTCCATATGTCTTTCTCCAAAATAAGTTGTCAGTGGAGACGTTTCTTTTGACACTTTTTCTGAGTATTATTGTAACAGTCTTTTGATGTCAGGGTGTCAGCGGGGACAGTTCTTTTGATACTTTTTCTGAATATTATTGTAACAGCCTTTTGCTGTCAGAAAAAGTGTCAAAAGAACCGTCCCCATTATCAATCCGGAAAATTGTCCGTAAACCGCTCCACTGACAACCCCGCGTCTTGCGTTTTCCCGGAATTAGTGCTAAGGTATGGTATCCACAGGACAGACAAAAGTGAGGTGGGAAGATGAACGAACTGCAGGAAGCAAGAGATGTGATCCAGGGCGTGGACCGGCAGATGGCGGTTCTTTTTGAAGAGCGCATGGAGGCAGTCCGGAAGGTGGCCGCCTATAAGAAGGAGCGGGGCATCCCGGTTCTGGACGAGAAGCAGGAGGAGATTGTGCTCACAAGGAACTGCGAATATATCAAAGATGAAGTGATCCGGCAGTATTACAGGAAATTTATGCAGGATACCATGAAGATATCCCGGCAGTATCAGGAGCGGCTGATTTCCGATGAATAGATAAAGATAATAGATTCCCGAATATCTCGAGAAAAGGGTTTCCAGTGGGGACGGTTCTTTTGCTGAAAAAATGTCAAAAGAACCGTCCCCACTGACAGCCGGACGATTTTTGAGTAAATGATTGACTTTTATGCGTGACTGTGGTAAAAGTATCACCAATACAGGATAAACCGTTGAGGGAGAGTAAGTAGGTGGCTTCCCTGTCACTAAAGAGAGCTGCGGATGGTGGAATCGCGGTGTGAGACAGGTCACTGAATGGGCTTCTGAGGGCGCAGCCAAAGGAATCGGTTCCGAGTATGCTGCGACGTTGAAGGCAGACGTTAATTGCCGGAGATATGCTGGTATCTCGCAGAGCGCACGGGCTTTTCCCGTGAATGCAAGGTGGCACCGCGGATAGGAAATGCACTGGAAGCATCTGTTCGTCCTTGGCAGACTGGATCAATCTGTCAGGGGCTTTTTTATACTCCTCCGGCAGAGCAACAGGCGGGGGAGTTTTTCCTTTTTAAAGAGGAACTTCTTTTTCCGCAGAACATGGTAAAGGAGTTGTGAACCATGATCAAGGAAGCGATTGTAAAGATTGTAAACAAAGGGGACCTGACTTACGACGAGGCGTATACCGTCATGAATGAGATCATGAGCGGGGAGACCACGGCAACACAGAACGCCGCCTTTCTGGCAGCGCTGTCGACAAAAAGCGCGAGAGCGGAGACGACCGACGAGATCGCGGGATGCGCGGCTGCCATGCGGGCCCACGCGACAAAAGTGGAGACCGGAATGGATGTCCTGGAAATTGTCGGGACGGGAGGCGACAATGCCCACAGCTTCAATATCTCCACGACATCCGCCCTCGTGGCCGCCGCGGGGGGCATCAAGATCGCAAAACACGGAAACCGGGCGGCATCTTCCAGGTGCGGAACGGCGGACTGCCTGGAGGCGCTTGGTGTCAACATCCATCAAAGTCCGGACAGATGCGTTGAACTTCTCAGGGAAGTCGGGATGTGCTTTTTCTTCGCGCAGAAATATCACACATCGATGAAGTATGTCGGCCCGATCCGGAAAGAACTCGGATTCCGCACGGTTTTCAATATCCTGGGGCCGCTGACCAATCCGGCCGCGCCTTCCATGCAGCTTCTGGGCGTCTATGACGCGTATCTCGCAGAGCCTCTGGCGCAGGTTCTTGTGAGCCTGGGCGTAAAGCGCGGCATGGTTGTCTACGGCACGGACAAGCTGGATGAGATTTCTGTAAGTGCCCCGACAAAGATCTGCGAGATCCGGGACGGATGGTTTAAATCCTATGTGATCACGCCGGAAGATTTCGGCCTTACGCGCTGCGCGAAAGAGGAGCTGGAGGGCGGCACACCGGAGGAAAATGCGGCAATTACCAGAGATCTTCTTTCAGGTGCAAAAGGAGCGAAACGAAATGCGGTCCTTATGAATGCCGGTGCGGCCCTGTATATCGGCGGCAAGGCTGAGAGCTTTAAGGACGGTATCCTCCTGGCGGAGCAGCTGATTGATTCCGGAAAGGCGCTGAAAACACTGGAGCAATTCATAGAAGCCAGCAACCGCCCGGAGTCATGAACGGACCGTACCGGAGCGGCAGCGTAATGCGAATGTATGCTTTACCACAAATGAACCGAAGTAAAGATAAGCATCGGAGGCAATTCGTATGACGATACTGGATCAGCTTGCAGATTACGCCCGGCAGCGGGTCGCAGAAGACAAGGAGAGGATCAGCCCGGAAGAACTGCGTTCCCGCGCGTATGCATACGGGCCTGCCGGAGGAAAACGGTTCTACGATGCCATCGCGGCACCGGGAATGCGCTTTATATGCGAAGTAAAAAAGGCATCTCCTTCTAAGGGAATTATCGACCCCGTGTTTGATTATCTCAGTACTGCCAGGTCTTACGAGGAGGCGGGAGCAGACGCGATCTCTTGCCTTACGGAGCCGAAATGGTTTATGGGTTCTGACGATATATTCCGGGAGATCCGTTCCCGGGTAAAAATCCCTATGCTGAGGAAGGATTTTGTCGTGGATGAATACCAGCTGTATCAGGCAAAGCTTCTCGGCGCGGACTGTGTCCTTCTCATCGCGGCGCTTCTCGATACGGACACAATCCGTTCATTCCTTGACATATGCGATGGGCTCGGACTGGCGGCCCTGGCAGAGGCGCACGATGGCGGGGAGATTCGGTCGGCGGGGGAAGCGGGCGCCCGGATGATCGGCGTGAACAACCGAAACCTGAAAGATTTTTCCGTGGATCTCGATAACGCGTCGCGCCTCCGGGACCTGATTCCGGGTGACCGGCTGTATATTGCCGAGAGCGGTGTGCGGACGCCCGGGGACGCCGCCAAACTGAAGGAGGCGGGGGCGGACGCGATCCTTGTAGGGGAAGCGATGATGCGGGCGGAGGATAAACGCGCATTTCTTAGAAGCATGAGGGAGGCGGCGCTGTGAGCGGAATCAAGATCTGTGGGCTGTTCCGGGAATGTGATATCGAATTTGTGAATGAAGCAGAGCCGGATTACATCGGCTTCATTCTCCATTTCCCCCAAAGCCGCCGAAATCTTGTTCCGGAGAAGGCTGCGCAGCTTCGGCGAAAGATCAGGCCGGGGATCCGGGCTGTCGGCGTCTTTGTGAATCAGCCGGCGGAGCTGGTCTGCAGCGCGGCGGAGAGGATCGGCCTGGATGTGCTGCAGCTCCATGGGCAGGAAGTTGATGCGTACATCGCTTCCCTGAAAGAGAGAGCAGGGCTTCCGGTATGGAAAGCGTTCAGGGTGAGATCGGCTGCCGATCTTCCTGCGGCAAAATGCAGCACGGCCGACGAGATTCTTCTGGACAACGGATACGGAACAGGGGCGGCTTTCGACTGGTCCGTTCTTGCGGGTTTTGACCGCCCTTTCATTCTGGCGGGCGGGCTTACGCCGGAGCGGATCCCGGAAGCGATGAAGCTGCTTTCCCCGAAGATGATCGACCTTTCGTCCGGGGTGGAGACAGACGGTGTAAAAGACAGTAAGAAAATTATTGCCGCGGTGCAGGCCGTCCGGGAAAACAGCATATAAGGAGCAGGCTGCAGGTACACAGACGAAGAGAGGGGGTATACAATGAGCAGAGGGAGATTCGGCATTCACGGTGGGCAGTACATTCCGGAAACCTTGATGAATGCGGTGACAGAGCTGGAAGAGGCCTATAACCGCTATAAAGAAGATCCGGAATTCAACCGGGAACTTTCGGAGCTGTTCCGCGAATATGCGGGGAGACCGTCCCGCCTCTATTATGCGGATAAGATGACGAGGGATCTCGGCGGTGCAAAAATCTATCTGAAGCGGGAGGATCTGAACCACACGGGTGCCCATAAGATCAACAATGTACTCGGACAGGCGCTCCTTGCGAAGAAGATGGGCAAAACGCGTCTGATCGCGGAGACAGGCGCCGGACAGCACGGCGTCGCGACTGCGACAGCGGCGGCGCTTATGGACATGGAATGTGTCGTGTTTATGGGAGAAGAGGATACCATCCGGCAGGCTCTCAATGTGTACCGAATGCGGCTTCTCGGCGCCGAGGTGGTCCCCGTGAAGACCGGGACGGCCACATTGAAGGACGCGGTCTCCGAGGCAATGCGGGAGTGGACTTCCCGCATCAGCGACACCCATTATTGTCTGGGATCCGTGATGGGACCGCATCCGTTCCCGACCATCGTCCGCGATTTTCAGGCGGTTATCTCGAAAGAGATAAAGGAGCAGATGATGGAAAAGGAAGGAAAGCTTCCGGACGCGGTGATCGCCTGTGTCGGCGGCGGTTCCAACGCGATCGGCAGCTTTTACCACTTTATTGATGATCCCGGTGTCCGGCTCATCGGCTGTGAGGCTGCGGGCAGAGGAGTGGACACATTTGAAACAGCCGCAACGATAGCGACCGGAAGGCTTGGCATCTTTCACGGCATGAAATCGTATTTCTGCCAGGACGAAGACGGACAGATCGCGACGGTCTATTCCATTTCCGCGGGCCTCGATTATCCGGGCATCGGACCGTAACACGCATACCTTCACGATACGGGGAGAGCGGAGTATGTTCCGATCACGGACGAGGAAGCGGTTTTGGCGTTTGAATATCTCGCGCGCACGGAGGGCATCATTCCGGCGGTTGAATCGGCTCATGCTGTTGCGTACGCCATGAAGATTGCGCCGAAAATGTCTTCAGATCAGGTCATCGTCATCACCGTATCCGGCAGAGGGGACAAGGACTGCGCCGCTGTCGCGAGATACAGAGGGGAGGATATCCATGAGTAAGATCAAAGAAGCCTTTAAAAACGGCAAAGCGTTTATCCCCTTTATTACCTGCGGCGACCCGGATCTTGCGACAACAGCGGCTGCTGTCCGGGCAGCTTATGAAAATGGAGCCGATCTGATTGAACTGGGCATCCCCTTTTCGGATCCCACT
>JAFRMI010000061.1 GCA_017430765.1 Lachnospiraceae bacterium | reverse complement strand
CTGTCCCTCGAGAAGATCGCTCATGCCGACATTGAAGCTGAGCGCGCACTTGTGAATGAATGTAAACGGAATATCCGCCTGTCCCGCCTCATAGGTCAGATATTGATCGACGGACACCTCCGTCTTCTCCGCCATCTCCATCACAGAGAATCCGCTGATCTCACGCATCTCACGGATACGATGTGCCAGATCCATTAAGTTGTTTTCTTCCAGTACTGCCATAAGTGCCTCCTTCATAAGACCGGCTGCTTGATGAACCTTACATCCGGCGGGAATCCGTTCATAGATCGGGCATTGAAATCTTTCCTTCCTGCCCGCCGCGCAGTCCGTGTTCGGCATCAGCCGAATGCCTCCCCGGGCGCTGCGCATAAAAAAACACCCGCCCCAAAGTTTCTTTGAGACGAGTGTGTCATTCACCCGCGGTACCACTCAAATTGCCGTAGTGACACGGCCTCTCATCGGGGTCCTGCAACCCCTGTGCCTTAACGCAGCAGTCACGGGAAGCGTCTACTCGGTTTTGTCCTTTCGGGCTTCCAGCTCGGAAGGGATAGGTCCTTATGATAGTCCACGTCCGGTTCGCACCATACACCGGCTCTCTGTACGTTTCCTTTCATGACCGTCTTCGTCATCGCCTTTAGTCAAGTACTATAGCATCACCAATATCATTCGTCAACTTCTTTTTGGAAGTATGTGCAAATCTTTTTCAGTTGTTTACAGCATCAGACGATAGATGTTTGTGCAGTCTTCCTCATCAAGCGTCACAAAACCGGAGAGTTTGCCGTCACGTCCGTTCCCGTAGCAGAGCACGCGGACAAGATCCGGAATATCCTCCTCCTTCGCCCCAAGTTCCTCAAAGTTCTTCGGCATACCAATGGAAATCAGGAAATTCCTGAAAGCCTCAATGCCCGCTTTGGCCGTCACTTCAGGGTGCGCGAAATCCATCTGGCAGCCCCACACGCGGACTGCGGCCTGCGCGAAGCGCATCACGTCGTGGTTCATCACGTACGTAAATACAGCCGGCATTGTCACCGCAAGCCCCGCACCGTGGGCGCAGTCATAGAGAGCCGAAAGTTCGTGCTCAATATCGTGGCTGTTCCAGTCCTGTGTTCTCCCGACGCCGCAGGAATTATTATGCGCCATCATTCCTGCCCACATAATATTTGCGCGCGCCTCATAATTATCCGGATTCTCAATTACACGGGGACCTTCGTGTACCATCGTAAGCAGAAGAGCTTCAATGAGACGGTCCGTCACCTCCACCTCTTCCGTGTTCGTGAGATAGCGCTCGTAGAGATGCGCCATGATATCAGTAATACCCGCCGCTGTCTGATGTGGAGGAAGCGTCTGCGTCAATGCCGGATTCAGGATACTGAAACGGGGACGGATGGCGTCTCCTGTCGCCCCGCGCTTAAACATCCCGTCCTCCCGTGTGATCACGGAATCCGGACTTCCTTCGCTGCCAGCCGCGGCGATCGTGAGTATGGTTCCGACAGGAAGGGCTTTTTCTATCAGCTTTCCGCTGTAAAAATCCCAGAAATCGCCGTCATAAACAGCCCCTGCGGCAATTGCCTTTGAAGAATCAATCGTGCTTCCGCCGCCGACAGCCAGAACAAAGTCAACGCCTTCTTTCCGGCAGAGATCAATCCCTTCATAGACGAGCCCGCTTCTGGGATTCGGTTTCACACCGCCGAGAACGATATAGGGAATCTGCTCCGCATCAAGAGACGCCTTCACGCGGTCCAGAAGGCCGCTGCGGACAACACTCCCGCCCCCGTAATGGATGAGGACTTTTGTTCCTCCAAAGCGGCGGACACAGGCGCCTGCTTTACTTTCCGTGTCCTTGCCGAAAACAAAACAGGTCGGGGAATAAAATGTAAAGTTTTCCATGGTTCTTTTGCTCCTTTTCTGCAAATCCGTTCAATGCTGCTCTCCGGGTTCAGAATGAACTTCCGGAAAAAAACCCGTCTGCCGTGTTCCCACAACAGGCGGTCAATGATCATGATACTTCTGCAAGCAAAGCTGGCATTCTCACAATTATACAAGTTTCTCCATAAATGCGGCTGTCTTTCCGCAGATGTCTCCTCCAAAGACAGCTGAACCCGCGACGATCACATTGGCGCCGGCTTCAAGAACGACGTGCACGTTATCCTGCTTGATGCCTCCGTCGACCTCGATATCCATGTCAAGTCCTCTCTCGTCGCAGATCTTACGCAAACTGCAGATCTTCTCTGTCATGGCCGAAATATAGCCCTGACCGCCAAATCCGGGTTCGACTGTCATAATCAGCACCATATCTACCTGATCAAGAAGCGGAAGAATTGTGTCAAGGGGTGTCCCCGGCTTTACGGAAATTCCCACCTTCTTCCCACAGTCGCGGATCTGCCTGATCACGCCTTCCGGATCCTCCGTCGCCTCATAGTGGAATGTGATCATGTCGGCGCCGGCATCCGCAAAACGGCTGATGTAGCGTTCCGGCTTCTCGATCATCAGGTGGACATCGAAGAAGAGATCCGAGTGCTTCCGGATCGACTCAATGACCGGTAAGCCAAGAGAGATGTTGGGTACAAACATGCCGTCCATCACATCCACATGAAGCCACTGCGCGCCGCCCTTTTTTACCTCGCTGATGTCTGAGGCGAGGATGCCGAAATCTGCCGATAATATGGATGGTGCAAGAATCCGTTTCATTTGTATCTTCTCCTTTCCCTTTCTTCCAGTTCCCTGTAAATATCTATATACTGTTCATAGCGCGTCCTGCTCACTTCACCGCTCTCCACCGCCTCCCGCACACGGCAGGAAGGTTCATGGATATGGGAGCAGACCTGAAAGTAACAGGAATCCCTGTAGGGATCAAATTCCGGATAATAATTCCCGAGTTCCTCCTTCGCGAGATTCTCTGCGTCGAAGGCCATAAATCCGGGCGTATCCACAATCCACGTGTCCTCGCATATATATATCAGTTCTGAATGCCGCGTTGTGTTTTTTCCTCTGGCCAGCTTTTTCGAGATCTCACCGACCTCCATCCGCACGCTGCCCGTCAGAGCGTTCGTGAGGGAGGATTTCCCAACCCCCGACGGTCCCGCCAAAACAGTCGTTTTTCCCCGGAGGAAGTCCCGCACGATATCAATTCCCGTATTCTCTTTCACACTGATAAAATGAACCGGGCAGCCCGCACCGCGATACTCGTATAGTATGGCCTGCTTTTCTTCATCTCCGGCCTCCTCGGCCTTATTAAAGAAAACCGCGCAGGGGATATTCCGCAGGGCTGCTGACAAAAGAATGCGGTCCAGCAGGGAAAAAACCGGATCGGGGGTCCGCATGGAGAACAGGATGAGCGCCTGGTCCACATTGGCGACCGGCGGACGCACCATCTCATTCTTCCTTTGCAGGATGCGCGTAATGCTGCCCTCGCGGTCCGCCTCATGCGTGATCTCCATCTCGACGTTATCCCCCGTCAGGGGTTTGATTCCGTCTTTTCTGAATATTCCGCGCGCCTTACATTGATAAATACCGGATCCTGCTACGTATACGTAGTAGAATCCGGCAATACCTTTTACGATCTTACCAGTCATGCCGTTATGAATTCGCAGCCGTAAACGTCACAGGCCACTGTACGAGCGGTGTGTAGTTTCCGTCCTCTCCGCGCTCCTCGAGCTGGATCAGTCCGTCCGGTACGCCTTCGGCGCCTGTGACAGTGATAAGATACGGGAATGTGAGTGTTGTCTCGCCCTCTTCAACGGTTGATCTGACTTCCTCACCGTTCACCGTCTGTACCAGGATCAGCCTGTAAGCGCCGCCGGTGTAGTTCGGAGCAGCGCCGAGGTTCGCCGTGCATGTCCAGGATGAAGCCGCATTGGCATTGGCATTGGCTGCCGGAGCGGATTCTGTCTGCGTGGCTGCATTTTCCGCCTGCTCTTCCGCAGGAGTAGGCGTCGGCTGTGCTTCCGTCCCCTCTTCGACTGTCGTCTCTGTCTGTGTCTGCGGAGCAGATGTCTGCTTCGCCGCTTCCTCCGCGTTATTGACCGTAAATGTGATCGTCGAACCGGAATCTACCTCTGTTCCGCCCTGAATACTCTGCGCCATGACGTCGTTCTCATCGAGTTCATCGATCGTGTCATAGACGATTTCCACGATGAGGCCCAGGCTCTCCGCGTTCTCTTTCGCGTCGTCAATCTTCTGTCCGCGATAATTCGGAACCTGCACCGGTACCGGATTCTCCGGTCCGCTGCTGACCTGGAGTGTGATCTCAGAAGAAGCCATGACCATCTCTCCCGCATTCGGGCTGACAGAGATCACGCTGCCTCTCGGGATCACATCGCTGTTGGCGTTCTCCGTGCGGATATTCGTAAAGCCCGCGCCATTAAGCGCCGTCGTCGCTTCTTCCTGTGTAAGTCCCGCGACTTCCGGAATCGCAATGGTCTCCGGTCCGCTGCTCACGTAGTAGCTGATCGTGGAATTCTTCTCCACATATGTACCGGCGGCAGGCTCCTGCTCGATGATATTGCCCTGCGGCTGATCCGAAGGTTTCTCTCCGAGCGATTTAATGCCGAGCCCTTTCTGTGTGGCTGTCTCCTGGGCTTCGGCCTCCGTCATTCCGACGAGCGGCGGAACTTCGATTCCGTCGGCCGCATCCGCGGAGGATTCCGCCACGGCAGCCGCTGTCGGAGCCGGTGTCGGAACAGCTTCTTCCGCATCTTTCTTCTTTCCGATAATTCCGAGTGCCTGCAGAATAAAGAACAGCAGTACGCAGATGATCAGTCCGCATATGACAAAGCTTCCGATTGTCAGAGCCTTCTCAAGGCCGGAGCTGACATCGTCATCGTCGTCCTCATCCTCATGGTCCAGATCTTCATCCGGATCCTCCACGCCCTTCCTGGCGGCTTCAATGGAGGAAAATGTCTGTGCCGAACCCGGCATCTCCTTCTCTGCGGCAGTCTCCTTCACGGCTCCCCTGCCGGCAGCGCGGATCGCCGCCTGCTCAGCCGGAGAGATGGCAACCGTTGCCGTCTGGTCCGCAAGCGGGGCGATCTGTACAAAGTCCCCGTCCGGTTCCATAAGAGAGCGCTTGAGGTCCGTGATGACCTCACTCATATTCTGGTACCGGCGGTCGACGCTCTTCAGCGTACATTTATAAATGATCTGTTCCAGAGAATACGGAAGATCCGGTATAAAGTGCGAAGGCGGCTCCATCTCGTCCTGGAGATGCTTGATCGCGATCGCCACCGTCGTCTCGCCGTCAAACGGAACTCTTCCGGTGATCATCTCATAGAGAGTGATGCCGAGCGAGTAGATATCCGAGCGCGCGTCGGAGTAGCCTCCGCGCACCTGCTCCGGGGAGCTGTAGTGAACGGATCCCATCGCATTGGCGCTGATCGTGTTCGAGGAGGCAGCTCTGGCAATACCGAAATCCGTCACCTTCACTTTCCCGTCCGTCGAGATGATGATGTTCTGCGGCTTTACATCCCTGTGCACGATCCCCTGATCATGTGCTGCGGAGAGGCCCATCGCCACCTGGATCGCGATGCTGGTCGCCTCACGGACAGAAAGCCGTCCCTTTTTAGCGATATACTCCTTGAGTGTGATGCCCTCTACGAGTTCCATCACGATATAGTAGCTTCCCTCATCTTCGCCGACGTCATACACATTGACGATGTTGGGGTTCGCCAGTCCCGCAGCGGCCTGCGCCTCTCTGCGGAATTTGGATATGAACGTCGTGTCGCTTTGAAATTCCGGTTTCATCACCTTGACTGCGACGTTACGATTCAGTTTATGATCAAGTGCTTTATATACGTCCGCCATTCCGCCGGATCCGATTCGTCCGACGACCTCATAGCGGTCGGCAAGCATGACTCCTGATTTCAACATTTTACACCTCGTCCGTTTCGGGTTTCATAAGTAGTACTGCTATATTATCAATTCCGCCGTTCTCGTTAGCCCGAAGAATAAGAGCCTCCGTCTTCTCTTTCAGAGTTCCCGCTCCCGCAAGGATCTCCGCGATTTCTTCGTCCGCAACCATATTGGTGAGCCCGTCTGAGCACATCAGTACGGCGGCATCCGGAGGGATCTGGTAATCAAAAAAGTCAGGCTGCACATCGTCCGTGACACCCACGGCCCTTGTGATGATATGACGGTCCGGATGGGTTCTCGCCTCCTCATCCGAAATTTCTCCGAGGCGCACCATCTCCTCCACGAGAGAATGATCCTTCGTGATCTGGCGCAGTTCCCCGTCAAAGAGATAGAGGCGGCTGTCCCCGACATTCGCGGTGTAGGCATATTGCCCGATCACGGTCGTCACAACGACAGTCGTTCCCATACCGTACATCTCCGCGTGTTCGGCGGCCTCCTTCAGAATCCCCTTATTGGCAAGCTGAATCGCCCCGTTGATGAGCTTGATTGGATTCTTCTCAGAGCCGCTGGCTATGTATTCACGGATCGTTCCCACAGTATAACGGGACGCGAAGTCCCCTGCGTTGTGACCGCCCATGCCATCTGCGACTATGTAAAGGTTCGGAAGATTCCCGATCTGCCCGTCCGAGGCGAAAATGCTGTCCTGATTAATTTTTCGCTTTTGTCCGACATCTGTTGCGGAATATGATTTCATTGTCCTCATTCCATATCTGCGAGGCGCTTTCTCAGCTGCCCGCATGCGCCATCAATATCACGGCCCATTTCCCTTCTAATAGTAACATGAATTCCGTGATTTTCAAGTTTTTTCTTGAAGCTGAGGACCCGCTCCCTCCCCGGCTCCCGGTATCCGGACTCTGTCACGGGATTCACGGGAATGAGATTCACAAGACAGTTTATGCCGCGGAGCAGGGCGGACAGTTCCTCCGCGCACCTCCCTGAATCGTTGACGTCCCGGATCAGCGCGTATTCGAATGTCAGCCGCCTGTGCGTTCCTTCATAATAGGCGCACATCGCTTCTATCACATCCTTTAACGGATATGCCCGCGCAATCGGCATCAGCTTCCTGCGTAGATCGTCATTTGGCGCGTGCAGGGACAGGGCCAGCCCGATCGCAAAATGTTCCTCTTTCAGTCTGCAGATCTCAGGGACAAGCCCGCAGGTCGAGACGGTAACGGCCCGCTCGCTGAGATGCAGACCGTCCTCATCTGTCAGCATCCGGATAAAACGGACCAGGTTCTCATAATTGTCCAGCGGCTCTCCCGTCCCCATCACAACGACCCCGGATACGCGCTCTTCCGTATCTTCCGCGATCGCGTAAATCTGGCTCAGCATCTCCCCCGCCGTCAGATTTCTTGTCAGACCGAGGACAGTGGACGCGCAGAATGAGCAGCCCATGCGGCACCCGACCTGTGAGGAGATACACACCGTATTTCCGTGATGGTAGGACATCCACACACTCTCTACGCATGCCCCGTCCGCAAAACGGAACAGGTATTTCCGCGTCCCGTCAATGGCGGAGATCTGCCGGGCTGCGATCTTCGGAGCTGCGATCGGATGCATCTCCCCTATCGCTGCGCGGTATGCTTTCGGGAGATTGGTCATCTCATCGAAGGACATGGCGCCTTTTCGATGCAGCCACTCATAGAGCTGCCTGGCTCGATAAGGCTTCTCCCCGCAGGAGATCGTGGCCCCGGTGAGCTCCGGCAGGGTCAGGGAAGTGAGGTCCTGTCTTTCTTCCATTCTCTTTTTATACCTCCTTTTCCCTGTACTGCGTGACTGATTTCTTCTTAAACAAAAGCCCTCTCTTTTCTGTCAGCGGAATCCGCATGCTTCCGTGAAGCGGGCATCCGCATCCCGTCTCACCGCCGGATCTTATGGAATCTCGCGACAAAAAATCCGTCCGTGTCATGGATTCCCGGCATCAGCTGCAGATACCCTTCCTCCGTCGTCAGCCGCTGCAGTTCCCGCGGAAGATACGGGTTGATACTTTCCGTTTCAAACGGAAGGTTTTCGACGATCCACTCGACGTTATCCTGATTCTCCCGCCTCCCGACCGTACAGGTACTGTAGATCAGATGTCCGCCCGGACGGACATACGCGGCTGCATTTTTCAAAATGGCGCGCTGCAGTTCTACAAGTGACTCCAGCCTCTCGGGCGTCACCCGGTACTTGATATCCGACTTGCGGCTGATCACACCAAGTCCCGAGCAGGGAAGGTCGCACACCACAATATCAGCCCTCTCCTCGGAATCGGGGTCATAATTGAGGGCGTCCATCGCGACGGGGCGGATATTGATGCGGTCGGCGCGCCGCACATTCTCACGGATCAGCTCCACTTTGTCCTCCGTCAGATCCCGCGCCTCGATCATGCCGAAATTCTCCATCTTATCCGAAAGATGCAGGCTTTTTCCGCCCGGAGCCGCACACATGTCGATCACATAATCCCCGCGCCGCGGCGCCGCCACCTCGGCGACCAGCATGGAGCCGGTATCCTGGGGGAAGATCCATCCCGATTTGAAAGCGGTAAGGGCCGGCAGGTAATTGTAATCCGAAATCGCGTAATTATACGGAAGGTAAGAAGCTTTTTTGACCGTCACTCCCTGTGAAACAAGCGAATCCGTAATCGTCTTCGCCTGCATGCGGTCCGTCTTATACCGCACAATCGTCGGCCGCTCACTGAGAAAGCTTTTCAGCATGCGCTCGGTGACATAGCTGCCATATTCCCCGATCCACATCTTCACGATCCATTCCGGCATCGAATAAACCACGGACAGATATTTCACAAGATCCGTCTTCTCATCCGGATAGGGAATCTCATTTTGGCCGCGGACAATGTTCCGAAGGACGCCGTTTACAAAGCCCTTCAGATTATAGAAGCCCTTCTGCTGCGTGAGGCGCACGGCCTCATTCACAGCCGCCGCATCCGTCACGCTGTCCATGAAGAGGATCTGGTAGACCGCGCTCCGGAGGATGTCCCGGATCACAGGCTTCATCTTAGCCGTCGGAACGGTCGCGAACTGGTCGATGATATAGTCAAGCTCAATCATCCTCTCCACAGTTCCCTCACAGACCCTCGTTATGAACGCCCTGTCCCTCTTGGGAAGAAACTGATAGCGCTCAAGCGCCCCGTGGATCGCCACGTGGCTCATGATGTCGTTTTCGCTGATCTCTGTCAGGACCCGGAGTGCGATATCTCTCGTGTTTTCTGTCATTGGTATGCCCTATCTTTCCTGCGTCTTTGTGCCGTGCCGCAGCGGTTCCGATGCCCGGCCATAATCCGCTGCCGTCATGAAAAAGGCCCCTGAACCGTTATCCGCCGTTTCCAAAGCAATTCGCCTGTATCCGATACCCGCGGAGGAATTCTTCTGCTGTCATGCGCCTTCTTCCTTCCATCTGCAGTTCGCGGATCCGAAGATGCCCCTCCCCGCAGACTGCGTCAATCTCTTTCATATCCCTGACGGCAAATGCCCCGGGTGTTCCCCCTTCATCCCCCTCACACACTTCCGCTTTCCAGATCTTCAGCGTCTTTCCGTCCAGATATGTGTATGCGGAAGGCCACGGGTTCATTGCCCGGATCAGCCTTTCGATATAGACCGCGTCACGCGTCCAGTCGATCTTCCCGGATTCTTTCCGGATCATGGACGCGTACGCCGTGGGGCTCTCTTTCACCTGCGGCGTGCGCACCGCACTGCCGTCGAAGATGGAAGGAAGCGTACGGACAAGGAGTTCCGCCCCGCCCCTTGCCAGCCGGTCAAAGAGCGTCCCGCCGGTCTCTTCCGGACCGATCGGCGTCTCCCACGAAGCGATCATATCCCCTGTATCGAGCCCTTCATCCATCTGCATGATCGTCACGCCGGCGGTTTCACATCCGTCAAGAATCATATGCTGAATCGGAGCCGCTCCGCGGTAAGATGGCAGAAGGGACGCGTGGACGTTCACGCAGCCGAATTTCGGCAGTTCCAGGATCTCTTTCGGAATGATCTGGCCAAATGCAGCCACAACAATCAGATCCGGTTCCATCTTCCGGATCGTCTCTTCCGCTTCCGGATTCTTCCGGACCTTTACCGGCTGATAAACGGGTATTCCCCTCTTAACAGCTTCTTCCTTCACCGGGCAGGGCACCGGCTCCTTCTTTCTGCCCTTCGGACGGTCCGGTTGTGTGACGACCCCCGTCACCTCATATCCCGCGTCCGCGATAGCGGCCAGCGTCATCACCGCAAAGTCCGGCGTACCCATAAACACGATTTTCATCATCGGCTCCTTATTCTTCCCTTTACCGCTATCTTCCGCAGCGTATCCTTTCCATGACTGAGGATGCTCTATTCCTCTTCGCTTTCCTCTTCATTCTCATAGCGCACATCACGGATCGGACCTTCTGCAAGCTCCGTATATAGATGTCCCTCCAGATGATCGACCTCGTGGCAGATCGCTCTTGCAAACAGCTCTTCCGCCTCGAGCGTAAAAGGCTCCATCTCCTCGTCGAACGCCTCGACGACGACGCGGGCGGGTCTCGTCACGGTCGCAACTTTCCCCGGAACGGACAGACACCCTTCGTCACCGGTCTGCTCCCCTTCCTTCTCCGTAATCACGGGATTAATGAACACATACGGATCTTCACCTGTACAGTCAATCACGACGATCCTCTTAAGGACGCCGACCTGCGGCGCCGCCAGGCCGACGCCGTTCTCCGCGTACATCGTCTCCAGCATATCCCCGATGAGATCGCGGATCCGCGGCGTCACCTCTTTCACAACCCTGCATGTTTTCGTAAGAACCGGATCGCCCGCGACCCTCACTGTCCGAAGTGCCATTCTCCTTCTCCTTCTGCTTTTTTAGTCATTCCATTATCCATCGATCCGCTGCTGCGGTCAACAAGCTTCCGGCTGCCATGATGCCGCAGCGCTGCAGACGGCATACGGTTCAGCACAGCATTCCGCGGCAGCCTGCCTGAGGCCTCTCCCCGCCGTGGATCTCAGCTCTGAAAGTCAAACTGGATATAAATATCATCAAATCCCGTATTGATCGCCGTATATTCTTCAATCAGATCCTTTGCCCGGATCAGACGTTCTCTCTCCTCACTGCGGATATAGATCACTTCGCGGTACACGTCGCGCACCTTGCCGACCGCCTGCGGCGCGGGGCCGATCGCGGAGAGCGAATTGCCCGGATCAATTCTCTGCAGATATTTCCGGATATACCGCATGGCGATCGAGAGCTTCTCCTCGTCCTTAGAGGAACCGAGAACCGCACACATCGAACCGCACGGCGGATACCGCATGATACGCCGGAACAGTTCTTCTTCGGCAAAGAAGCTTTCATAATCCTGCCGCGCCGCTGTCACGATCGCAAAATGATCCGGCCTGTAGCTCTGGATCACGCACAGCCCCGGTACATCTCCCCGGCCCGCTCTCCCCGCCGCCTGCGTCACCAGCTGGAACGTCCGCTCCGAGGAGCGGTAATCGCTCTCGTTTAAGGACAGATCCGCCAGAAGAACGCCTACCAGCGTCACAGACGGGAAGTCGTGTCCCTTTACGATCATCTGTGTCCCGACAAGGATGTCGGTCTTCTTCTTCGCAAAATCCGCAAGAATCCGGCTGTGGCCTTCTTTCCCGCGCGTCGTATCGAGATCCATACGCGCCACACGCGCCCCGGGAAACGTCCTCCCCACAATCTCCTCGACCTGCTGTGTCCCGATTGTGATCCCGCTGATGTGAGGTGATCCGCACGAGGGGCACTCCCGGACGTCCGGCTGCTCATACCCGCAGTAGTGGCAGATCAGCCTCCCGTCCCTGTGACGGGTGAGAGATACATCGCAGTGCGGACACCGCATCACGTGCCCGCAGCTCCGGCAGGTCACGGCGCCGGAATATCCCCTCCGGTTGAGAAACAGCATGACCTGTTCCTTCCGGCGAAGCCTCTCCCCTATCTCCTCCCGAAGAAAGTCACTCAGGATCGAGCGGTTGCCGTTCTTCAGTTCCTCCCGCATATCGATGATCTTCGTCTGCGGAAGTTCCTTCCTTCCGAATCTTCCGGGAAGATCCGCCTTCGCGTAAACACCCTCTCTCGCCCGCATCGCGGACGCCATGGAAGGCGTCGCGGAGCCGAGAACGACATGCGCGCCCTCAATCTCCGCCCTCCGGACTGCCACTTCCCGCGCATGATAACGCGGCATCGTCTCGGAGTGGTATGACTCCTCATGTTCCTCGTCGATAATAATCAGTCCCAGATTCCCGTACGGTGTAAACAGGGCTGATCTTGGGCCAACCATCACGCGGATACGCCCCGACATCGCCGCCCGCATCTGGTCATACCGCTCACCCATGGAGAGCCGCGAGTGAAGAAATGACACCTGGTCTCCGAACCGGCGGACGAACGTCAGCACCGTCTGCCGCGTAAGCGCGATCTCGGGGATCAGGACAATCGCCTGTTTACCTTCTTTGAGTATCCCGTCGATCAGTTCTGTATAAACAACGGTCTTGCCGCTCCCGGTCACGCCCTGCAGCAGCACGGGCCTGTCAGCCCTCTCCCACTCCCTTCGGATCGCGGACACCGCCCGTTCCTGCTCCGCTGACAGCACCGCCGGCGGTGCCGCCTCCGCTTCCTTCATCGCCATCCGCAGCATCTCCGATACGGCGACGGTAAGATACCCTTCCTCCTCGAGCTTCCGGACGCAGGAGACCGGGACATTTGCCTTTTCCAGCAGTTCCCTCTGGGACATGGTCCCTTCCCGTGCCAGCGTTTCCATCACCCTTACGCCCGCTGTTCTTCGCTTCTTCCGCAGGTATTCAATCTGTCCGGGGACCGCATCCGGGTCCGCGGCTGCCACCGTGCGTTCCGTCACGGCGCGCACGGACTTACGGACCGGAATGACCGTTTTCAGGGCCTGGATCATCGTGGAACCGTATGTATGGCTCATCCATGCGGCGAGCGCAATCAGTCTGGCTTCCGCAGTCTCCGATCCGCTCCTCACTTCCAGTATGCTCTTGATCTGCTCTTCCTTCAAAGAGCAGCGGTCTGTAAATCCCACAATGTAGCCGTCGATGATCCGGCTGCCTCTGCCGAACGGAACCCGCACGACGCTGCCCGGCACCGCCTGTCCGGCAAGCGCATCCGGCACCCTGTAGAGGAACGGGCGGTCGAGCTTTTCATGCGCGATATCCACTATGACTTCAGCGTAGGCCTTCTTCATCCAGTATCTCCCCGATCAGAATTCTCTCATCCATCGGATACTTCTTTCCGCAGATCTCCTGATAGTCCTCATGCCCCTTGCCCGCAAGGACGATGATGTCCCCGGGTCTCCCGTTTTTGATCGCGTAACGGATCGCTTCCTTCCGGTCAATAATCGTGATATACTCCCCGTCCGTCTTCCGGATGCCGGTCACAATATCGTCCAGAATTGCCTGCGGCTCTTCAAATCTCGGGTTGTCCGACGTAATGATCGTAAAATCCGCGTACTTGCCGGAAACCTCTCCCATCTCGAAACGGCGGCTCTTCGCGCGGTTTCCCCCGCATCCGAAGAGACATACGATCCGGCCGCTCTCATAGTCCCGGAGTGTAGTCAGAAGGCTCTGCAGCGCCATCGCGTTGTGCGCGTAGTCAATCATCAGCGTAAAGTCGTCGGATACTTTCACCGGCTCTATGCGGCCGCGCACCTTCGCCCCTTTGAGCGCGCGGCGAATATCTTCTTTATCAATATGGAAATGTTCGCACACGGCAACCGCTGTCAGTGCATTATATACAGAGAACAGGCCGGGCAGGTCCAGTTCCACGTCGAAATTAGCTCTTCCGGCGAGACGGAAGGACATGCCGAGGTACCCTCTGCCGGTGACATGGTGCACATTTTCCGCGCGAAGATCCGCCTTCGGATTCTCGATTCCGTATGTTTCCACCGTGCACGTATGGCCTTCCATTACCTGCGCCGTATAGGGATCATCCGCGTTAAAGATCCCGTGCCGGCACTGCCGGAACAGCAGAGATTTACACGCAAGATACTCCTCGAAGGAACTGTGCTCGTTCGGTCCGATGTGGTCCGGAGAGAGATTCGTGAACACGCCGATCTCAAACAGAATCCCCGCCGTCCGGTGCAGCATAAGTGCCTGCGAGGAGACCTCCATCACCGCGCAGTTCTGGCCGGCGTCGATCATCTCCCGGAGATACCTGTGAATGACAGACGATTCCGGCGTCGTATTGGCGGATGGTATATGGGTGCTGCCTACGATCGATTCAATGGTGCCGATGAGACCGACCCGGTATCCGGCGTTCTCAAGGATGGAGCGAATCATATAAGTCGTAGTGGTCTTTCCCTTCGTGCCGGTAATTCCGATCACGGGAATCTGCTCAGCAGGGTAGCCGTACCATGCCGCGGAAGTATATGCGAGTGCGAGCCTCGTGTCCTCCGCCGCAAGAAGCGTCATGCTCTCCGGCAGTTCCGCAAGAAGCGATTCCGTGATATGATCTTTCTGGAGAATAGCCGCTGCGGCTCCGCTGTCCGCGACGCTTTTAAGATACGTATGTCCGTCGGAGTTCGCACCGACAATGGCGACAAAGAGACCGGAAGGGATGATCTTCCGGGAGTCGCTCTCCACCTGTGAAACATCGAGCTCGAGACTGCCCCTGATCAAATCGAAGGAAAAACGCTCTGTCAGTTGTTTCAGCTGCATAGATTACACTCCTTTGTGTCGTTTAACTTACTAACCTTCTATTTTATACCAGATATGGTTAAGCGTCAATGCGGGCAGCCGGCGGTCCCGGAAGGACAGTGAATCCGGGGAGCAGACCCTGTGCGGGACTTACGTCCTTCTGCTTCTGCTTCCTTTTTATCATGTCTCTTTTTTACATCAGAAAGAGTTTATATTTCTTTTATTATTTTTATTTTTTCTTTTGGAGACGTACATAATCTCTACACATTTCCACTTTATCATATGTATCAGATAGTTGATGAACCACTTACTATCTCCCCCCTCATTAGAATAAGACGCGAAGACGAGGCCATCCGATGGGCCTCGTCTTTGTGTCTTATTCTTTTTTGAACAGGGCACGCATGGAGTCCTGTTCTCCCAGACTTATAAGGTCATCATATGCGGTCGCTCAGGATTCTTGTCCCCGCATGCCCGAAATAGGCCTCCTTGGCCTTCGCGATCGACGTGATCAGCGCACGGCGGTTTGCCCCAAGCTCGACAAAATCCGTCGCGGCGGCAAGTTTGGGCCGCTGCGGTTCCCGGACAAACCGGTTATCCTCGACAATACTTCTTGCCTGCCTGACATCCACCGTTCCGATGGGACGCACATCCCCTTCTCTGTTTTTTATAAGGACATTGTCCGTCGATGTCAGGATAAGCAGCGTGTCCGCTTTCAGTTCCATCGCAAGGAGACGCGCCGTGAGGTCCTTCTCTATCACCGCGGACGCGCCGACGAGTTCCGCCCCTTCCTCGATCACGGGAATTCCCCCTCCGCCGCAGGCAATGACAATCTGCCCGCTCGCAAGAAGGACGGAGATCGCATCGAATTCCACAATCTCACGCGGTTTCGGGGAGGCGACAATCCGGCGGTATCCGCCGTCAACGGTAACAACGTAATTCCCTTTCCGTTTCTCCTCTTCCGCCTCTTCCCGGGTCAGCACACGGCCTATGATCTTGCTGGGTTCATAAAAGGCTTCGTCATACGGATCGACGATGACCTGTGTAAGTACCGTTGTGACGCCGCGGCGGATCTTCCTACGCAGCAGCTCCTCGCGGATCGCATTCTGCAGATCATAGCCGATAAAGCCCTGGCTCATCGCGGAACAGACCGACATCGGGAACGCGGTGTATTCTGTATGATTGACCGCAAATTCTCCAAGCGCCATATGGATCATGCCGATCTGGCGTGAGTTGGTGTGCGTCACGACAATTCCCGCGCCGGTCTCGGCAATATCCGCGACGGCTTTCGCGGCTTCCTTCGCCGCCGCTTTCTGCTCGGGCAGCGTCGCTCCCAGCGCCGCAGATCCGAGTACAATAACAACGGTCTCGTTCTTCATGGCAGGTTCCTCCGACTGTATCTGTAAAGAATGTTGGGGTTTTCTTTATATGATAGTGAAAATGCAGCCATTCTCCGGCCTCAGTTCTGCCGGAAGCGATTCTTAAACATAAAGAGACTTCGTACCGGGGTATTTATGCCAGAAGCGAACGAATCGCAAAAAACAGGAGAACGAACGCACCCAGTACGATTCTGTAATACCCGAACTTTTTAAAATCGTGGCGGCGAATGTATTCCATCAGGAACCGGATCGCCGCTATGGACGTCGCGAAAGCGATCACCATGCCGAGCACCAGATAGAAGATCTGCATCCCCGTAAGGGATCCGCTGAATTTAACGATCTTTAAAAGAGAAGCACCGAACATCGTCGGAATCGCCAGGAAAAAGGTGTATTCCGACGCGCATTTTCTTGTCATGCCAAGGAGGAGCCCGCCGAGGATCGTCGCTCCCGACCGGGACGTTCCCGGGATGATTGCCAGTGCCTGAAACACGCCGATAAGGATGGCAAGCGGCCAGGAGATCTGGCTGATGCTGCGGACCTCCGCCCGTCTTCCCCGGTTCCGGGTCTCAATGAGGATGAACAGGATACCGTAGATGATCAGCATGAGGGCTACCACAATATAATTGTAGAGGTGTTCCTCAATCCAGTCGTCGACTGTCAGTCCGACAACCGCTGCCGGGACACAGGAAACCAATATCTTGAGCCACATGATGATCTTCGGCACTTTAATGACACTGAGCACTTTCTGCCCGCCCTGCAGCTGCGGGTCAGGCATCCTGAATGGCCAGAGGCGCCGGAAAAAGAGGACGATGACGGCCAGGATCGCCCCGAACTGGATCACGACAAGAAACATGGACCAGAACGGATCCTGCGGATCGATATGGAAGAGTTCATAGAGAAGGATCATATGGCCCGTCGAACTGATCGGGAGCCACTCGGTAATTCCCTCTACAATACCAATGAGGATCACTTCCAAAATTCTGAGCATGTGTTACCTCCGAATGG